>NZ_JAVRIF010000007.1:0-207372 GCF_031846185.1 Thalassotalea castellviae
GCCGATGGTAGTGTGGGAGTTCCCATGTGAGAGTAGGACATTGCTAGGCTTCTATTATGAGAAAAGGCTATCCTAACGGATAGCCTTTTTTTGTGCGTGTCATTTGATTACCCGCATGCGATGTTTTTTCTATCAAGATATAAAGATATGTCAGTGTGAAATATACGCCCGACATGAAAGAGGCCTCTTGTTGCCTACAGCATAGTGATCATATTTCTGGGACGGAAAGCCTGTTTCTGTGCTTGAAACGCTGAACAGCTAGTTCTATGAGTATTCCTGCCTTCGAAACATTCGCCTTTTATGCAAGCAAATTGTATTGCCAGCAATACAAAGTATCTGAGTGTGCTTGACATTAGATGAGAGTAGGTGATTGAAAGCCTTATATACGAGCTAAAGTTCACAAAAGCCCGCATGCTTGTAGCGGGCTTTTAGATTTCTCTCTATACATTTTTATAAAATTATTTTACCTCAAACCTTGTGAATAGTTTGAATAACTTTATTTCCCTATTGATATCGTTAAATGATCAAAGGTTTTAATTTTATCAATAACTTGTACTACATGATCGTGACTTGTGTCGTAACTAGGAATCACGACTGCACTGTTTGTATTGTTAGTGGCTAGATAACTTTCTATTCTGGCAGCTAACCTTTCAATATCAACCAATTTGCCATTTAGGGAAACTAAACCAGAATCATTAATTGTCACTACGATTACTGGTGAGTTACTTTTACTACTTTTGTTAGCTTTAGGGCGATTAACTTCTAAACCTTCTTCTTTAATGAACGAAGTAGTAACAATGAAGAATATTAATAATATAAATACGATGTCTAACATTGGCGTCATATCTACATCGCCTTCGTTATTTATGTTTTCATGTTTTTTTCTAGTCATGTCGTTACCTTTTATTTATTTTCTTTTATCAATATGTACGAATTTTATCGTAATTGCTAGATATATTTACGATGTTGTTCGTACTTTTATGGCAAGTTGAAGTTATTGGATAGATAAAATGATTATTTAATGCCGGAAATTAGTATTTTTGTTAAAATCTACAAAAACTTAATGTGATAATTTTATAATGGCTATAAATTGGTTTCCTGGGCATATGCATAAGGCTCAAAAAGAAATTAAAGAAATTCTTCCGCAAATTGATGTTGTTATTGAAGTATGCGACGCACGCCTACCCTTTAGTAGTGAAAATCCGATGATCACTGAGATCCGAGGGGATAAACCATTAATAAAAATTTTAAATAAAAGTGATTTAGCAGACCCTGAAAAAACGAAGCATTGGCTCGATTATTTAGAGTCCCAACAAAATGTTAAAGCGATTGCTATGACAACTGAAAATTCTTCTGTCGCTAAAACTATTCCTTCGTTAATAAAAAAATTAGTCCCAAATAAAGATGAAGCGGGAAAGCAAATTAATGTCGTAATTATGGGAATTCCTAACGTAGGTAAGTCGACTCTGCTAAATACGTTAGTTGGAAAAGCAAAAGCTAAAGTAGGTAATGAACCGGCGGTTACTAAAGGACAACAAAGAATCAGGCTCGAAGAAGGATTATATCTTTACGATACTCCTGGCATGTTATGGCCTAAAATTGTAAATGAAAATAGTGGGTACCGATTAGCGATCACTAGTGCAGTAAAAGATACTGCTTTTGATCACGATGATATTGCTTGTTTTGCTGGTGAGTATTTATTGCAGGCTTACCCCAAGCGCTTAAAAGAGAGATATAAATTAGCAGATTTACCACATACTGAAGTTGAGTTAATTGAAGCTATTGGTCGTATACGAGGATGTGTAAAAAGTGGAGGCCGAGTTGATTTTCATAAAGCATCAGCTATTTTAATCAATGAAATTAGAGATAAAACTTTAGGTGGTTTAACTTTTGAAATGCCAGAAATGGTTGAACAAGAGAATCACCATTTTGCTAAGATACAAGAAAATAAAATTGCAGAACGTGAAGCTAAAAAGCAAGCCCGTGGCCGAGGTAGGAAAAATAAACCTAAAAAAGGTAGGTAAAACTTATCTAATTTTCAAGAGGTTAATTATAGGGGGAGTTTAGCTCAACGTCATTATATGGTGCGTATAACAATGACGCTGAGGATTTTTAAATTAGTTTATTGAGAATTAGGCCACACTTTGACAAGGGTTTTCAATCGCATCTAGCGATTGTTTTAAATCCTCAATTAAGTCAGTCACGTTTTCAAGACCAGCTGAAATTCTTATTAAACTATCGCTTATACCTGCTGCTCTGCGCTCCTCATCAGTATAAGGTGAATGTGTCATTGAAGCAGGATGTTGAATCAATGATTCTGCATCACCTAAACTAACTGCAATTGAAAATAATTTCATTCGATTAATAAATTCTGCCCCGCCTTTTAAATTAGTATGTAATTCAAAAGCAATTACTCCTCCTGCTGCTTTCATTTGTGTACCAATATATTGATGCCCTGAATGAGAGGGAAGGCCAGGATAAAAAACTTTATCTACACTTGGGTGTGACTCTAAAAACTCAGCCAATAATTGTGCATTTTGACAATGACGTTCTACACGTAAATGTAATGTTTTTAATCCTCGAAGAATTAACCAAGCATCATGTGGACTCATCGTTGCACCGATATCTTTTAACGCGGTTAATTTTATGTGCTCGATCATTTCTTTTGAACCACAGATAATGCCAGCAACAACATCACCATGACCGTTGAGATATTTTGTTGCACTATGGATGATAATATCTGCGCCCATCTTAGCTGGTTGCTGTAAAACTGGGGTCATAAAGGTATTATCAACTACCGAAATAATATTGTGTTTTTTTGTTATTGCTAAAATACTGGTTAAATCTAATACTTCTAAATTAGGGTTTACTGGGCTTTCTAAAAATAAAACTTTAGTATTTTCTTTTATCTCGGCAATAATATTACTTGGGTTAGACATGTCGACAAAACTCACTTCAATCCCGAATTTTGTTAACATGTGACTAATAAGCGCATAGGTACAACCATAAACGGCTTTAGATGAAATAATGTGATCACCTGCAGATAAATTTGCTAATAAAGCACCTGATACTGCTGCCATACCTGTCGCTGTTGCTGCAGCATCTTCCATACCTTCCATCGCTGCAACGCGCATCTCTAATTGTCTGGTGGTTGGGTTACCAAGTCGAGTATATATAAAGCCTTCTGATTCGCCAGCAAAACGCTCAGCGCCTTGTTCTGCGTTATCAAATATAAATGTCGAAGTTTGATATAAAGGAGTTGCTAATGAGCCGAATTGCTCGTCATTAATTCGACCAGAATGAATTGCTTGTGTCTCTATAAACTTACTGTGATGCATATATCTCTCTAATTTATTGTTTTAATCGTAAATGTTAAAACTAGTTATTTTGAATGCTTATATAAACAGTTAAAGCAATAACGAAACCAATTGTTTAATATCGTTTACTATCAGTGGGTTATGTTTATTTATTGTCTTGTTCGGCAAATGCTTGTAATAAAAATATTACGCGCTTGGCTAGTTTCAAGAAATACTTACTCAATTTGGTTATTTCTATTGAATTTATTCATATCTAGGGTGTAATATAAATATTACTTTGTAATAATATTAATACACTATGCGCGTTAAAATTGAATCATCCGATAGAATTGGTATTAGCCAAGAGATATTATCGATATTTTCTCTGAAATTTTGGAATGTAAAGAGTATTGAAGTAGAAACAAATTTTACTTTTGTTCATCTTGATAGCAAAGATTTATCGCTTGCAGATATTAAGCGTTCATTAAAACAAGTATCAGGTGTTATTGACTGTATAGAAATTGATCAAATGCCTGCAGAGCTTAGAGAAAATCACCTTCAAACCTTATTGAGTAGAATTTCTGATCCAATTATTGATATTGATGCACACGGGGTCATTTTGGCGAGTAATGCTGCGGCTAATCAATTAGTGATCAATAACAGTAAAATAACTTCGTTAGTCAATCACAATATTATCAAATTAATCGATGTTCCTCTTAAACACTTTTTAACCTCAAACGAGGTAAGTTTATCAATAAACTTTCTACAACAACCATTTATTGCCGATGTAAATCCTGTGGTTTCTGCAAAGAAAATTACGGGTGCTGTTATCAGTTTAAAGTCAATGGATAAAGTCGGACGACAACTTGCACTGATGCAATCGTCGACGGATGACGCATTAAAGTCAATCATAGGTGTTTCAGAAAAAATACGTTTGGTACTTGCACAAGTTAAACGTTTTTCCGAGTTGGATTTACCTGTGCTTATTTCGGGAGATACCGGTACAGGTAAAGAGTTAATAGCGCGCGCTTTACATCAATTAAGCGATAGAAAACAAAAGCCATTTTTAACGATTAACTGTGCGGCTTTACCAGAGCAATTATTAGAGAGTGAATTGTTTGGTTATGAGAGTGGTGCGTTTACTGGAGCTAGTAAAGGGGGAAAGCCGGGCTTGTTTGAGCTTGCCCATGGTGGCACCATTTTTCTTGATGAAATAGCCGAAATGTCGAATTACCTACAAGCTAAATTATTACGTTTTTTACAAGACTATAAATATCGAAAAGTAGGGGGGACAAAAGAGTTTACTGCCGATGTTAAAGTGATCAGTGCAAGTCATCAAAACTTTACTGAATTGATCGAACAGCAACAGTTTCGTGAAGATCTTTATTATCGACTAAATGTCTTAAGATTAGAATTGCCTGCATTAAGGCACAGAACTGAAGATATACAATTATTGGTTAATCATTTTGTTTTGAATGCGGCTAGTCAAGTCAATCAACGCGTTCCCTTTATCACTGAAGAAGCATTAAAAATGTTAAAAGCTTTCCACTGGCCGGGCAATATTCGTCAATTGGAAAATGTTATCTTTAGGCTCGTAGCACTGAGTGAAAACGACTATATCACTGAAGAAAATGTCAGCAGTGTTTTATTTGAATCGAACATGGATCTTCAAAGTACTCCAATACCAGAAGAAGGTATTGTTGATTGGGCTGATGCACAAGCCAGGTTTGAACGTAAATTATTAACCGAGCTTTACCCTTTATACCCGACAACAAGAAAGTTAGCGGAGAGATTGAATGTTTCTCATAATAAAATAGCGATGAAACTACGCGCTTATCAGATCAAAGCAAACTAAATCGATTTGATAAGCACTATTGGTAAACGTTATGCTGTTAATGCTCTAGCAATCTAAAAAGGATTTGCTTGACAAATTCTGGCTCGAAAGGTTTATCACATAGTGCGTTCACACCATCTTGTTCAATATTGGCAAGGTGCGTGTCGTTACTTTCACTGGTTACCATTAATATAGGGAGGTGAGATTGTTGACTTTGCTCTCTGACATATCGGGTTAATTCTCTGCCATCAACCTCAGGCATATTGTAGTCAGTCACGATTAAATCATACATATTTTCATTGAGTAAATTAATCGCTTCTTTACCATCAACCGCTTCAGTAACTTTTAATAAACCTAAGTTATTTAATACTCGCCTAATGTGGTTACGAGCTAATTTACTGTCATCAACTAATAAAACGCGGATTTCATGAACATCAAAATATTCTAATTCCATTTCGTCAGCAGTTAATAAGTCAATGGTATTGTTAATTGCCGCATGTAAATGCTCAGAAGTAAAAGGTTTAGGTAAAATGGCTACAACACCCGACTGTTTGTACTCTTCTAGATTATCACGTTTACATTCGCTCGAAACCAACATAAAAGCAGAGTCTTGATTACGCTCAGAGTGTTTGATTTCTTTAAGTAAATCTAACGCGGTACCATTATCAAAATACATGGCACTGGCAATTAAATCATAATGTTGGCGAGTCAGTATTTCTCTAGCTTCAGTCAAACTTTTTGCGAGGGTTATTTTATTAATTCCTTGTGCTTTTAATTGGTTTATTATGTACTTACTTTGCGTATCTGAAGGTTCAATCAATAAAATTGATAATTCGCTTGGTTGTATCGTTGTCATTGTTTTCTCATATAAGATGATGGAGAATTCTTAGTGATTAGCCACCAATAAATTTTACTTTATAGCCGGACTTTTCTAAAATTTTCTGAATGGCTTCGCGGTTGTCGCCTTGAATTTCAATGGTCTCATCGACAACACTACCGCCGGTACCACAACTTTTTTTTAGTTTGCTGGCTAAGTCTTTTAACGCTTTAGTATCTAGGCCTAAACCACTGATCACCATCACGCCTTTGCCTTTTCTCCCTTTGGTTTCTCTTCTTACTTTCGCAAAACCATCGGTTGGGGTAATCGACTTTACTTTATCAGGCTTAATTTTGCCTTTATCAGTTGAATATACAAGATCGGATAATTGGTCTTGCCAAGACATAAACAATACTCTTAAGGGAACTTAGGTAAATTATAGTAAAACTGGACGGAAAAGAATACGATGCTTGCGATGAATAATGAATTTTGTTGATTTTGTTCTAACATTAGTTTTAGCTATCTTTCCAATTATAACGATTACTCAGTGACTGATGATAGATTTAATAGAACATCTTTATCGAATTAATTGATTATATTTATTGCAAGAAATATTAGATAATTATTCCAACTTAATAATTGAACAACAAAAGAGAGTATTATGTTAAAAAATATCGAAGGACAAAAGATCCCATCATTAAGCTTCCCAATGATTGACAATGGTGCTTGGGTTAAACGAACTACAGAAAGTATTTTTGATAACAAAACCGTCATTGTTTTTGCCTTACCCGGTGCTTTTACTCCGACTTGTTCTTCAACACATTTACCTAGATATAATGAATTGGCTGAAACATTTTTTGCGAATGGGGTGGACGAAATTGTTTGCTTATCGGTTAACGATACTTTTGTGATGAATGCTTGGGCGGAAAATCAGCACGCAGAAAAAATCAGCTTTATTCCGGATGGCAATGGCGATTTTTCACAAGCGATGGGTATGCTAGTTGATAAAAGTGATATTGGTTTTGGTAAACGCAGTTGGCGATATGCGATGTTAGTTAAAAATGGCGTTATCGAAAAAATGTTTATAGAACCTGAGGTTGAAGGTGACCCATTTGAAGTCTCTGATGCTGACACTATGTTAAATTATATCAATCCAAATGCTACACAAAAACAAACAGTAACAGTATTTAGCAAACCTGATTGCCCATTCTGTAAAAAAGCAAAGCAATTATTGAATGAAAAAGGCTTATCTTTTGAAGCGTTAGAAGTGGGAAAAGATATTAGTTTATCCACCTTAAAAGCCGTGGCTAATGCAGAGACTGTGCCTCAGGTCTTTATAGATGGTGAGTTAATTGGCGGAAGCGAGGCATTAGAAGTTTACTTTAAATAAAGTTATAAACCGTTTTTATTCCTTTATTCATATAATTAACGTAGAAATATAATAGAATAAAAAAGCCAATCAGTTTTGCTGATTGGCTTTTTAGATTGTTTTTAAAGGTTATTTTTTATTTAAAGTTTTGCTTCAAGCTCTGGTAAAACGTCAAATAAATCACCCACAATACCGTAGTCAGCAACTTGAAAAATTGGTGCTTCAGCATCTTTATTGATAGCAACAATTACTTTTGAGTCTTTCATACCGGCTAAATGCTGAATTGCACCTGAAATACCAACGGCAATATATAAATCAGGGGCGACAATTTTACCTGTTTGACCAACTTGCATATCATTGGCAACAAAACCAGCATCAACAGCAGCGCGAGAAGCACCAATGGCTGCTCCTAACTTATCTGCAATGCCTTCTAATAACTTAAAGTTATCACCATTTTGCATGCCACGGCCACCAGAAATTACCACACTTGCTGCGCCTAAATCTGGACGTTCAGAAACTGTTAACTCATCACTAACATGGCTTGAAGTACCCGCGTCAGTTGCGTTGTCAATGTTGACGATCTCAGCGTTGCCATCAGTAGCAACAGCATCAAAACCAGTAGAACGTACCGTGATCACTTTTTTGCTATCTAAACTTTGCACGGTTGCAATGGCATTACCCGCATAAATCGGACGAACAAAAGTATCAGCTGATTCAACTGCAATAATGTCAGAAATTTGCGCGACATCTAATAGAGCTGCAACACGTGGCATAAAATTTTTGCCTGTAGTTAATGCGGTTGCAATAATATGCTCGTAGTCAGCGGCTAATTCTGTCACTAATAAACTTACGTTTTCAGCTAATTGATGCTCATAAGCAGGGTTATCTGCAACCAGTACTTTACTCACACCATTGACTTTCGCAGCTTGCTCAGCAACCGTTGAACAGTTTGAGCCGGCTACTAAAAGGTGAATGTCGCCACCAATCGCTTGAGCGGCAGCTACCGTTTTTAATGTATCAGCTTTTAATTCGTTATTATCGTGCTCTGCAAAAACTAAAATACTCATGAGATCACCTTCGCTTCATTTTTTAACTTTTCTACTAACTCATCTACTGTTTCAACCACAATACCTGCCTGACGTTCTGAAGGAGGTGTTACTTTTAAAAGTGTTGAACGTGGTGATAAGTCGATACCAAAATCTGCCGCAGCTTTTACATCTAATGGCTTACGTTTAGCTTTCATAATATTAGGTAAAGAAGCATAACGTGGTTCATTTAAGCGTAAATCAGTGGTGACAATTGCCGGTAAGTTAAGAGCTACCGTTTGTAAACCGCCATCAACTTCACGAGTTACATTTACTTTATCACCGTCAACTTTAACTTCAGAAGCGAAAGTACCTTGCGCTAACCCTGTTAATGCAGCAAGCATTTGTCCTGTTTGATTGTTGTCGCTATCAATAGATTGTTTACCTAAAATCACCAATTGAGGCTGTTCTTCTTCAACAATTTTTTGAAGTAATTTCGCCACATTTAATGAATCTAAATTTTGATCTGTTTCAATTTGAATGGCACGGTCAGCACCTAATGCTAAGGCGGTACGTAATTGTTCTTGGCAAGCTTTATCGCCAATTGATACAGCAATAACTTCAGTTGCTGTACCTGCTTCTTTTAATCGAACTGCTTCTTCAACTGCGATTTCACAAAACGGATTGATAGCCATTTTTACATTGGCTAAATCAACATTAGTGTTGTCTGCTTTTACGCGAACTTTAACGTTATAGTCGATGACACGTTTGATGGGGACTAATACTTTCATCGTTGCCTCTAATTATGCTTGTTGGTTTTTTTTGCCTAGTTTTTATCGCAATAAGAATAATGAACTAGACTTAGTTTTATTGGCTCAAAGATTACTTTTAGATAGCGTCAACGTCAACGTAACTTTATCTCAAAATGAGCAAATATGTTTATATCAGTAAATACTCTTTTACAGCATAGTATTTACTGACGAAAATTCTATAGGTATGATATTATCAAACAGGTGTTTGAAAATCAAACGTGCGTTTGAAATTCAATAGTGAAACAATTTTGGGAGAAATTATGGAACGTGAATCAATGGAGTTTGACGTGGTAATCGTTGGTGCTGGGCCATCAGGTTTATCAACGGCATGTCGTCTTATGCAATTAGCACAAGAAAAAGAACAAGAGCTAATGGTGTGCGTAGTTGAAAAGGGCTCAGAAGTTGGCGCGCATATTCTTTCTGGTGCCGTATTTGAACCTAGAGCACTGAATGAGTTGTTTCCTGATTGGCAAGAAAAGGGCGCACCGTTAACAACTAAAGTAACCGGTGATGATATTTATCTATTTAATAATGAAGAAAGCGCAATAAAATTACCTAATTTTAGTGTGCCTAAAACTATGCACAATGAAGGTAACTATATTGCCAGTATGGGGAACATGTGCCGTTGGTTGGCTGAGCAAGCCGAGCAACTTGGCGTTGAGATATTCCCTGGCTTTCCCGCGCAAGAAGTTATTTATAATGATGATGATGGTAGTGTAGCTGGCGTATTAACGGGTGATATGGGATTAGATGTAGAAGGTAATCCTAAAGATTCATTCGTACCTGGAATGGAGTTACGTGCTAAATACACGGTGTTTGCTGAAGGTTGTCGTGGTCATCTGGGTAAAGAATTGATTAAAAAGTTTAATTTAGACGCCGATAAATCCCCACAGCATTATGGATTAGGCTTTAAGGAAATTTGGGATATTGATCCTGAAAAGCACCAAGAAGGTCTTGTTGTTCACACCGCAGGTTGGCCTTTAGATAAAGATACTAACGGTGGTGGCTATTTATATCATGCCGAAAATAACCAAGTATTCGTTGGGTTAATTGTTGATTTAAATTACAGTAATCCTCATTTAAGCCCATTTGATGAATTTCAACGTTATAAGCATCATCCTAAAATTGCTCAATATTTATCTGGTGGTAAACGTGTTTCTTACGGTGCGAGAGCCATGGCAAAAGGTGGTTTTAATTCGCTACCAAAAATGACTATGCCCGGTGCTTTATTAGTGGGCTGTGATGCAGGAACCATTAATTTTGCTAAGATTAAAGGTAATCACACGGCAATGAAATCAGGCATGTTAGCGGCTGAGTCTATTTTTGCCGATTTATCTGCTGAGGCCGCATCTGAACATTCTGGTGGTAAAGATTTAGTGTCGTTTACTGAAGCATATCAAAATTCTTGGCTATATGATGAACTATACAATACGCGTAATTTTGGTCCCGCAATGCATAAGTTTGGTACTTTTCTAGGCGGTGCATACAATACGCTCGACCAAAATATTTTCGGTGGAAAGTTGCCGTTTAACTTTAAAGACGATTCGTTAGATCATGAGCAGTTAAAACCGGCGTCTGAATCAATCATGATCAATTATCCCAAGCCGGATAATAAGTTAAGTTTTGATAAATTATCTTCGGTGTTTTTATCTAATACTAATCATGAAGAAGAGCAACCTTGCCATTTGAAGTTGGCCGATGCTTTGATCCCGTTAACGGTAAATATGCCGAAATATGCTGAGCCTGCGCAACGCTATTGTCCTGCTGGCGTTTATGAAGTTGAACAAACGGAAGAAGGTGAAAAGTTTGTGATTAATTCACAAAACTGTATTCACTGTAAAACCTGTGATATTAAAGATCCGAGTCAAAATATCACTTGGGTAACACCAGAAGGAACCGGTGGACCAAATTATCCTAACATGTAGTTAACTGATTTCAATACAAGAAAGTGAATAATAAAAAGCCAACTTTAAAAGTTGGCTTTTTTGTCTCAAGTTACTTAAGTTAGTTTATGGGTTATACACTACATCTAACGTTAAACCAGATACTGCAGTATAGCCATAAATACCAATATGCCATGTATCTGCACCAGGATTGGTAAATGAACAGGTTTCAGTATTGCCATTTTTATAAGGACGACAATCATACGTTGATGATGTTGGTTGAGCACCTTTTCTTATATAAAGATCGGCATCACCAGTACCACCACTAATATCAAAGTCTAATGTCGCCATTCCAGCAGGTACATCAATTGTGTAGTATTGCCACGCACGTCGAGCAATGCTGATATCTGTGACGTTTGCACTGCCACCCGTTGCTCCACCAGAGCCACCACCTGAATTATCGGTATAGCTGCCAGTTAATGAAACACCTGAAAAGCTTGAGTAAGCTATTGCTTTCACATAATAGGTACCTGCTTGTGCGGTTGCTATTGGACAGCTTTCAGTATTACCATTTTTATAGGGACGACAATCATATGAGCTAGTCGTAGGAGCTGAGCCGAATTTTACGTATAAATCTGCATCACCAGTACCACCTGACATATCAAAATTTAAGTCAGTTGCGTTAGCAGGTACTGCCATCGTAAAGCTAAGTTCTTGACCTGTGCTGGCAGTTAAGCCTGTTTTTGCAACACCATTTTCTAAGACATTGCCTGTTGGCGGTGGTGTTGTGCCGTTACAGTTGCCTGCTAAAGAGTCCGAAGCTGCTTTTGCTTGCACTAAACCGTAACCCGTTTTGTCATCACGACCAGCGGTTTCTAAATCAACAGCAGTCGATTTTAAAGCACTGCGTATATCATTAGCACTACAATTAGGATTATTACTCCATACAAGAGCCGCTACGCCTGCAACATGAGGTGTAGCCATAGATGTACCGTTATAATAAGCATAATCTTGATTGCCATTTACCGTTAAAGTGACATTGCTACCTAATTGTGTTGAAAGCTGTTGGCCTAACGATCTGTTTACTGAAACGGTTGGAACGGTTACATCGTTATTAGCATCCACTAAAAATGGGTTTTGTAATCCAGGACGATCATTATCACTGTAAACTATAACACCGGCTGCACCCGCATCTGCACAAGCTTTTGCTGGGTTAATTTCAGGATAACTACTGCCTACTTGGTTGCCATTTCGTTCTGCTAAACAAATATTACCGCTAACATTACCGCTACAACTGTAGCTACTGCCTGAAACGGTACAGCTTGATAAAATACCCTGTGCAGTGCCGTTAACATTATTAATAGAATAATTACCACCGCTTTCTACATAGCGACTTTGTGGCACAACATTATCATTGCCGTATGTCGTTGAACCGATAGTAATGAAACCTAAGCGACCATCTCCAGCTACCGTAGATAAAACAGCTTCGCCCGGAGCGGCAACTTCAACTTGACTTGTATATTGAGAAAACTCAGCATGTTGACCATTTTGATCAACAGCACCGACCGCCATAACTGAATCATATGAAGCAGGGTAAGAAAGCGTAGAATTACCGTCATTTCCTGATGCTGCTACTAAAAGCACACCCGCATCTGTTGCTGCTTGTAATGCATTTTTCTCTGCATTGGTAGAGCCTGCGCCACCTAAACTCATATTCACAACTTTTGCGCCATTATTAACACAAGTATCTACCGCATCAGATAGATCACCGGAATATCCCCAGCCGCTTGCGTTAAACACTTTTACAATGTGTAAATTAACATTAGTGTTTGGCAAAATACCAACGACACCTTCGGTATTGTTAACACCTGCAATCGTTCCTGCAACATGAGTACCGTGTGAACCACCAGCTTGGTACCAATTTCCTGTACCTGAGTTGTTGGTGCCTGTTGCATTATTGGCATTTAAATCTGGGTTTGTTTGTTCATAACCTGAATCGATAATACAAACCGTCATATTGGCAGCATCAGTATCGGGAATTAAATCAGATTGCGTGTTAGCGATACCCCAAGGTTGGTTTTGAGAGTAGAGAAAACGGCGATAGTTTATTTCAACACTCTCTACTGAAGGGTGCTTTCTCATTTTTTCAATGAATTTTTCTAAGTCTTTTATGTGTTTAAGTTCGCCAATAGAAACAGTGTGCAAGCCACTTTTTAATTGTTTGATATGTTTTAAATCTAGGCCGACTTTCTTAGCTAAACCAGGAGGAATCGCGTGCCCTTGGTTTTTATCTTTAAATTGAATAATTAATTGATCGGTGTAGTCGAATTTATTCAGCTTTTCATTGGCACGCCATTGTGCAAAAGAAGCTTGCGAAGAAGTATCTGTTGTAAGTTTATTGATGTTTTTTATTTTCGCTGATTGTGCTGTAACTGAGTAACTGGTAGCAGATAATAAGGCTATTGCTAACGTGCTTAACAAATATTTATTATTATTTTTCATTTAAGGGTAACTCCAATGTTTAGGTTATCTAAATGACATTTCCCTATGTAGATAACACGGTAGTTATTATTTGTATGTTGATTTTTCAACCTATTCATCATGGGATTAATTGGTGACTTGAACTAGCAAATTAACGACGTTTTTTATGATTTTTCCGCCAAGTTAAATTTATTTAAAACATGTTAGGTGTTTGATTAATAATGAATATTGTTGTGCTTGTCGTTTTTGTACGAAAAGCTGTCGCTATTTTGCTAGGGGATCTTTTGTGTTTAGGTAATATCAAGAACACGAACTTCATTAATAACGTTGTTCAATAAAAATTGAATGGAACTCATTAATAATAAAATTAAAAAAACATCCTCATTCGGAGAGACATATGAAAGTTTCAAAATTTACCGGTTCAGTAGTAGCAATAGCCATTTCAACCGTATTAAGCGCACAAGCGGCTGATGACAGATATATTATTCAAGTCGACAATAGTAAAAAAGGCATCGTTAAAGCGTTAGCAAAACAATTAGGTGGTGATGTTAAAATAGACGGTAACGGATTTCTCGCGGCATCCTTTGCTGGTAAAGATTTAGAAAGTGTCAAAGGTTTACTAAATAACCCACATATTAAGGTGATAGAAGAAGATCATCGTCGTATGCCATTGTCTGTTTATAATGACGATACAGGCAACCCCATGACTGGACAAGTTACCCCATATGCGGTTTACCAATCGCAAGCGAATCAAGTTAATTTTAATGCTTCAGCAGGTATGAAAGTTTGTGTTATTGATTCAGGTCTTGACCGCTCAAACCCAGACTTCGTATGGAATAACATTACTGGTGATAATGATTCAGGAACCGGAAACTGGGATGAAAATGGCGGACCACATGGTACACACGTAGCCGGTACTATTGGTGCTGCAGATAATAATGTGGGTGTTGTTGGCATGGCACCTGGTGTTGATATGCACATTGTTAAAGTCTTTAATGCTGATGGTTGGGGCTATTCTTCTGATTTAGCTTATGCTGCCGATAAATGTAGTAATGCCGGCGCAAATATTATTAGTATGAGTTTAGGTGGTGGCGGTGCAAATAGCACTGAAGAAAACGCCTTTAAAGCGTTCACTGAGTCAGGTGGGTTAGTGGTGGCAGCAGCAGGTAATGACGGTAACAATGTTCGTTCATATCCAGCAGGTTATTCATCGGTAATGATGATAGGTGCAAATGATGCTGATAATAATATTGCTGATTTTTCTCAATTTCCAAGCTGTACAGTGACAACAGGTCGCGGCAAGAAAGCAACGACAACCACTGATGAAACAGTGTGTGTTGAAGTCACCGCAGGTGGCGTTGATACGTTATCTACATATCCCGCTGGTGGCGCTACAAGTTCAGCTCTGACAGCAGACGGTAGTTTCTTTGCTTCTTCGTCGATGGAAAATTCAGGTTCCGCATCTGGTAATACTTATTTTATGGGAACGGCTGAAAGTATTGATTCTTCTGCCAACGGCAAAGTTTGTGTGATTGACCGCGGTAATATTTCATTTCATGACAAAGTACAAAATTGTGAAAACTCAGGTGGTGTAGGTGCCGTTATTATAAATAATGAAGCAGGAATGTTATACGGCACACTAGGTGATACCAACGCAACAACGATCCCTGCCGTTGGTGGTGCCTTCGAAGATAGAACGGCTTTATTAGCGGCAACTAGTATGGATATTACGATTGGAACCAGTGATTATGGTTTTATGAGTGGTACTTCAATGGCAACGCCTGCAGTATCTGGTGTCGCAGCTCTAGTATGGTCTAATCACAATAACTGTACAGGTACCGATATACGTAATGCATTAAAAGCTACAGCAGAAGATGCTGGTGCAGCTGGTAACGATGTTTATTTTGGTGCCGGAATTGTTAAAGCGGCAGCAGCCGATGCTTATTTAACCGCTAATGGTTGTGGTGATGTTGTAGAACCACCGGTAGGTGACATTGCTTTATCAGCTAACGGCTACCGTTCAAAAGGCAAGAATAAAGTAGATTTATCATGGAGTGGTGCTTCAACCTCTGATGTTGATATCTATCGTAATGGTAGTTTCTACCGTAATACTGCTAATGATGGCGCCTATACCGATAGTTTCAGAACGTATGGTTCATATACATATAGTGTATGTGATGCAGGTTCTGCTAATTGTTCTGAGAACGTAACAGTAACATTCTAATTTTAAAACAGTTTACTAATATCTAGCCTAAATTTTGCGGCTAGATATTAGTTTTTGAGCTATAGCTGATTAATTTTTTAAAGTTAAACGTTAGATATTATTGTTTGACAATAAGGGACATTAATAGATATGTTCGGTGTTGTAGTTTAGCTAGACCTAACGATTTATAAATAAAGTATTGATAAAAGAAGTGCTGAAAGTTAGCGCTCAAAAGATACACCCTTATGTTTTAAATCAGTTTTTAAGTTGTAAATAACAAAGGGGAGCCCTATGTTTTACTCTTCATTAAATAAAGTTTCGGTATTTTTACTATTATTATTGATGGTAACCATAGCCACATGGACAGTCACTAAGAAACAATCGAGTAATATTAATCAAAGCCAGTCTTATATAGTTAGCGCAAACGATTTTGCGAAACTGAACAAGATAATTGAAATCAATAACTTTAAAACCACCCACATGTTACCTGTCATTAATGCTGTTGCGGTAAATTTAACTGAGGATGAAGTTTTCGCTTTAAAGCAAGAAAGTTGGTTAAAGGTTTCAATCAATCATCAAGTCAAATTATCTAACAATGGCTGGCGTAAAGGTCAGCGTCGTTGGCAACCTAAAGCGGTCGTTGCCGATTATATTGAAGCTACATCAGCTCATTCAGAACACATTTTTGGTGATGGTATCACCATTGGTATTTTAGATACTGGCATAGAACAATTATCAGGACTCACCAATGATTTATATGGTTATGATAAATTTTGGGGCACGTATGATGCGATAAATAATAGTATCAGTAATTATGGCGGTGAAAGTAGTGGTCATGGTACTCATGTTGCCAGTATCGCGGTAAATAGTGATTATGATATTAACGGTAAAGTTTATGGTGTTGCCCCCAATGCTTCGTTAGTGGGTATAAAAGCATTTGATGATGAAGGAAAAGCCACTTATGCCGACGTTATCAGAGGTATTGATTGGGCGATCCAAGTGAAAGATCAAATAAATCTACGTGTGTTAAACATGTCTTTTAGTGGTCCTGTTCGCTCTTATTATTGGGATGATCCGCTGAACGTTGCTGTGATGAAAGCTTGGCAAGCCGGTATTGTTGTCGTTGCGTCAGCAGGCAATAAAGGCCCTGAACCTATGTCAGTAGGTGTGCCAGGAAATGTTCCTTACATTATCACCGTAGGGGCAATGACTGATAGTTATACAGAAACCTATTTTGAAGACGATCAGTTAGCTAGTTTTAGCTCTGCAGGCCCAACCGTTGAAAGTTTTATTAAACCTGAGATTGTTGCCCCAGGTGGACATTTATCTGGATTGATGTCGTTTGATGCAAAAATTGTTATCGATCATCCTGATTTTCATGACGGTGGTCGATATTTCGAAATGTCAGGAACATCACAAGCCGCAGCCGTTATTTCCGGTGTTGTTGCTTTGATGCTTGATAAAGACCCATTATTAACACCAGATGATGTTAAATGTCGAATAATGGCAACCGCGAGGTTAGCAACAGACGCGTCTGGACAACTGGCATATAGCGTATTCCAGCAAGGTGCTGGCGTGGTAAACGTGAAAGATTCACTCAACAGTGTTGCGATAGATTGTGCTAATACGGCTATGAATATCTCAGAAGATATTGCTGGCTCTCAGCATTATTTTGGCCCGGCCAATGTCGATGAGCATGGTAACTTTTTTGTTGAAGGTTTAGGGGATAGATATCAATGGAATATTGCTGATAATTTAGACAGTGATGGCGGTCTTATCTGGAAAAATAATTTAGGCACCGATGGCGGTCTTATCTGGAAAAATAGTTTAGGTACCGATGGTGGCCTTATCTGGAAAAACAGTGTTGGAGTTGACGGTGGCCTTATTTGGAAAAATACGGTTGGTGTAGATGGCGGCCTTATATGGAAGAATAACTTTGAAATAGATGGTGGTCTCATTTGGAAGAACAATGTCGATTTTAACCAAACAGAAGATATTTCTGTCAATCATTGGGTTGAGCAACAATAAAAGTTAAAGAGCCAATATCGTCATATTGGCTTTAATCTTTAAGGTGGTAGTTTTTGAAAAAAACACTTTTTCTATTTTTATTTTCCTTTGTTATTTTTAAATCTATGGCACAAGAGCTCAATTTATTGGGCTCTTTTCCTCTTGATAATCCTCTTTCATATCAGTTTGTTCGTGCTATAGCGCAAGACCAACATGGCTTTATGTGGTTTGGCTCACAAGAGGGCTTACATCGTTTTGATGGCCATAATTTTGTGAGTTATCATCACGATGCCTCAAACCCGACATCATTGGGTTCAGATGTGATTAGCCGTTTATTAGTGGATAGAAAGAATCAATTATGGGTGGCAACTCGAGGCGGGGGGCTAAATCTTTTTGATGAAAAAACAAATAGCTTTAAGTTGTTTACCACTAACTCGGTATCGGCAAAATTAAGTCATGATAATGTCAATGAAATTCTCCAAGATAGCCAAGGAAAAATATGGGTAGGGACTGAAAAAGGCCTAAATATATTAAATAAAGTCGAAGGAAAGTGGCAAAATAAAGTTATTTTACAAGAACTTGGTAATGAAAAAAGTTTATCTAATAATATGATCCACGCGCTGCTTGAAACCAAGCAAGGCACGATTTGGGTAGGCACCAATGGCGGAGGGATTTCCGTTTTCGATCTTCAGGGGCAATTTATCAAAACCATCAAATATGATAATCATCAAGCCATTGCAAAAGATGGAAAACTCATAAATTCTTTGTTTCAGGATAAACAAGGCTATATATGGATAGGTACGGTAGAGCGAGGTTTAATTAGATTCCAGCCTAAATTAGCAGCTTTTAAACAATATAAATTTGAGCCTAATAATGCTTTTTCTCCTCCCAGTAATACTATTGGCGCTATTGAGCAAGATTCTTCAGGTCGATTGTGGATTGCTACCGATAAGGGCTTGTTAATTTATAACCCCATTGACGACAATTTTTGGCGTTTTAATCATTCTGTCACCAATCCATTTAGTTTGAAAAGCGATTATATTTTGACATTCTTTGAAGATAAAGAACAAATGATTTGGATAGGGACGTTTGCTGGGGTAGATAGATGGAACCCTAAAATGACAACGTTTAACCAATACAACGCACAAAAGCATCCAAGTTTAAAAAGTAATAATATCAGTGCGTTCGCACAATCTACAGAACACATTGTTTATTTTAGTACCTATAATGGTGGTTTGTATCAGCTTGATACGCGCACGAACAAAATTGATGCGTTAGCCATTTCTGAAAAATTCGCCAATTATCGAATTATGAGCTTATTGTCAGATAAACAGACCCTTTGGGTTGGCACGCGATCATCAGGGTTATTCAACGTTGATTTAAATGAAAAGTCTATTGTTCGTTTTCAGCATCAAGCAAAAAATCCTCAATCTATTTCTGCTAATAGCATTACTGACATACTTAAAGATCACCAAGGCACTATTTGGGTTTCAACTTATCATAATGGTTTAAATCGCCTGAATGACGACGGATCCTTTACTCGTTATGTGGCGACAAGCCCAGCGTCAAATAAAGGCCCTAGTACCAATCATGTATTACAAATTATAGAAGATAAACAAGGTGTTATTTGGTTAGCAGCCTATGGTGGAGGCATAAATCGATTCGATCCTTTGACTGAAACGTTTATGCATATTCAACATGTCGATGGTGATATAACGAGCCTAAGTAGTGATTTAGCCTGGGTTTTATATTTAGATAGTCATGAAAATTTATGGGTAGGAACACAAGCTGCCGGAATAAATATTTTAAAGAAACAAGAAATAGACTCACAAAGTTTCACGTTCGAACACTTAAACTCAAAAGACGGAATGAAAAGCCAAACGGCTTACGGTATAAATGAAGATAAACAAGGTAATATATGGTTTAGTTCGAATAAAGGCATATCGCAATACTCTCCTAAAGCCAAGCGATTTAAGCACTATGATACCAGTCACGGTTTACGAGATTTGGAATATAATCATGGCGTGGTCTTTGCCAGTTTTGATAAAACTTTGTATTTTGGCAGTGCGAAAGGTTTTATCAGTATTCATCCTGATAGTGTCTCTGAGCAAAGCAAGGCGCCAGTAGTTAAATTAACCAACATATATAATTTAAATCAAGCCATGGTATTCGAGAACGGGTTAAATACCCTCAAAGAGTTAACCTTAGATTATAAAGATCAATTAATTTCATTTGAATATGTTGGATTAAACTATAGTTCGCCAGAGTCAACACGCTATCGCTATCGTTTGCTAGGTTCGGAAAGTGAGTGGATAGATGCAGGAAAGCAACGTCGCGCAACCTATACTAACTTGCCACAAGGTACTTACACGTTACAAATTATTGCCGGTAATAGTGATAATGTATGGAGTGACCCATATGAGTTAACCATTGTAATGCATCCTGCACCTTGGAAAACGTGGTGGGCATATATGATTTATGTGGCGATTATTGCCTTAGCTTTATTAAGTTACTCTCGCTTTTTAAATAGAAAACTTGCGATTGAACAATTACAAAAGTTAGATCTTAAAAAGCAAGTTGAAGAGAAGACTCAGAAATATCTCGCCAAAAATACGGAATTGGAGTTAGTAAATAAAAAATTAGAACAGGCGGCAACGATTGATAAAGTGACGGGAATAAAAAGTAGACGTTATTTAGATATTTATATCGAACAAGCCAGCCAACTGATGAATCAAATCCATCAAAATTTACTGCCTGTGCAGCGCAATATTTTACCGCGTTTATATATATTAATGATTAATATAAATGATATTAACACCGTGAGTAATAGCCAATTAGTGAATTTCACTGATCTATTACTTTATACCCGTAATCATGATGATCTGCTTATTCGTTGGTCAGATGATACTTTTGCCATTATTGGCTATGAAAAAGAAAATAATGCTGCTGAATTATCAACGCGTTTGGTCAATCGCTTTAACAGTGTATTTGATCAAACAATCTCTTTAAATATCGCGTATTCGTTTTATCCATTTAATCGTGAGCAGCCCGTAGATATTTCTTGGGATCAAATGAGTGTATTAATTGAAAAAGGTTTACGGCTCATAAATCAATACCCTGAATATTCATGGATTGGCTTATATGAGCCTAAAGAGCAACCGTTTGAATTTATAGATATATTGCAAGTTCACACACTTGATGCTCTTAAAGATAAAGTGGTGTTAAAGGTCGGTTGATTCATTCGCACATTTTTGTTGGTATTGTTTAGGGGTGCAATGATACGTTTCTTTAAAACACCGACCGAAGTACGTTTGAGAAGAAAAACCAACATCTAGGGCGATTCGACCTATTTGAGCGCCACTTTTCAGTAATTCTTGTGCTTTTTTTAGCCGGAACTCTTTAATAAAATTATTTGGTGTTGTCCCTAAAATCACTTTGATTTTTCGTTGTAATTGACGCTCACTCATCGCCATATTTTGTGCTAATTGTGTAATACCTAATTCAGGGTTGATATACATTTGTGCGATGGTCTTTTCTAATTTTTCTAAAAACACTTCTTCAACTGAGTCAATAACATTATCTTCACTTGTTAATAATGAAGCTTTTTCATGACTAGCGGCTTTTCTTTCAGACGTTTGTATAGCTTTGAATTTGTTTAAGTGACTTTGTTGTAGGTTTTCTCTGTTCTGAATTAAATTGTCAATGCGCACTAATAGCTCTTGTTGATTAAAGGGTTTACTTAAGTAGTCGTCAGCGTGCAAGTTTAAGCCGTGTAGCCGACTATCTAAGTCAGAGCGAGCTGTTAATAAAATGACCGGAATGTGGGAGGTGATATCGTTTTCTTTTAATTGTTTTAACACTTCAAAGCCATCAATACCGGTTAACATGATATCGCAAACAATGAGGTCCGGAATATATTCTTGCGCGATAGATAACCCTAATTCGCCACTACTTGCCAGAATACAATGATGTGCTTGTTCAACTACTTGTTTAATATGACTTTGCATATCAATATTATCTTCAATAATCAGTACAACTTGTTGGTCTTTATCTTGAATATGCTTTTTAGGCTCGTTTTGTTCCACTAAAATTGAAGCAAGTTCTTCTTCAGAAATGCTATAGGGTAGTGCGGCTTCATTGGTGATCGGTTTAGCCGTTGGGATCGACAAGCTAAACTTACTACCATTATTGTATTCACTGACTAAGTTAATACGCCAATGATGCGCTTTTACTAATTCATTCACTAAAGATAAGCCGATACCCACCCCGAAAATCGCTTGATTTTCTTGATCATCAGCCCGTTGAAAACGATCAAATATTTTATCTTGTGAAGTCTTACTGATGCCAATACCAGTGTCGATTATATCTAATATGATGGTGTCTTTTTCTTGATAAGCGTTCACATTGATTGTCCCGCCGGCTGGTGTATATTTGATTGCATTGGATAACAGGTTAAAAATAATCTTTTCAAAAGCTTGTGCGTCGCATTCAAGCCATAAATCTGCAGGTATATTAATATTAAAAGCTAATTGGCTTTGTGTTGCTAAGCGAGTAAATGAATCTCCGGGCATTTGCATTAAAGTCTCAAGACGATAAATCGCTAATGACATTTTAGGGTTGTCATTTAACCGAGACAATTCTAATAGTTGTTCGACCATTCTTACCAACCGTAAACCGTTTCGTTTAGCTGTGGTTAATTCTTGTTGTTCTTGCCGTGATTCAGTGTGTTGTAAGTATCTATCTAAAACCCCGTTAATAATGGTTAAAGGAGTTCTAAATTCATGCGATATGTTAGCAATGAATTTATCTTTTAATTCAAGCGCTTGCTTTTCTGCTAATTTTCTAGCCGTTAAATTGATAAATGTTATAACGATCAAAGGTGACTCTTGTCTGTCCGCCCACTGTAATTCCACTTGAACAGGAAATTCACTCTTATCTGAGCGAATCGCTTTACATTCTAGGGTTAACCCTTGTTCTTTACGTTGTAGCTCATAAACATTGCTATGATAATCGAAAAAATAATGCATTTTATCATCGGGTGAAAATAAGGTACTGACACTTGAATCAATTAAGTCTTGTTCAAGTAATTGAAAAACCTGCACCGCAGATGGGTTAGCGGATAAAATTTTACCTGTTTTAGACACGGTTAAAATAGCATTGTTTGAAGCATTAACAATTGCTTTATTTTCACTGTATATAATCGCTTTATTTAACGATTCGTTCTGTTTTTTCAGTCCGCTTAATTGATGCTTTATATCATGAAGTTGCAGCTTTAATTGTTGGTATGCTTTGCGTTTTTTACGGGATAATAAAGCAACAAATACAACAGCAGATGAAAACCATCCTAAGACTATTACTGACTGCCAATAGTGGTTGGTACGATAAAATAATTGATAATGTTCACCTAATAAGTGTAATGACAATATGCCTAACACCAGTAGTAACATGTACAATTCAGAATTAACTTCATATTGTTGAGAAATAGCGGGATTATTATCGGTTAACGAAATTTTGCTAGCAATGATTAACGTTAAGAAGGGCAATAAAATAAAAACATCATTAAATAGCGAAAAAATACTTTGATGTTGACGTAATTCAAAAAAATTAAGGAGGTTATCGCTAAATATGATTAAAGCACCACAGAGTAACATGCCATATAAATGTCGCCAGTAAGTCGTCGTTGATTTTGCAAAGCTAATCAATAACCGAAAACCAATTAAGCCGGTAATGAATAGATGAAACATGACCGAAGGCTGGCGACTTTGATACTGTAACTCAGAAAATTCATAAGGGAGTAAAATAAAATAACTGAAACAAACGACAACAAAAAAGATAGCAGGTACACGGCCACCTGAATACTTATTGACTGGAGTTTCTTTAAGGTGAGGGTTTGTTTCTATCGCTAAAAAAATAAAGAAGTAGCTAAATAATGATAAAAAATCTTGAAGCAAATAAAGTGTCGGGAAAACAATAAGAACTATATTGGCCAAACCTCCGCCAAACGTCACCATAAGTAAATATTGCCAAAAGAGTTTGAGCGATTTTGACTGCGTTGAATTTTTTGCAAGGTTAATAGTGATGAGGGCGATAATTTGTAACGAAATTAACGCGCACATTAATAATATATTTTGATACGCTCCAATGCCTTTTACAAAAATACTATAAGGTAGGAAGGTTAATAAAAATGATAATATTACAACAGGATTTTTATATGCACTTTGCAAATGTATTTCCTAATATTGAATTGGTTTAGTTTTAGTTCGTTCTGTGAACACCTACTCCTTATTTGTTAATACCCAGTATACATTAAATTAACATTTGTGAAATATCACCGTTTTTAGTTCTGCATAGATTAGTTTACACTTATAAATCGTTTTGCTTTTTATCTAAAAATTTTTCGGCAAATGCTAAGTAAACTTTTTCTTCGATAAATACATCATATAAATCAGGATCTAAGTGATCATTCTCTTTCATTCTATCCATAATGGCGATGGTTTGAGAGAGTGTTTTTGGGGGTTTATATGGCCTGTCATTCGCGGTTAGCGCTTCAAAAACATCTGCAATAGCCATAATGCGAGCTGGAATTGACATCTCATTTCGTTTTAAGCCTTTTGGATAACCTGTACCATCCATCTTTTCATGGTGGCCACAAGCATACTCAGGAACATTTTTTAAATGTTTAGGAAACGGTAATGACTCTAACATATCAACCGTGACATCCATATGACCGTTAATGATTTGTCTTTCTCTATTGTTTAATGTACCGCGTTTAGTGATGAGGTTAAGTACTTCATCGTCGGAAAGAATAGGTTGAGTCACGCCATTGATGGTTACTTTATAGTGTTTGGCAATTTGGTAAACTCGGTTGATTTTAGCGTCATCAAAAAATTCACTTCCAGTATTAGCATTTATAATAAAGGCCTTATCATCAGCGAGTTGTTTAAGCTTTCGCAACTTTTCATTGGCATCATATTTTCCATGATGAGAAATATACAATGATGCAACTTCAAAACGGGCAATAATTAGTTCAATGCGATCAAAGACGGTTTCTAATTTTGTCGCTTTATCCATGACATATTCAGGTGTCGCCACTTTACCGCAATCATGTAACCAAGCTGCTACGCTTAGCTCATGAAAGTCGGCATCGCTGAGTGAAAAGTTAGCGAGTGGACCTTTTTTAATTTCATGACAAGCACGGGCAAGTGACATGGTTATTTCTGGTACTCGTCGACAATGTTCTCCCGTATAAGGAGACTTCTTATCGATTGCGTAAGCAATTACGCGTGAAAATGAACCAAAGAGCTCCTCCATTTGGTCGATTAATTGTTTATTGGTTAAAATCACCGCCGCTAATGACGTTAGAGCATGAATGGTACGCTCAATTTTTTTATCAAATGCGATAACGTTATTGTTTGAATCGGCAGCGTTAATCAGCTGTATCACACCGGTTAGATCATTTTCATGGTTGTTCATTGGAAGCGTCAATACCGATTTTGTACGATAACCGGTTCGCTTATCCATTTCTTTTGCTGCCGTGACATCATAATCTTTCACGTGATAGGCATCTTCAATATTAATGATTTTGCCGGTAGTTGCCGCTATGGAAACTAATGCACTTTTATTCGGTTTTTGATATTGATAAATATTAATCGCAGGTATTTCTATTTTATGAGAAGTCGTTCCTCCCCAATGTATATTAAGGCTTTTATTGATAAGGGTATCAAAGACTAATTGTTCTTCATCGTTCACCGAATAAATAGTTCCGCCATCGGCACGTGACAACGCCATCGCACTGAGTAAGATTTGTTCTAATAAAACTTGATGATTTTTTTCTTTTGAAAGGGCTAAACCTATTTCAATAAAGTGTTCAATATTTTCCATTTTTCTCTCTTTTTCATCCCAACTAAAGATGTCTTATCAAGTATAGGTGTAAATTAATGCTTTATTTTTATTAGTTTCTTAAATGACTTTGCTACATTATTTCCGTATTTATTCATGCGGTTACTTATTGATGTAAAAGATTTTTCTAAATGCCGCTATCCGGTGCGAGAATGACTTTTTAGATGACCATGTCAATGCATGGGAAAATACAAGCTAACACTGAAAGTAACAAAAATTTGCGGGGTCTTTCTTACGAAATCTAAATGCGTTATTTTTCTTGTTAAGGTAAATATAATTAAAACTAATAAGAAAGATTATTGATGATAAGCAATTAGTTTTTGATTAATTTTGCCCTTAAAACACGTTATTTTATTAGGCTAAGGATTGTAGATATTAAACTTTCTTTAATAATAGGTTTAGATTCATGTGCATTCATTCCAACAGCTAAGTAGCTTTTAACATCACTTTCTAAAACATTGGCCGTCAGTGCTATTATTGGTAGCTTTACTAATTTTTTATCTAGACTCGAGCGGATAATTTTAGTGGTTTCAACGCCATCCATAATCGGCATATGAATATCCATTAATATAATGTCAATCTTATTGGGGGCGTTGATAACTTTTATTGCTTCAACACCATTATTCACCATGGTTATATCCGCGCCTTCTGCAGTGAGTATTTTGTTGATAACCAATTGATTTATATTGTTATCTTCAGCAACCAATATATTTATACCTTCCAAGCGTTTTTGTATGATCATTGTTTCTTTTACCGGTGTTTTGTTTTTTAATACCGATATTATTGCTTGATGTAATACTTCTGTTGGACAGGGCTTTTGTAAAACCGTTTTAATAATAGGGAGTGCTTCTCTGGCTTTTTCGATTGAAGAAGTTTCGTAAGCTGACAGGATAATAACTTTAGGTACTACCTTCATATTTAGGGTTAATAATTCTTGAACAAATTCACCTCCATTGGTGTGTGGCATGGTCCAATCAGAAATAATCAATTTAATTTTGTGCTCTGAATTTTGCAGTATATCTAAGCCTTCTTCTGCCGATTGTGCCGTAATAGGAGTCATGTTTATACTTGCTAAATAGTTGCTAATAATATTCAAGGCGATTGGGTTATCATCGACAATTAGCACCTCAACATTTTCATTTATCAATGTTTTGTGTTTTTCAGTTAATTCATGTTCATCAATTAAAATATCGGTATTTAACTGAATCTTTATAAACGCAGTAAAGATACTACCTTTGCCTTTAGTGCTAGTAAGGTTTATGTCGCCTCCCATCGCTTGACAGAGTTTCTGGCTTATTGATAACCCTAAACCTGTGCCGCCATATTTTCTAGTCGTTGATGAGTCGGCTTGGCTAAAATTGCTAAATAAAGTGGCGATATCTTTTTCATTTATGCCTATTCCTGTATCTTTAACTTGGAATCTAAGAATAAAGATATTATTTTTATCATCTACTTTATTCATAGAAATGATAACATCTACACGGCCTTTTTCGGTAAATTTAATCGCATTCGAGCATAAGTTCATTAACACTTGATTGATTCTAAAAATATCACCCATTAAGTCAGGTGGCGCGTATCCCTCTATAGAAACTTTAAAGTCTATACCTCTGGCTTTGGCTATATCTTGAAATGTGCCGTTTAAATTATCAATAATACTAAAAATTGAAAATGCCGAAATTTCTAGGTCAACTTTGCCTGACTCTACTTTGGAAAAATCTAAAATATCATTGATAACCGATAATAAATGTCTACCTGAATAAATAAGTTTCTCAACATATTCCTTTTGATCAACATCTAGTTGAGTTCTATTTAATAGCTCTGTTAAACCAATGACTCCATTTAACGGAGTTCTTATTTCATGGCTCATATTGGCAAGAAATTCTGATTTAGCATTGGCAGAAATTTTTGCGGCTTCTACGGCATGTATTAGGCGACGATTCTGTTCCGATAATTGATTTCGTTGATGATAAATGGCAGACGTTTTACGTTTTACTTCTCGGGTTAAAAGCTTTTGACGAGACAACAATGAATAGGTGATAAATGAGATAGCAAAAATTAAAATAATGCCAACAATAAAGAGAGGGTATAGCAAACTATCAATGTCTGCTAATTGCTGATCATTTGGGATAACAATCAATTCAAAACGATTATTGATTAATCGGATGGTAAATTGAAAATGAATTGTCGGTAGTTCTGCCAGTAAAGTAGAATCAAAACTGCGTAATGTATTACTTGGAAAGTGAAATGCGTTTTTATTGCTGTCTATCAAGATATATCTATAATTATCATCAGGATTACTGATTAACTCGTTGATGAAAAAGTCCGAGATTGATTGACTCGAGACAATTAAACCACTGACTTCTGATGAATCATCCGACACTGTATCGATAGAGAAAAAAGGATGAACATATATAATAAAAGGCTCATCTTTTATCGTTGATAAAGGCGGTGAAAAATCAGAAACAATAGGTTTTTTTAGTTCTATAGCCGGAAAAATTAAAGGGGATATTGGTGACGACTCTACTATCGAACGACCGAGAAAGTTAGCTATATTTTGTGCTGGGAAAGTATAACTAATAATATTATAAAAGTTATCAGTTGTTGTTGCTTCGCTAAGTTCATTCGGAGCCGAGTAATCAAAGATACTAAACTTTTCATATTCAGGGGTTGGGTTTTGGCGAATATTAGTTAAATAATCATCAATATATGACGCTGGAATATGATGAATCGCACTGATTCTTCGGTTTTTGGGGAAATTTGGGAATACCCGTCGAACGAATTGAGAAAACTCTGAATGACTTACCCACCCTGAAGAGGAATATAAATTAGCAATAGAGGAGACTTGAAAAAAAGAACGCTTTATTTCTGCTTCAATATCTTTGGTTTGTAACTCAGCACGTTGCTGATATTTCTCATATACCGCTTGTTTTTCATTTTTAAGTGAATAGCTATATAAAATAATTAAGCCAGTTAAGCTAATTATTAGCACCGATAATGCGATAAGGGCAGGCTTTTCAAACAGTATTTTTGTTTTAAAAGTTAGCATTAGAATTAAAAAGTCCTTTTAAATGTTAAGCCAATTTCTCTAGGATCACCTTGGGCACATAATCTAGCGGTTTCGGTTGATGTTCCTGGCGCTATTGCTCGCTCAGTACAATATTTTTCATCAGACGCATTTTTTAACCACAGTGATAATTGGAATTCTCTTTCTTTGCCAAAAAAATAAACACTATTTAATGTAAGTAAACCTACCATATCTTCTGAAAAATTATCAAGCCAAATAGAACTTTGTGTACCAGCAAGTTGATGTGGGTGCTTATCTAAAAAGTTATAATACATACTTAATTCTAGTTCACTGTGGGTAAATTCAATATTTTTAATGACAGAAATGCTGTAGCTAAATTCAGGGGCATTGGTGAGCTGATTACCTGAAACAACTTGGTTTTGAAATCCTTCAACGATCAGGGGGGAGATCCCCGATGTGTCTAATTGCCCATCAGTTACTTTGGTTGATAACCAGGCAGTACTGAGGTTGAAACGAAGGGTCGATGAAGCCTGCCAAGATAATTCAAGCTCTGCACCGGCTGACTCGGCAGAAGGTAAATTGACAAGAGAGGCAAATAAGTTAGCCGGATTGCCAGGGTTATAAACTAAAAAGAATTGATAATCACGCCAAGTGTTTTTGAAAATAGCGCCATTTAGCCTTAGGGCACTATTCGGGAATTCAGATTTAAAACCGATTTCAGTGGTGACTAAACTTTCCGGTTTAACGGTTTTGCTGAGTAATGATTTATACGCAGTAACAGTGGGGTTTGAGTTAACGCCGCCCATTTTAAAGCCTCTTGATAATGAACTATAGAGCATCAAATTTTCATTTAAGTGATAATCCAATGATATTTTCCCCCCCCATTCATTAAAAGTTTCATCTATTTGTTCTGATGCCGGAAAACCTCCATTGGCGGTGATATATTGTGTTGCTCGCTGAAAGCCCATAAAATCTGATAAACGATCAAAATCATTATTTCCTATACTGTACCAACCCAAACTGCCGAGTGGAAATTCTTGTCCGGGCAAGTCCATCATCATACCCGCAGCATGAACGGTTGGCTTAAGATGTTGAGTAGTCCAACGATAACCAGAAGTTAAATTTAGGTTTTCAGTGATGGGGTAGGTCAATTGCCCATAGGTTGAAAAGGTGCGACTTTTATGGTCAATCCATGCTCCTCTATCGAACATTGGGCCGATACCTTCATCCGCTATGCTGTCATCAGGTCTACCTGGGCCTGCGGGATCAATTAATGCCGCTTGAAATATATTTCCGTATTCTATGTTATAAAGTAGACCGAAAACCCAATGGATATCGTTATTGAGTGCCGATTGCCATTGCAGCTCTTGGGACAACGTTTCAGTATCAGTTGAGTTATAAATATTAGATTGATAAACACTGGATTGAAGTTGTTGGCCTCCCCAATCATCCATACGTTGAGAGACGACATTTTCGAAAGATGAAATGGCATTAAAAATAAAAGTATCGCTGTGCGAAGTAAACTTTAAAAACCCGCCGTATGCATCGATATCATTTGGAGGATTGATCAATGAAGAATAATTCTTTGACAGGTCTTGGCTATCAATATCTATGATTGATTGACTATCCTGAGGACTCATTGCTGTTTTAATTTCAGCAACTTGATCTTGCTGACCGCCATAGAGACTAAATGATAATTGCTGGTTGTCGTCAATGATGTATAACAACTTCATTCGAGCCCCAAAACGATTAATATCATTATACTCTGAAGTATTGTTGGGGATGTTACTTGAAACTGTGCCATCTCTTTTGTGTGAGTATGCTGAGAGCCTGATACCAGCTTTATCAGTGAGAGGAAAACTAATCGCTCCCTCAGCTTTAATAAGGTTAAAGTTTCCTAAACTTAATTCCCCAAAGCCTGAAGTGTCACCTTCATTATTTGCGTCATTTGTGAAAAAATTAATCGCACCTCCGGTGGTGTTCTTGCCAAATAATGTATTTTGTGGTCCTTTTAAAACTTCCACTCTCTGTAAATCAAATAGCGCAAAATTGGCGAGAACCGGGCTGTGAATTGCAACATCATCAACATATAGACCAACTGCAGGTACTGACGATAAGTTAAAACCGTCCATGCCGACACCTCGAATAAAGAAATTACTGATGCCACTTATAGATCTGGTCGCATTAACATTGGGAATTAATGTCGTGACTTCACTAGCATGTCCTATTTTTGCAGATGATAACGTTTGCGAAGAAATCGCGGCAATTGAAAACGGTACATCTTGCACCGATTGCACACGTTTTTGCGCCGTTACCTCAATAACTTCAATAGGGTCAACAGCTTCTGAGTAAACCGTCAGTGGCAAAAAATAAATAAAAAAGATAAAGCAAGATAAAATATTAAATTTTTTAAGCATAAGATTTCTATTTTGTAGTGACAATTTCCAGTATATTCTAGTTTGATTTTTAAACCAGTTTTTCTGCTTAATTATTAATATAATTGATAATTTTATTATTTTAAACTTATTTTTTATGCCGTTATTTCTTCTATTGAATCTTAGTGTTTTTAAGCATAACGATTAAGATATTATGATTTTGAAAGGGATAACATAGCTATTTTTTATGAAATGCTCTAGAGTAACCTTTGAATTTCATTTTCTCTTTTATTAAATAGAATCAGTTAAAATGTCTATGATTTCTAAATCTTTTTTTAATCGCTTTATTTATTTCTTTTGTTTTTCTTTGGTGATTAACGTATCTGCAAACAGCACAGAGCAATTATCGGCTCTTAAAAATGACTACGCTATTGAAAAACTTACCGCGGAGGATGGTTTTGTTTCTTCAGAAGTCTATTCCATCATTCAAGATCATCAGGGTTTTTTATGGTTTGGTACTGCAGAAAACGGTGTGATGCGTTATGACGGTCGTAAAGTAACCTTATTTGAATTTGATAGCACAAGTACCAACAGTTTATCGCATAATGATGCTGGTAATCTCATGTTAGATCACCAAGGTCAAATATGGATTGGAACATGGGGGGGCGGGGCGAATCGTTATGATCCTAAAGTTGGACGCTTTGAAAACTTCCTTCATAACCCGAAACGCCTAGACTCAATTTCTTCTGGGAGAATTCAAACCTTATTTCATGATCAACAAGGCCATATCTGGTTAGGAACCTATGATAAAGGCTTGAATAAATATCTAGGAAATGACCGTTTTGAGCGTATTGAAAAAAGTTTAGGGGATAAAACTAGCTTATCTCACAACCGCATCTGGGATATTGAAGATAATGATAAAGATAGTCTCTGGATTGCAACAAGTTTTGGGTTAAATTTATTTGATAAAACGACCTCTAAATTTGAACATTTCTTACCTGAGCCAAATAATTATTCACCAACAGGTGGCAACGAAATTCGCAATATTTTGAAAACTACTAATAATGAACTTTATGTCGGCACGCAAAAAGGGCCTTATTATTTTGATGATAAAAGCAAAACTTTTACTCACTTAATAAATAAACAAGGTGCAATACTTGAGCAAGTAAACTCAATGATTGAAGCTCAAGATGGCAATATCTGGTTTGTAACAAGTAAAGGTTTGTATCGCAAGTCGAAGTCAGCTGATGTCGTTGAGCGATTTGATTTAGATAATAATAGCGGCTTACGAATTGTTTTCGAAGATAACAATAAAACACTTTGGGTGACGAATGAAACACAGGGTATTTACAAGCTTGTTCCGCACCGTCAATTTAGACCGATTAATAGCCCAGAATTACGGCCTCCTAACGGCATTACCACAGACTCTAATGGCGACTTGTTGATTGTTTCATCAACCTCGCAATTATATAAGTGGCACATCGATGAGAAAAAATTAGAAAAATTAACGGAGACAATTTTTAGTGAAGAAAATGGTTATCAAGGCAATAGATTATTAGAAAAACCAATTGTATTTCAAGATGTTAATAATCGAGTTTGGATTGCACAAGATGAAGGGTTAGCTTCATATAATTTGGTCACTAAAACACTTAAGTTTATAAACTACCCAACGAGTGCTGCGGGTTATAAAGAGTTTAGAGAGTTACGAGCTTTAAACATGGATAAATATGGCCTCCTTTGGATTGGAACCTATAAAAATGGGGTTTATCAATACAATCCTGCGACGGAACATTTTATTCATATGGATGAAAAGTTTGGATTATCTCATCCTGAAGTATTCGAGATATTTAAAGATAACCATCAACAGATATGGGTCGGCACTGGTGATGGAGTCAACCTTTGGGATGATGAAACAAAACGGTTTATCACTTTCAAAGAAGAGAAAAATAAAGCAGGCAGCTTATTAGGCAGTATTATCCAAGATATACATCAAAGTAAGAACAATGACATTTGGATTGCTACGCAAGCAGGTCTTAATTTATTTGAGCCACAAACAAACAGCTTTAAGCATTTTGATCGTAAAAATGGGCTTCCTACTTCATTGATTCGCGCGGTTACTGATGACGACAATGGCACTTTATGGCTTACCACTAATAAAGGTATTTCAAAACTCGACCCTTCTTCTGGTCACGTCACTAATTATGATAGTCATAACGGCGTAATGGGGTCGAATTATTATCCAAACAGTTTAATAAGTGGCAAAGATCAAACCTTATTTACCAGTAGTCAAAGAGGCATAGAATACTTTAAAACCACAAACATTGAGTCAGAAAAGAGTGATTTTAATGTCGTATTAACCGGGTTTAATAAAATGGGGCAAGCGTTTCAACTTGATTCGCCTTATGCGTATGTTACCGATATTGCTTTATCTTATCGAGATTACTTTTTCTCTTTCGAATTTTCTGCATTAGATTTTATTTCTCCGTTTAAAAACCAATATGCGTATAAGTTGGAAGGTTATGATGATAACTGGATAAATATTGGTAATAGAAACATTGCCTCATTTACCAATTTAGATGGTGGTTCATATCGATTATTAGTGAAAGCTGCCAATAAAAACGGAATATGGAGCGACAAAATTTTAACCATCAACTTGGTCGTTTCTCAACCCCCTTGGCAAACTTGGTGGGCATATTTGATTTATTTTACTTTTGCTCTATTTATTATCTTTTCAATAATTTATGTACGTACTCGACTTCAACGAGCGGAAATATCAAGACAAAAAGAGTTTGTGGTTAAACTTGAAGAACAAGTGACACAAAAAACAGCGACGTTAAAAGCGCAAGCTCAAGACTTAACTGAAGCCCTTGAAAAAGCCGAAGAAGCAACCCAGCTTAAATCAGAATTTTTAGCCAATATGAGCCATGAGATCAGAACACCAATGAACGGTGTGTTAGGCATGCTGGGGTTATTAAAGAATAGTCGTTTAACGGCAGAGCAAGCGCATCGCTTGAATATTGCTTATTCAAGCGCTAACTCATTATTAGCTTTAATTAATGACATACTTGATTTTTCAAAAATTGAAGCAGGGAAATTAGAATTAGAACTGATTGAGTTTAATGTTCATAACTTATTAGGCAAGCTTGCTGAGTCAATAACAATGTCAGCAAAGCATAAAGATATTGAAATAATACTGGATCTAACTCACGTAAAATTTACCTCGATAAAGTCTGATCCAAATAGAATCAGGCAAATAATTACCAATCTATTGAGTAATGCCGTTAAATTCACCGAACAAGGGGAAATTCTGATCACCGCGAAATTAACGCCGACAACAGTAGATAATGAATTACGATTTAGTTGTAAAATTACTGATACTGGTATTGGTATTGCCGAGGAACATATTCCCTTATTATTTGGCGCTTTTAGTCAAGCTGATGCCTCGACGACCAGAAAATATGGTGGAACCGGATTAGGCTTAAGTATCACGAAAGAGCTTTGTAAATTGCTTAACGGCGATGTAACTGTAACAAGCGAGCTAGGTAAAGGAAGTTGTTTTGAAATATCTTTTTTAGTGGAAAAAAGCAAAACGTCTCAATTAATTGCACCCGAGTTAGAAACGTCAATGATTGATGTTTTGATTGTCGACGATAACCCAACGATTCGAGATGTCTTAAAGCGACAACTTCAATGTTGGGGAGTTAAGGTTAGTGTCGCGGATTCTGCTGAAGAAGCTTTGAATTTATGCGAGAGTCGATGGTCAAATTCTAGCGTAAAAAACTTTGATTTAGCATTACTTGATTTGCATATGCCTAATGTCAATGGAGAAGTATTAGCGCAACGAATCAGGGAAACGAAACATTACCAAACCATGAAGTTAGTAATGATGACTTCGATGAATCAACAAATTGATTCTGATCACTATGATGAATTAGGCATTAGTGCTTATTTTCCTAAACCAATCACCACACATGAGTTATTGAAGGCTTTAAATGTTTTAATAAATGAGGAAAAGCCGTTAGTTGAAACAGAAAATACCGAAAAAATCGTACCTTCACTTGAATCTTCAAGTGAAAATAGTTTAGCGGGTGACTTATCTTTTTCAGATGAAAATATTAATCCGAGTGAAAACTGGCCACCAGAAACCAATATATTGCTAGTTGAAGATAATCGAATCAATCAAATGGTGGCGTTAAGTGTTATTAAAAATATTGGCTTAACTGCCGATGTAGCAATAAACGGTATCGAGGCATTACAGCGAATTCAGGCAGCTACGGATGAAAAGCCATATACTATTATCATTATGGATTGTCAGATGCCGGAAATGGATGGTTATGAAACAACACGAAGATTAAGGGCAGGTGAAGCTGGTATTAGAAATATTTCGTTGCCAATTATTGCCATGACCGCTAATGCTATGGAAGGTGATAAACAAAAATGCTTAGATGCGGGTATGGATGATTATCTTACCAAACCTATAGAGCCTAAAAATGTTCATGAAAAATTAAGTTATTGGATCAACAAAAAATAATTTATTTTAGCGTGTAATCGTTCAAGTTAAAGTTGAGCTGCTTTTTAGTAAAAGCTCACTTCTTATGACTTATTAATCAGCAAGATTGGTCCATTCTAGCGTTGATTAATTGTGTCATTTGCATGTAACAGAATAGTGAAAAATCGATAGGCTCTGATACTTCATTATAATAACTAGTCATTATTGCTGTAGAAAGGCGAAAAAAAGCTAGGCAATAGCCTAGCTCATTGAAATATCATTCATTCTTTGATTAATTATTCACTTTTCTTCTGTTTAACATCAAGCCAAATAAACCTAAGCCTGCAAGTAAAATAGTTGAAGGTTCAGGAACTTGAGCCGGATCTCTAGCCCAAACATTGATATGTAATGGTTGTGCATCGTTACCAAAGGTTGGGAAATCATCCATATTAAAGCTACCGCTTAACATATAAGGCGTATTAAAGTTTAAATCAGCATTATTTTCTGCAGCAAAGATATCTTTAAAATTAAAATCATAAACAGCAAAACGAGTTAATGAATTGATTGAAAAAGCAAGATGATCAAAGGTCGCCTTTCCTAATAAACTTTGCACGTCATCGATAATGCCTAGTTCGGTGGTTAGTTTCCAATACCCTGAATTATCGGCACAGTTATATCCGGAGACAAAACTAGCAAAATACTCTTTACAACCAAATGATAGAGTTAACAATTCATTTACTTGAAAGGTAATTTCTTCATGAGTACCAACTTCGTCATAGCTGGTTGTAAAACCAGTGCTCCATTTTTTCCAAGTATCACCTAAATGAATCCAACCTGGATCTGTTGCGTTACCGTCACCGTCTAAATCTTGTAAATCTTCTGGTCCATCGAGAAATTCATTACCCGTTAAAACACCCCACTGGCCGTTTAAAAAACCATCACCTAATTCACCAATATTATTGTCAGTATAGGCACCACCACCAATAATATCTTGACCCCAATACGTACCAATACAGCTAGTAGCATCATGCCCACTAGATAATAAATTGGTATTAGTATTATCCCCAACTACAGAAACATGATCTAGTGTAACGCTGTCTGTTGTACACTCGCCAGCTGACACTAATGTTGCTGAGGCATTAGTTGAGATAAATGCAGCAGAGCACATAAGCACTGCCATTAATTGTTTTAAACCCTTCTTCATAATCATTCCTTTATCTTGTTTAAAATTGCACAATAGAGCAATATCGTTAAAGCAAAATCAAGGCCATTAATTAAGTTATTGAAAATCAGTGGTTTTTATTGATGATGTATTGATGCTGTAAAAAAATTTGACAAATATTATCACTCAATTCTTTAACTAGTTGTTGGAAAATATAATAAAAGTTAAAGGTCGAAAATGAACGATTCGTTGAGAATCAAACTATTATAATAGGCAGATGATGTTTTGTTTATCACTGTTTAAAACTAGTTAAGGCTAGTAAAAACAGCTCGCGTTTAAAAAACAAACAAAAAAAACATCAATGATTTTGAAAGTCATTGATGCTCTTATTAATTGATTATTTTATTAAAATTTCAATTATTTTTTGATTTTTCTAGAAGCTAAACCAATGATACCTAATGCAAAGATAGCGAGTGTTGACGGCTCTGGCACTTGAGTATTGTCTTGAAGAAAAACATAGTTAATAAAATTTCCTGAACCACCATTGTCTCTAACATATGCTGAAGCGTCATCGCCAGATCTCCAACCAGAAGCGCCATATCCATCATCATTTGAATCTAAGCGATAACTTTGAATAAAATCACTCACACCATTACCAACAACATCATACCAAGCTGTTTGACTGATGTTATTTATGTCTGTGCCATTGATTGAAATAAGATAGTTTCCATTAACGGGGCTGCCAAAAATTTCTTCAGCGGCTTCTATAGCACTATAAACCTCTGGGTTTGTCGTCCAAGCAGGACCGTCATAGAGATTATATGAACCAATATAAATAATCCCAGCCATTGCCGTGTTACTAAGCATTAAAACTACAGCTACTAAAGCAGCTTTTAATAATTTAACATTCATCGTTTTTCCTCGATAAAACAATCATCAACATAATGATTATAAGTTTATACTTCTATTAAGCAATAATCGAACCTTTTTTGTTAACTTGTTGATAATAGTGGGTTTTATTTTGTTGTGTGAAAGGTGTAAGTATATTTTCGCAAAAAAGTGTAAAAAAACGTGACAAAATAAATGCAAGTAAACCAAGATTGGTTGCATGATAGCTTAATCTTATTTACCACCACTAATCTGCTATACGGTGTTTTTAGACAAGGAATTTTTATACGATGAGTACGGAATTATATTTTTAAACTCTCTTTTTAATTAGATTGAAAAATTCGGGTAAACTACTATTGTATTAGCGGTTTACTCTTAGGGAAAACACTTAAAGAAGTAAATGTTATTCATCGTTTTAATTCAATCAATATTTGAAAAATATTAACTTAATAATATTTGCAGAAAAATCTATATAAATTAGCAAAATAGCTAAAAATGACAGATACTTAACTTACACTAAAGGTAATTTCTTAGGCATTGTTATACTTATAACATGCTGAATTAGATTCACTATTTTTAGTATATGATGAAGCATTAATGAAAAAGAGTAACTAAAACCTAAAGGAGTATATAACCACGTTGAAAAAAACATCATTATTACAAGATGAAAACTTATCATTTAAATTAAGCTATCAGCTGTTACCTCAAGAACATCAATGTTTAGATCTTTACTTTTCAATACCCGATGAAATGGGGATTAGCGCCAGCACATTAACAGAAGAAAGTTACTTTTATAGTAGTATTAAAGCGCACAGTGCTTATTACTCAGATCAAATTCATTTGCCTTTAGTACGCAGCCGCTTTATCAGTAAACAAAAAGGTGAGCAAAGTGATTATCGCAGTAATTTAAATTTATTTTCATATCAATTAAGGATGGCATTAGATACAGATCTAAAACAGACCTTACAAAATAAATCAACTGAAGACTTCTATCAAAGCGCCATAGAATTAGCAGAGCAAACTCAATCGTTATTGAAGAAGCTACGAAGGTATACACCTGCTGATCCGAAACTTAGTTCGTATTTTGACAATGTTGATAATTATTTAAGTTGGTATGTTGAGCAGTCATTTTTAAATTTATTGGCAAATGGCCCCAAAAGCAGTGAGAAATCTAAAGAGCGTGAAAGCTTATTTGAATTATGTCGACAAGAAAACACATACCGGATTGAGCATGAATATAATTCACAAGTCACGATGGACGATCCAAATCGGATTACCAATAAAATGCGTTTATTACAACGTTTAAGCGAGTATGGCGTTGTTTTTCAGAAGAAAACTTATCACCTCAACACTAATTTAAAACGTGTTGTTCGCGGAACGGTTACTGCAATAATTATGGCATTTGTTATGACTATTATTTTGAATGCTCGTTCGGCATTTACTGAGGTGTCGGTTGTGTTAATTGCTTTACTGGGGTTTATTTACGGATTAAGGGAAACCTTTAAAGAGGACATAACTCGTATTATTTGGCGTAAAATACAACAAGGGCGAGCAAAATGGCAGCATATATTCAGTAATAGCGTTAGCCAAAGCAAAGTGTGCTCGCAAACAATATGGCTTGAATATATTAGTAAAAAGCATTTACCTAAAAAGGTTTTACAACAGTTACAAAAACGACGTCAGCAAAATAAACAATCTGCCCAACTGTTGCATTTTCGTTGCGTGTCAAAAGTTTTATCAAAAGAGTTTTTGCCTGGCTACGACGAAATACAGAATCAAATATTATTTAATTTGACCCCATTTGTACGGTATCTTAAAAAAGGTGAAGGACGACTATATTCACTTGACGGCAGTAAAATTTCGAATCAAGGGGTTGAGCGCCGATATCAAATGACTTTGGTTTTAGTGCAAAGTAATAAGAAAAATGAAGAATATATACAGCGTTTTAAAATAACGATAAACCGTTCCAAAATTATTAATATTGAACCGATGAAAGCAATTCAAAATTTTGAGGTGAAAACAGAAAATTTAAACAGTTAAGCTTGGTCACGAATTCAGCAACTGCTTAATTGGTATTGCTTTTAAAGGCATAGACAAAGATATTTTAAGTGCTATTTCAACCGATTAACTTCATGTGTGGTAAATTTCAAACAAAAATAAGCACCATTACTTTACAAGACAATGGTGCTTTATAGTTTGTTTAGTTTAAACAGTTTATTTAGTTAAATCAGATAGCTTACTGTTTCTTTAATTTTCTTGATGTTAACCCTATAATGCCTAATGCAAAAATAGCAAGAGTTGAGGGCTCTGGTACATCTCTGGTAACGGTATTCACTCTTAAATTTGGGTGTAAAAAGTTACTAAAACCAAATTCAGCTTCATAACCATCGATTAATTTAAACTTGCCATCAATGCTTGCTGGTAGTGAGCTATCATTATAATAAGTTAGAGTACTAGCCCACGTTTTATTTACTGAAACAGGGCGCCATTCAAAGGCATAAAAATTACCGATAGTAAAGGTAAAATCAATTGCAATATCGTTCCAACCTAGGCTTGTTGTACCAAAAGTTTGCGCGCTAGAGGCAAGAAGATTATTCAATTGATGCCCATTTGTGCTACTCCAGATAACTATTTCAAAATCTTGAGCGTTTAGTGCCGCTTCAATACCTACTGATGAAATACTAAAAGTGCTTAGTGCTTCAAATGAAATTCCTCGAGATTCACCAACACCGCCAAGGGCTCCATAATAATCACCTGAATTAAGCGTAATTAATCCTGCATTGGCAAAGCTACTGATAGCGAATAGTGAACTGATTAGTAACCTTTTAAACATTTTTATATTCACGGGACTTCCTTTATTGGGCATTTTTTAAATTTTACTAATGTCTAAGCAATATAAATGCCAGATAAAGAACCCGTTAATAATCAATAACTTGAGCTTGTTTGGTTCGGGGTAGCCATTAAAGATGTAAAGTTTTCCGACAGTTAAATCATGCCATTTAATGTTTATCTGTAGCACAAATTGTTTATTTAAGACTGATGGGTTAGATGCTTAATACCCCGATGAAATAGTGAAGTTAGTAGCTTTTAGCTGTATAATCCGCTCACTAAAAATCACCCTGTAAAATGACTTCGAATCATAAAGGCACATTATGGCAGTTGAACAATTCGACCCAAAACAAACCACGACATTAGAAACACCAAGTAAAGTGTTAGACCAACAGTCAAAGGAGCTTTATGCCAATGTATCAAACTCTAAAACAGACTCAGAACGTGCTGCCCGTGTAGGGTTTGTCAGCCTTGGTTGTCCTAAAAATCTTGTTGATTCTGAGCGGATTTTGACTCAGCTTCGCACCGAAGGTTATGACGTGGTAAATTCCTACGATGATGCTGAAATGGTGATAGTCAATACCTGTGGATTTATTGACTCTGCCGTACAAGAGTCCCTCGATACTATTGGGGAAGCACTTAAGGAAAATGGAAAAGTGCTAGTAACAGGGTGCTTAGGTGCAAAAAAAGATGAGATTGTTGAGCTTCATCCTAACGTGCTTGGTGTTACGGGCCCTCATGCTTACGATGAAGTATTAGCACAAGTTCACGAACATGTTGAAAAACCAATGCATAATCCGTTAATTGATTTAGTGCCTGATCATGGCGTTAAACTAACACCTAAACATTATGCCTATTTGAAAATATCAGAAGGCTGTAATCATCGTTGTACTTTCTGCATTATTCCTTCAATGCGGGGAGACTTAGACTCACGTCCTATTGGTGATGTTATTGGTGAAGCTAAACGCTTAGTAAATGCTGGCGTAAAAGAATTATTGGTTATTTCACAAGACACCTCTGCTTACGGGGTAGATGTAAAACATAAGCTTGATTTTTACGAAGGTATGCCGGTTAAAACACATATGCAGCAGCTTTGTGAAGAATTGGCTAAGCAAGGTGTTTGGGTGCGTTTACATTACGTTTATCCTTATCCGCATGTGGATAAAATCATTCCATTAATGGCAGAAGGTAAAATTCTGCCTTACTTAGATATTCCATTTCAGCACGCTAATAAGCGTATTTTAAAATTGATGAAGCGTCCAGGTAGTTCAGACCGTGTGTTAGAACGTATTAAAAAATGGCGTAAAATTTGTCCTGAACTGGTGATCCGTTCGACCTTTATTGTAGGATTCCCAGGGGAAACCGAAGAAGAATTTCAAGAGCTATTAGACTTTTTAGCAGAAGCACAATTAGATCGTGTTGGCTGTTTTAAATATTCCCCCGTTGAAGGCGCCACTGCAAACGAGTTACCCGATCATGTTCCAGAGGACGTTATGGAAGATCGTTTACAACGTTTTATGGCTGTTCAAGCGAAAATAAGTGCGGATAAATTACAAGCTCGCATTGGACAAGAATACCTAATTTTAATTGATGAGGTTACAGAGCTTGGCGCAGTAGGGCGTTCATACATGGACGCGCCAGAAATAGATGGCAAAGTGTATTTATCTGATGAGTATGATGTTGAACCGGGTGATCAAGTTTGGGTGCAAATTATCCATGCTGATGAACATGACGTTTGGGGCGTTTTAGTCGAAGATTAATTAATTTTATATTAAGTCGTCATCATGAATAATCGATTATGACGACTTTTTTAAATGTTATGAATTTATTTAATAGCAAAACCGTTAACCATTAAAAGTTAAGTTAACGACAAATTAGTCCTTAAGAATTTAACTACAAGTTAATTCATTGCCGCTTCTATCTTCATCTTTATCATCATTATCTGTGTCTTGACTGGCGTAAACCCTGCCTGATAACGAAATATTGATCCCTCTGGCTAGTTCAGGATAATCTTTTGGACAATAAATAAAAACACTGTTGTTGCCACTAATTAACCGACCGGTAGGAGAGTACACTAAGGATGTTTGGTTAAGGGTTAATGAATCATTGGTTTTTATTGCTGCTTTGACTTTAATAACTTGTTCATTCGTTGAATCAAACTTTGTGTTATCAGCGGTATTGTTAAAAACGGTGAGTTCTTTTTTCCAGTCAGTACCGCAAACATTAGACGTTGACAATGGGCACAAGGTTACATTTTTTCCGCTATTTATCGCTGTATTACGGGCGGTTAAAATAAGGCGATGTAATTCAGAAATTTCATTATCAACGCGCGATTCAACTAAATAACTATTTAAATTGGGGATAGCTATCATCATAAGTACACCAATAATAGAAACACTGACCAAGAGCTCTATTAATGTAAAACCTTGATGTACCAAAACTAGTTTTATAATTTTTTTGCGACTTTTCATAATAAAAACAACTTAAATTTTAAACCGTCTGAGTAAGTTATATCATTTTATGACTTACTCAGCCAATGTAAATTCCTCAGTATGATTTCCAGCGTTCTGAGGATTTAATCTTTATTATAAAAGGGATTTAATCACATAGAATTATTTTTCCGCTTCTATTTTTGTCTTTACCTTGATGTTTACCTGTCTGACTTTGATAAGATTTATATAATCTACCTGATGTTGCTACTATGATAGCTCTAGAGCTGTTTGCATGGTTTTTAGGGCAGTACTTAAAGGTGCCATTTTGTCCCCACCCTGATAAATAACCGGTAGATGCGTAAGTTACGCCAATTCTATTTTTTCCGTATTGCAGCTTATCTTGTTTATCAATGGCGCTTTTCATTACAATAATGTGTTCATCATTATTTGGCTCAAAACGTTTATTATCGTTGCTGTCTGTAAACACATAGATAGGCTGAGCCCAATCATTAGTACAATGATTGTTATCATTTAATGGACAAACTGTGGTGAATTTTCCTGTATTGATTGCTGCATTTCTAGCAGAGAGCAATAAACGATAAAGATGGGATATTTCATTATCTACTTTCAACTTGACGGTATATTCCATAAGGCTTGGAACACCTATTGCGACAAGTGAAATTAATACCGCAAGTGCAACTAATACTTCTATTAACGTAAAACCAATATACCTACTCATTTTATTCATCATCCATGAAGAATTAAACGTGAAATAGGTATAGAAGGTAAATGAATTATTTGCCAGTTAATTTGTCGATTTTTTAATCATCAAACGTCATATATTGTTGGAATGGCGGAACGTTTATGTTGGGTACGTTGATAAATAGCAAGAATAGATGCTAACGTTTGGCTATCGACTTGCTTGCCTTCTAAAAAGTCATCAAGTTGGTCGTAACTCATACCTAAGGCATCTTCATCTTTTTTACTTGGTGACAATTCTTCTAAATCTGCTGTCGGTGCTTTGTCAATTAACACATTTGGTGCGCCTAAGGTTTTAGCTAATTGTCTGACTTGACGCTTCGATAATCCGAACAACGGTGCTAAATCACAGGCACCGTCCCCCCATTTTGTAAAAAAGCCGGTGATATTTTCGGCAGAATGATCTGTACCTATAACAAGCCCCCCTAACATTCCCGCAATATGGTATTGCATTGCCATTCGTGCTCTGGCTTTTACATTGCCTTTTGAGAAGTCAATTTGAGCGTCTGCCATGGTAAGTAGATTCTTATTTTTTAATGCTTGAACGACTTCGTTATGTATACCTTCTACACCTGCAAGTACATTAGTGGTTAAGCAATGAGAGGGCTTTATAAAATCAATAGCTAATTGTGCATCCACTTCATCGGCCTGTACGTCAAAAGGTAAACGAACAGCAATAAATTGATATTGAACATCTGTATTTTTTGAGGTTTCTTGATTTAACTCGTCGATAGCAAGTTGTGCTAGTTTTCCACAGGTTGAAGAATCTACGCCGCCACTAATACCTAAAACTAAATTGGTTAAGCCTGAGTTGAGTAATTGTGACTTAATAAACTGAATACGGCGTTTAATTTCAAAATCTACATCAATTGAGGGTAAAACCTTCATTTCTTCAATGATATCTTGCGGGTTCATCTGTTTTCCTATGTGCGAGAGTAGAATCAATAAGTGCTTAATACTTAGTGTATCAAACTCTAAAATAGAAGTGATGAATTTTTATTGTTCGAACTTAGAATTTATTTCTATAATCAATTGTGTACAATAGTTATATCTGCTGTTTATTTATTATCAACGAGTTATTTTTATGAAAAAAATTGAAGCGATTATTAAACCATTTAAATTAGATGATGTACGCGAAGCTTTAGGTGAAATTGGCGTTACAGGGATGACTGTTTCTGAAGTTAAAGGTTTTGGTCGTCAAAAAGGCCACACTGAACTTTATCGAGGTGCAGAATATATGGTTGATTTTTTGCCTAAAGCAAAAGTTGATATTGTTGTTCAAGATGACTCTGTTGAGCGATGCATTAAAGCGATTATGGATTCTGCTCAAACGGGTAAAATTGGTGACGGTAAAATTTTTGTTACTGATGTTGAACGGGTGATCCGAATCAGAACAGGCGAGGAAGATGGCGAAGCGATTTAATTGCAAGCTTATTTAAAATTATCTTTTAAAAGATAATGTAATTGAACCATAAAAAATGGCGACTAAATAGTCGCCATTTTGTTATCCAATCAAAACTTGGTGTTAGTCAATCGAATCATCTGCGTTTTGGTTATTCGGATAATTTGCTGCTAATACTTGTTTCGCATTACTTTCTAAATCACTTAATCCCATCGCTTGATAACATTCAATCATAATTTCTAAAGCTTGCTCAACTTCTGGGCTCGTTGAATAATGCTCCACGATAAAGCGGCCTCGATTGGCTGCCGATGCGTAAGCCTCACGTTTTAAGTAAAAGCGAGCCACTGAAAGTTCATATTTTGCTAAGCGAGATTTAATCGCTATCATGCGTTTTCTTGCATCTGTCGCGTACTTGCTTTGCGGAAAGTCAGTTAAAATGGTTTTAAAATCATTAAACGCTTCTCTAGCTGCGGTAGGATCTCGGTCTGAACGGTCAATACCTGCCAAGTCTTGAAATAAATTTTCTTCGGTAGAAAGGTTAATTAATGCGCGCATATAATAGACATAATCAACATTAGCATGGTTTGGGTTTAGCCTAAGAAAGCGTTCTGCCAGTGCGATACCTTGCGCTGAGTCACCACTTTTATAATATCCGTAAATCAAATCTAATTGTACTTGATGAGAAATTGGTCCATATGGAAAACGCGAATCAATGGCTGACAGTATTTGTATCGCTTTTTTATATAAGCCGTTATCTAAAGCTTCTCTCGCATCGGTAAATAAGGCTTGTGCAGATTTATCTGGCACTTTATCTAATTCAGTTTCTTCAGATGAAGAACAACCCATTAAAGTTAATATGAGTACTAAAAAAATTGTTTTAATTATCAGTTTGTCCATAGACCTTGGTATCACTACGTTATAATACTAACCTTACTTACTGGTTGGTATGTTCGTTAAAATAAAATGTTTACTTGTTTCAGTTACCCAACGTAATTATTTGGTGTAATTGATTTATCAAACAGGTAAAATAAGCACTGGCATTCTAACCTAGCAATCAAACCTTGCACAGTGCTAATTAATAGAGATTTTAATGGCTGAAAAAATTCAACACAAAGATATCGTTCCTGAATCATGTTTAGGTAAGCGATTCGACCAAACCATTGCGGAAATGTTCCCTGAATATTCGCGTTCACGATTAAAAGAATGGATCTTAGCCGGTCACGTTCAAGTCAATGGTGAAGTATTAACCAAAGCGCGAGAAAAAATGTACGGTGGTGAAACGATCAGTATTGAAACTCAGGTTGAGGCTGAAGAGCGTTTTAAATCACAAAATATCCCATTAAATATTGTTTATGAAGATGATGATATTTTAGTGATCAATAAACCCGCTGGTTTAGTTGTTCACCCCGGCGCGGGTAACCCTGACGGCACAGTTTTAAATGCCTTATTACATCATTGTCCACAGGTAGATGTAGTTCCTAGAGCTGGTATTGTGCATCGCCTTGATAAAGATACAACAGGCTTAATGGTGGTCGCTAAGACTATTGCAGCGCAAACCAATTTAGTAGAATCACTCCAAGCGCGTGAAATCACTCGTGAGTATGAAGCTATTGCTAGTGGTATTATGACCGCCGGAGGCATTGTTGATGAACCTATTGGGCGACATTCAACTAAACGCACTCATATGGCGGTGACTATTTCAGGACGTCCTTCCGTAACACACTATCGTGTTATGGAGAAATTTCGTTTACATACCCGTTTACGTTTACGTCTAGAAACTGGACGTACTCACCAAATTCGTGTTCATATGGCGCATATCACTCATCCTTTGGTTGGAGATCCGGTATATGGGGGTCGTCCTCGTCCTCCTAAAAATGCGACTGTTGAATTAAGAGAAGTATTGAAAGGATTTAAACGCCAAGCTTTACATGCCGCTATGTTATCGTTGTTTCACCCTATTACTGGCGAACAAATGACTTGGCATGCTGAAATTCCGCAAGATATGGTGGCATTAACTAATATTCTTCGTGAAGATTCTAAGTTGAATGAAACGCCAGATTTTTAATCTAAACCCTAAAAATAATATCGCTTTTGATACAGTTGAAATGCATGTTGATCACATTCAGGCATTTCAAACTACACGTTTACATCCCTTTATAGAACAACATTCATTTTCATCTTCATGTGTAAAAATTGCTAGTCCAAAGTCTTTTGAACACTTTAATTTAGGTTTACATGTTGCTGATGATGCCCAAAAGGTATTAGAAAACAGACAGGAATTACTCAACTATTTACCGCAAAACACCGCGATACAATGGTTAGAACAAGTACATGGTAATCATGTAGTTACCGTTAAAAATGTCAATACGCCTATTCAAGCCGATGCGGTTATCACTCGTACGCCGAAATTAGCGTTAGCGATTATGACAGCGGATTGTCTACCCATTTTATTAGCAAACAAGCAAGGCACGGAAATTGCCGCCATACATGCTGGTTGGCGTTCATTAGCCGGTGAAATAATCAAGGAAACGTTAGGTAATATGTATAGCGATAACAATGAGGTTGTTGCTTGGTTAGGCCCTTGTATTCGCCAAGAAAACTTCGAAGTAGGTGTCGACGTTAAGCAGCAATTTGAACAAGTAAATGCTAATTTTTCTTCTGCATTTATTGAACATCGACAAAACCAGCAAGCCAATAAGTGGCTCGCTGATCTACAAAAGCTAGCTCGATTACAATTAACTGAGTTAGGAGTGAATCATTTTTCGGTTAATTCCCATTGCACTTATGCTGAAAATGACCGTTATTACTCTTACCGAAGAGAGCAAAAGACGGGCAGAATGGCTTCAATTATTTGTATAAAATAATGCAACACTCCCTTGTAATATATTGTCGAGATAACTTGATTTAAATCAAAATGGCAATTTAAAACTTCTTAAAGTGCTTGAATTATTATTAATCGCCCATAAATTTTAATTAAGATTAATCGTAAGTCCAGTGATATGGCTGTAAGGAATTTTTATGCGTTTAGACCGTTTTACTCAATCTTTTCAAGTGGCAATTTCAGATGCACAATCCATTGCATTAGGTAAAGACCATCAATTTATTGAGCCTGTACATTTAATGTTGGCGTTATTAAATCAAAACAATGGCAGTACACTCCCGTTATTAAAAAGTGCGGGTGTTGATGTTTTTTCATTAAGAAGCCAAGTTGAAAAAGTGATTAATGATTTAGCCCAAGTTTCTGGTGCAGGTGGCGAAGTGCAATTGTCTTCTGCCATGGGGAACTTACTGAATTTATGTGATAAATATGCGCAAAAGTCAGGTGATAAGTATATCTCTTCAGAGATGTTTTTACTCGCTGCTCTTGAAGATAAAGGCAAGTTAGGTCAAATTTTAAAAACACTTGGCGCAACTGAACAACGAATTAAAGATGCGATAGAACATGTCCGTGGAGGTCAAAAGGTTGACGATCAAAATGCTGAAGATGTTCGACAAGCACTTGATAAATTCACGGTTGATTTAACCGATCGGGCAGAGCAGGGTAAATTAGATCCTGTGATTGGCCGAGACGATGAAATTCGCCGCACTATTCAAGTTTTGCAACGCCGGACAAAAAACAATCCCGTTTTAATTGGTCAACCCGGTGTCGGTAAAACGGCAATTGCCGAAGGGCTGGCGCAACGTATTGTTGATCATGAAGTACCGGAAGGTTTAAAAAATAAACGGGTATTGTCTCTCGATATGGGGGCATTGGTTGCGGGGGCAAAATACCGAGGTGAGTTTGAAGAGCGTTTAAAAGCTGTACTCAATGAACTTGCAAAAGAAGAAGGGCAAGTCATCTTATTTATTGATGAATTACATACTATGGTTGGGGCCGGAAAAACCGATGGCGCCATGGATGCAGGAAACATGTTAAAACCTGCATTAGCCCGAGGTGATTTACATTGTGTCGGTGCCACCACTTTAGACGAATATCGTCAATACATTGAAAAAGATGCCGCCCTTGAACGCCGTTTCCAAAAAGTAATGGTCGATGAGCCAAGTGTTGAAGATACCATTGCTATTTTACGCGGTTTAAAAGAGCGTTATGAGCTGCACCATAAAGTAGAAATTACTGATCCGGCTATTGTGGCTGCGGCAACTTTGTCACATCGTTATATTAGTGATCGACAACTGCCAGATAAAGCGATTGATTTAATTGATGAGTCTGCTTCAAGTATTCGTTTGCAGATGGACTCTAAACCAGAAGTATTAGACAAACTTGATCGTAAAATCATTCAGTTAAAATTAGAGCAAAAATCGTTAGAAGATGACGCCGATGATTCATCATTGAAGCGTTCAGCTCTGATCACTCAGCAATTAACTGACTTAGAAAAAGAGTACCATGAGTTAGATGAAGTTTGGACGTCAGAAAAAGCCGCCATTCATGGTACGCAGGCGATTAAAACCGATCTTGAACATGCACGGTTAGAACTGGATGCAGCCCGTCGAAGCGGTGATTTAAATCTTATGGCTGAATTGCAATATAGCCGCATCCCAGAGCTAGAAAAGCAGCTTGATTTAGCTACTCAAGCCGAAATGCATGAAATGAGTTTGTTAAAAAATAAAGTTACTGATATTGAAATCGCTGATGTGTTAAGTCGCTCTACAGGTATTCCTGTTTCAAAAATGCTGGAAGGTGAACGGGATAAATTACTGAGAATGGAGGAAGACTTACACAAGCGTGTTATCGGCCAATCTGAAGCCGTGGTATCTATTTCAAATGCGATAAGACGTTCACGTGCCGGTCTTTCTGATCCAAATCAGCCGATAGGTTCGTTTTTATTTTTAGGGCCAACAGGGGTTGGTAAAACCGAATTAACCAAAGCGTTAGCTCATTTTATGTTTGATAGTGAAGACGCCTTAATTCGAGTGGATATGTCTGAATTTATGGAAAAACATTCGGTTGCTCGCCTAGTGGGAGCACCTCCCGGTTATGTTGGCTATGAAGAAGGTGGCTATCTAACCGAGGCGGTTCGTCGTAAACCCTATTCAGTTATTTTATTAGATGAAATTGAAAAAGCACACAGCGATGTTTTTAATATTTTACTGCAAGTACTTGATGATGGTCGATTAACGGATGGCCAAGGCCGCACGGTTGATTTTAGAAATACCCTCGTCATTATGACCTCTAATATCGGTTCTGAAATTATTCAAAGCTTTACCGATGATAGTCAATATCAAGCGATGAAAGCTCAAGTCATGATGGAAGTGAGCAATAATTTTAAGCCTGAATTTATTAATCGTATCGATGAATCGGTGGTCTTTCATCCATTACTGTCAGAGCAAATACAAGAAATTGCAAGTATTCAAATCTCATCTTTGGCTAAACGGATTGCTGATAAAGGTCTCGAGTTAAAGGTTTCACAAGAGGCGCTTGCGTTAATTTCTGAAGCTGGATTTGATCCCTTATTTGGCGCTAGACCGTTAAAACGTTCTATTCAGCAACTCATTGAAAACCCATTAGCCAATAAAATATTGTCAAATGAGTTTTCATCGAATACAACCATTAACGTGGTAGTTGAAAACGGGGAATTAGTGTTTCAATAGGTACTTAGGCTCAAAGAGCGTCAGCAAGTGAATGACTGAGCTTAAGTCATGCTAATCGTTTAGTTTGACTTTAGCTCAGTATTAATGGCCTCAACAATTTTTTCAGGATTATCAAGATACAAGTTGTGATTAAGTAAAATGAGGGTGTCATTATGCGCTAATAGCAAAGCTGGTATTGCATTGGTGCCTATGACTTCTTGTAATTCAGTAATATCGTGAAATGTAAACTCTGCGTCTTTGGTCAACTTTTCAATTTTTAAAGCTTTCGCAGGCGGGGATAGCTTTAACACGTCAATCAACGGCTGCACTTCATCTTTATCTGTTAATGGGTTGCCGGCTTCAAAATGCGCATGCTGTAGAGAAATTAATAAATCTAACGCATGTTTAGTTGATTTGTTTTGAACCCAAGTTAATAAATTGGCCGCTAAAGTCGAATCTTTATATTCAGTTAAACTATTTAAATAGGCTTGGCTAAAGGATACATCACTTAAGTCTTTCACTGCCTTTATAGTAGATAAATCAACTTTATTCTCACCATCATAATAAGCACAATGCATCAAATGGATGGGCATATCAGGAAAAGCTGCAGCGATATTTTTCACAAGCGCTGTAGTGGCATAACTCCACGGACAATGAGAATCGTAAATGAAAAAAAGCTCGCTAGACATATTTTTTAACCTGTAAAAATAAAAGACCTGCGAATTTTAACTTCTCTGAGACAATAAACCTAGCCTTATATTTGAAATTTTTAGTAAAAACTGTGGTTAATTCTTGTGCTTTATGGTATAAAGTGCGCCGCTAAATTTAAGTTAGACAAATTTATATTTTTTACTTTAAAGAAGTATTTATTTGGCTACTTAGGTTGAACGACTAACTGTGCCATATATTGGTACGTACTATAAATTCACATATACCTATAGAAGATATATCGGGGTGCTCAAGTTTACTGTTTTAAAACAGTGCTATGGGTCGAATATATTGGGTGTATGAACGCTTAACCCCAAAGGAAAATATTATGCCAAACGTTTCAATGCGCGACATGCTAAAAGCCGGTGTTCACTTCGGTCACAAAACTCGTTACTGGAATCCAAAAATGAAAACTTACATTTTTGGTGCTCGTGACAAAGTTCATATCATTAACTTAGAGCAAACTGTTCCAATGTTTAATGATGCTTTAGCCTTTTTATCAGGTGTTTCATCTAAAAAAGGTAAAGTTTTATTCGTAGGGACTAAACGTGCTGCTAGCGACGCAATCAAAGATGCTGCAATCAAATGTGATCAATTTTACGTTAATCACCGTTGGTTAGGTGGTATGTTGACTAACTGGAAAACAGTTCGTCAATCAATCAAACGTTTAAAAGATCTAGAAGCTCAAAGCTCTGATGGTACTTTTGAAGCGCTTACTAAAAAAGAAGCGTTAATGCGTACACGTGAAATGGAAAAGCTTGACAAAAGTCTTGGTGGTATTAAAAACATGGGTGGTTTACCTGATGCTTTATTTATCATTGATGCTGATCACGAGCACATTTCTATCAAAGAAGCTAACAACTTAGGTATTCCTGTAATATCTGTAGTTGATACAAACTCAAACCCAGATGGTGTTGATTACATCGTTCCTGGTAATGATGATGCGATCCGTGCAATTACTTTATACACTGACTCTGCAGCAAATGCTGTTATTGAAGGTCGTGAAAAAGACATCGTTGTACAAGCTGAAAAAGACGGTTTTGTAGAAGCTGAATAATTTCAGTTAATACTTAAAACATCGTTTTATTTTGCATTTGCCACCTAAGCAGGCGTTTTCGCTTTCTGCTTTCGTGGCAACTTATTTAATACTTATGCCTAAACTTTTAAATGAAAGGTTAGGGGTAACAGATTTGAGGAATTAACTCATGGCAATTACTGCTGCAATGGTTAAAGAACTTCGTGAACGCACAGCTGCGGGCATGATGGATTGTAAAAAAGCATTACAAGAAGCTAACGGCGATATGGAACTTGCGATTGAAAATATGCGTAAGTCTGGTCAAGCAAAAGCAGCTAAAAAAGCAGGTAACATCGCTGCTGAAGGTCAAATCATCATTAAAGATGGCGCTTTAGTAGAAGTTAACTGTCAAACTGACTTCGTAGCAAAAGATGACAACTTCTTAGCATTTGCTAACAAAGTTGCTGATGCTGCAGCTGCGTCTAAAGCGACTATTGAAGAGCTTCAAGCACAGTTCGAAGAAGAGCGTATTGCTTTAGTGACTAAAATTGGTGAAAACATCAATGTTCGTCGCGTAGCTTATGTTGAAGGTACTACTTTAGCTTCATATAAGCACGGTGCTACTATTGGTGTTGTTGTTGCTGGTGAAGGTGATGCTGAGTCTCTTAAGCACATTGCAATGCACGTTGCTGCAAGCAAGCCAGAATTCTTAACACCAGATGACGTTCCTGCTGATGTAGTTGCTAATGAAAAGCGTATCCAAATTGAAATGGCGATGAATGAAGGGAAACCTGCTGAAATCGCTGAAAAAATGGTTACTGGTCGTATGAAGAAATTTACAGGTGAAGTTTCTTTAACGGGTCAAGCTTTCATTATGGAACCTAAGCGTACTGTTGGTGATGTATTAAAAGAGAAAGGCGTAACTGTTTCTAGCTTCGTTCGTTTAGAAGTTGGTGAAGGTATCGAGAAAAAAGAAGAAGATTTTGCGGCTGAAGTTGAAGCGCAAATTGCAGCGGCTAAAGCTTAAGTTCTTCTGACTTGATTTGCGAGTAATATCAAAGGTATTGGATCGCTAATCTTGAATATAAAAACGTCTACATAGTAGGCGTTTTTTGTAGGTAAAGCATAATAAAAGTGAGTTTTTGCACTTTTGACTTTCGATAGTGCGATAAACGTATTAAAATAGCCGCGGTTAATTTCGACCGCGGCTTTTTTATATCTATAATTCAGATCAGGAATGTATACTCTATGAGCATCAACCCAAAACCTACATATCGTCGAATTCTTTTAAAACTTAGTGGTGAAGCCCTGATGGGGGATGAAGGTTTCGGTATCGATCCGAAAATCTTAGACCGTATGGCTCAAGAAATTAAAGAGCTAATTGAAATGGGGATTCAAGTTGGTTTAGTCATTGGCGGTGGTAATTTATTTAGAGGTGCAGGGCTTGCTGAAGCAGGAATGAACCGAGTGGTTGGTGATCAAATGGGCATGTTAGCTACCGTGATGAATGGTTTAGCGATGCGTGATGCACTTCATCGTGCTTTTGTGAATGCTCGTTTAATGTCAGCCATTGATTTAGCCGGTGTTTGTGATAGATATAATTGGGCTGAAGGGATAAGTTTATTAAAATCAGGTCGCGTTGTTATTTTCAGTGCGGGTACGGGTAACCCGTTTTTTACAACCGATTCAGCCGCATGTTTACGAGGCATAGAAATTGAAGCTGACGTTGTTTTAAAAGCAACGAAAGTTGACGGTATTTATTCAGCAGACCCTGTTAAAGACCCTAGCGCTGAATTATACAGTCACTTAACTTATCAAGAAGTATTAGAAAAAGAATTAAAAGTAATGGACTTAGCTGCCTTTACTCTAGCACGTGATCACAATATGCCGATCCGTGTATTTAATATGAATAAACCTGGTGCATTAAAAGCCGTTATTATGGGCGAAGATGAAGGCACAATCATCGACCACGCTAAAAATTTAGATTAGTATTTTTAAGTAATTAGTTTTAAGGATTATCAAAGTGTTAAATGAAATAAAACAAGATGCTCAAGAAAGAATGGGCAAAAGTATTGAAGCGTTTAAAACCAATTTAAATAAAGTAAGAACGGGTCGAGCGCATGCGTCATTACTTGATAATATTACCATTGAATATTACGGCTCTGATACTCCGTTGAACCAAGTGGGCAATATTTCTATTCCTGATGCACGCACTATTGCTGTGACAGTGTTTGATAAATCAATGATCAGTGCGGTAGAAAAAGCCATTATGTCATCTGATTTAGGATTGAACCCTATGTCACAAGGCACACTAATTCGTATTCCGTTACCTCCGTTAACTGAAGAGCGTCGTCGTGATTTAGTTAAAGTGGTTAAAGGTGAAGGTGAAAACAGTAAGATTGCCATCCGTAATATTCGCCGTGATGCGAATTCAGATGTAAAATCATTAAACAAAGAAAAAGAAATCAGTGATGATGAAATGCATCAAGTGGAAGATGAAATACAAAAAATTACTGATACTTATATTAAACAAGTTGATGCTATTTTAGCGGATAAAGAAGCTGAATTGATGGAAATTTAATTCATCACATCAGTTGAAAACGTCGTATTTAATGTACATTAATACGGCGTTTTTATTTAGCGATAGAAAAGTTTGATGAGTGGAGTTTGTGTGATCGAACAACAACGAGCAGAAAATAATCCAGCTATTCCAAAACATATTGCCATTATAATGGATGGTAATGGGCGCTGGGCACAACAGCGTGGCAAAACACGGGTAGTTGGACATAAAAACGGGGTTGAGTCGGTTAGAGCTGTGGTATCTACGGCACGAAAGCAAGGTGTGAAAGCATTAACTCTTTTTGCATTTAGTAGTGAAAACTGGCAAAGACCAGAAAAAGAAGTCAGTGTATTAATGGATCTTTTTATGTATGTTTTAACGCGTGAAGTTAAGAAACTACATAAAAACAATATACGATTTCAAGTGATAGGCGATGTTAGTCGATTTTCAGATAAGTTGATTAATAAAATCAACGAAGCAGAAAAATTAACAAAAAACAACAATGATATGGTACTGTCTATCGCTGCTAACTATGGCGGCCGTTGGGATATTACCCATGCGGCTAAGCAACTCGCTCAAAAAGTAAGCGATGGCGAGTTGTCCGTTGACGATATTACTGAGCAATCATTTGATCAACAAACAAGTTTAGCGGGTTTACCTGAACTTGATTTATTGATCAGAACTGGGGGCGATTATCGTATTAGTAACTTTTTACTTTGGCAAGCTGCCTATGCAGAGTTTTATTTTACCGAAGTATTATGGCCTGATTTCCAGGAAAAAGAGTTACTTAACGCTATGGCGTGTTTTGATCAGCGAGAAAGACGTTTTGGTCAAACAGGCGAACAAGTTAAACGTAGTGAATAAAAAAATAAAATCTAAAAACTAAAATTTATAAAAGGGTTTCGTTTGTTAAAACAACGTATTATAACAGCATTATTATTAGCGCCATTGGCTATTGCAGCTATATTTTATATGTCGCTAGAATACTTTTCTATTTTCATTGCCGCCGTGATGGCTATTGGTGCATGGGAATGGGGTCCTTTAATGGGCTTTGAAAATAAACGTCGTCGTATCGCCTTTGTGCTTACAACGATTATTCTAATTAAAGCCATTTGGTATTATTTCCCCTTAATGAGTTTATGGGATGCGCAAGCGGAACTAAATTCAACTATTCAGGCAATTTTATGGGTTGCCGTCGCGTGGTGGTTATTATCAGCTGCTTTAACATTCTTATATCCTCGCTATAGTGCTTTTTGGTCAAGTCATCGTTCTATTCGCGGAGTCTTTGGTTGGTTAACGCTTGTTCCAACTTGGTTAGCGTTTGTCGTTTTAAGAGCGAATGATTATGAAGTAGATCCTTATCAAGGCGCACAACTGATCATGTTTTTATTCCTAATGGTATGGAGTGCTGATGTTGGCGCTTATTTTGTCGGTAAATCTATTGGCAAACATAAGTTAATGCCTAATGTTAGTCCAGGTAAAACAATGGAAGGTTTTATTGGCGGGGTAATCTTTGCATGTATTTTAGTAGCCATTGCTGGCGCTAATTTGGGTTGGACACAGCAACAATTTATTTTAGTACTTGGTGTCACGGTTATCATCACTACTATTTCTGTTTTAGGGGATTTAAATGAAAGTATGTTTAAACGTCAAGCGGGTATAAAAGACAGTGGTACCATCTTACCCGGTCATGGTGGGATATTAGACCGAATTGACAGTTTAACCGCTACAGCTCCTATTTATGCGTTATGTTATGCATACCTGGGTTGGTAGGTTATTTTATTCATGACAAAGCGTAAACTCTGTATATTAGGCTCAACGGGCTCTATTGGTGTTAATACCTTAGATGTTGTCAGGCTTCACCCTGAAAAATTTTCCATTTATTCTTTGTCCGCCAATAAAAATGTTGAGCAGTTATTAGCTCAATGCCGTGAATTTAGTCCAAGCGTTGTGGTGATGGTTTGTCAAGAATCCGCAAAACTACTTACTCAAAAGTTATCCGCTTTAGGGCTCGATAGAATTCAAGTACTCTCAGGTATCGATGCTTTAACTACGATTGCTCAATCAGATCAGATAGATACGGTCATGGCCGCTATTGTTGGAGCATCGGGATTAATGCCAACATTAGCCGCTGTGAAAAAAGGTAAACGAGTTTTATTGGCTAATAAAGAAGCCTTAGTGACATCTGGGCAAATATTTATTGATGCCGTTAAAGTCTCTGGCGCTGAGTTATTGCCTATCGACAGTGAACACAATGCTATTTTTCAAAGTTTGCCAAGTATGGCGCAGCAAAATGTCGGGACTTGTCAATTAAGTGAAAATGGCGTCAGTAAAATTTTACTGACCGGCTCAGGTGGACCTTTTAGAACGAAAGCTATTGATGAGTTAACAGCCGTTACGCCTGATCAAGCTTGTGCGCATCCCAATTGGGAAATGGGTAGAAAAATTTCGGTAGATTCAGCCACCATGATGAATAAAGGATTGGAGTTTATTGAAGCCAAATGGCTTTTTAATGTTGAAGCTGACGATATTCAAGTTGTGCTTCATCCCCAAAGTACTATCCATTCAATGGTTCAATATAAAGATGGTTCGGTTATCGCACAAATGGGTAATCCTGATATGCGAACACCCATAGCGCATGCATTAGCATTTCCTGAGCGTATTGAAGCGGGAGTTGAGCCATTAGACTTTTTTAATACACCTTCCTTCGATTTTGAACAACCTGATTTTGAACGCTACCCTAATTTAAAACTTGCTATAGAAGCGTGTAAGCAAGGACAAGGTGCTTGTACGGCTTTAAATGCTGCAAATGAAATAGCCGTTGATGCCTTTTTGAACAATCAGATAAAATTTACTGATATTTATAAAATAAATGAAACTTCTGTGAAAAAATTTGTCTCAGAAAGGATAGTAAATATTGATGAAGTACTTTCTTTAGATATGTCAGCCAGAGAATATGCTCAAGAAATTGTCAAACAATTAACGGGTAAAAATCGTTTAAATGAAGATAAGGTAATATAGTTTAGTGATTGATTTTATTTGGAATTTATCTTCATTTATTATTGCATTAGGTATTTTAATAACCGTGCATGAATACGGCCATTTTTGGGTGGCTAGAAGAAATAAAGTTAAAGTTGAACGTTTCTCTATCGGTTTTGGTAAAGCTATTTGGCGCAAAACAGATAAACAAGGGACAGAATATGTGGTTGCGCTTATTCCCTTAGGTGGCTACGTTAAAATGCTTGATGAGCGAGTTGATGAAGTTGCTCCCCAAGATAAAGATAAAACTTTTAACAGTAAAACAGTTTATCAGCGTATTGCGATAGTGGCTGCGGGCCCTTTAGCAAACTTTGTTTTTGCAATTTTTGCTTTTTACTTAATGTTTCTATTAGGTATGCCTAGCGTAAAGCCCATTGTTGGAGAAGTAACACCACAATCGATCGCTGCGAAAGGACAAATCACGAGTCAAAGTGAAATTGTCGAGATAGCAGGACAAGCCACACGAGATTGGCAAGATGTGAATTTAGCCTTAGTAGCGAATATTGGCGAACCTCGTTTAGTGATTAAAACGGTAAACAAAGACAGCGCATCAGCGGTAAGTCACCAACTAGATACCCGTGATTGGCAGTTTTCACCAGAAAAAACTTCCGCTATTGAAAGTATTGGTTTAATGCCATTTAGACCAAAAGTTCATAATGAAATTGTGGTTATTGCTAAAGATAGTCCAGCAGAACGGGCGGGATTAAAAATCGGTGATCAGCCAATATCGGTTAATGGAATTGCGGTAAACAACCAATGGCAAATTTTTTCTGAACAAATTAAACAATTCCCTAACCAAGAAATTGTGATTGAAGTTAAACGTGAAGGTCGTATTGAACAATTGACTGCGATTCCAGATAGCATTGAAAGAAATGAGCAGTTGATAGGTTATTTAGGCTTAGCGTCAAAGTCTGATCCATACCCAAAAGAATATCAATTTGAATTATCTTATGGGCCTATTGATGCCATCAGTCAGAGTTTAGATAAAACATGGCAGCTGATTGTCTTGAGTTTTAAGATGATTGGTAAATTAATCACTGGCGATGTTTCAGTTAAAAATTTAAGTGGCCCGATTTCAATCGCACAAGGTGCTGGTGATCATGCGGGTTATGGATTGGTATATTTTTTAGGCTTTTTAGCCTTAATAAGTATTAATTTAGGGATAATAAACCTTTTACCTGTGCCAGTACTTGATGGCGGGCATTTAGTTTATTACGTTATAGAGCTTTTTACCGGTAGACCAGTGCCAGAAAAAATTCAAGAAATTGGATTTAAATTTGGTACACTAGCGTTATTAGGGTTAATGAGTATCGCATTGTTTAACGATTTATCGCGATTATAAATAAGAAGAAGTAGTTAAGTTTATATTTTATGATGATTAAAAAAATTGCCCTAGCGGTTCTGTTAGGTACTTTAGGTACAACAGCTCAAGCTGCAGAAGAATTTCAAGTAGAAGATATTCAAGTTAAAGGTCTACAGCGTGTTGCATTAGGTGCAGCGTTAACTCATATACCTTTTAATGTCGGTGATACACTCAATGATTTCCGCATTTCACAATCAATTAAAGCCTTATATAAATCAGGTCACTTTAACGATATTGCTGTTTTTAGAGATGGTCAACGCGTTATTTTTAAAGTGAGAGAACGTGAAACTATCAGTGAAATCACCTTTGAAGGTAACAGTGATCTTAAAGATGAGCAGTTAATTGAAAGTCTTGATGGCTCCGATATTCGCGTTGGTGAAACGTTAGATAAAACTGTTATTACGGGTCTAGAAGTTGGTTTAGAAGATTTTTATCACAGTGTGGGTAAATACAATGCTGATGTTAAAGCTGAAATAACTCATTTGCCTCGTAACCGTGTGAATTTGAAGTTTGTTTTTACTGAAGGTGATGCAGCTTCTATCCAACAAATAAATATTGTTGGTAATGAAATATTTTCTGATGAAACATTGTTAGATAAAGCAGAGCTAACCTTTGACTCTCCTTGGTGGGATTTTATGGCGCAAGATCGCTATCAAAAGCAAACCCTGCAAGGCGATATGGAAACCATAGAAAGTTACTACTTAGATCGCGGTTACCTACAGTATAAAGTTGATTCAACACAAGTCTCCATGACTCCTGATAAAAAAGCGGTGTATATTACGCTCAACGTAACTGAAGGTGAGCAATATACTGTGAGTGAAGTTGATTTTGTTGGTGATATGGCAGGCTTTGAAGGCACCATTCGAGCGATCAATCCGTTGCGTGCTGATAAATTATATAACGGCGCTGAAGTAACTTATACCGAAGAAACGATCAGTAAATTTTTAGGTCGTTTTGGCTATGCGTATCCTAAAGTAACGACCATTCCTGAAATCAATGAAGAAGATAAAACCGTCAAACTAAGTATCTCAGTCGATCCTGGTAAGCGAATTTATGTTAATCGTATTAATTTCAAAGGTAATCATGTTACCGCAGATCGCGTACTTCGTCGTGAGATGCGTCAAATGGAAGGTGCGTGGTTATCCAATAGTTTAGTTGAAGGCTCTAAAGCCTGGTTACAACGTTTACCTTATATGGAAGAAGTTGAATTTGAAACTATTCAACTACCAGAAGAAGATGATCTTGTTGATATAGAATATACCGTTAAAGAACAACCATCCGGCTCTTTTACTGCGGGTATTGGTTATGGTTCAACCACTAAATTAAGTTTGAACGCGGGTATCCAACAAAATAACTTTTTAGGAACTGGTAATCGTTTAGCGGTCAATATTAATACCGTTAGTTATTCACGCAGTATTAATATGTCCTACACTGACCCATACTTTACGGTTGATGCGATTTCGTTAGGTGGTTCTATTTTCTACAATGAGTTTGATGCGGGTAGTGCAAACTTAGTTGAATATAATAATAAAACTTATGGCGTTGGTTTAAATTTTGGTTTTCCAATCAACGAATATGTACGTTTGAATTTTGGTGTTGGCTACAAGAGTAATGGTATTACTCGTTTACAAACTTATGAGCAAATTCAAAGCTTTTATGAATTATATTCAGATCCAAATGATCCTGACGCAGGTTTAAAATTTGATAACTTTGATATAACCGCTGCTATCTCACGTAGTACTTTAAACCGTGGTACTTTCCCAACCGCAGGTTCGCAGCAAAGTTTATCTTATAAAATGACGACACCAAATTCAGATACCAATTACTTTAAGATCAATTTAGATACTAAATGGTATTTCCCTATTGCCAGAGGTTGGAGCTTTAAAACAAGCTTACAATTAGGTTATGGTAATGGGTATGATAGTATCAATGGTAATGACCAAGTATTACCATTTTGGGAAAACTTTAGAGCAGGTGGTGGTTCGGATACCTTACGTGGTTTTGAAACCAATATTGTCGGTCCTCGTGCTATCTTCCGTTACCCAACATCTATCCCCGGCACACCTGATGCCCTTGGCGGTGGCGGTTGTTGTTTAGGACCAGATCACGATGTTGTGAATGGTTCTCAACGTTCCGTCGGTGGTAATGCTATTGCATTGGCAGGTATAGAATTGATTGTACCAACACCATTCTTAGACGAAGGTTTTACGAATAGTGTGCGGACAAGTTTCTTCGTTGATGCTGGTAATGTTTGGGATACAGAATTTGATATGAATGATTATCGAGATCTAGCACCAAAAGAATTTGCTAAAATTGATGACTATTCTGATGTCGGAAGATATCGTGCTTCAGCAGGTTTGTCTGTTCAGTGGTTGTCGCCAATGGGGCCAATGATCTTTAGTTTTGCTAAGACGCTAAAAGAAGAAGAGGGTGATGACACCAAATTCTTCAACTTTAATATCGGTCAAACCTTTTAAACGGCTAATCGATCCCAATATAATTAAAAATGTGTAAAGAATATCTTTAAGTTAGGAGAAGAAATTGAAAAAACTATTTAAATCAATTGCGCTAGCAACAGTTGCATCAGGGGCTTTATTATCAAGTGCAGCAATGGCTGCTGATCAAAAAATTGCCGTGGTTAATTTCCAAGAAGTTATGGGTAAAATTCCACAAACTGCTGCTGTTATGCAAAGCTTAGAAGCTGAATTTAAAGACGCTAAAGCAGAACTTACTCAACTTGAAAAAGATATTAAGTATTACCAAGAAAAGAAACAACGTGACTCTTCTTTAATGAGTAAAAAAGAAATTGAAGAACTAGATACGAAAATTGCGACTTTTTACCAAGACTACCAAGTAAAAGGTAAAGACTTACAGCAAAAAGCTGGTGCTCGCCAAAATGAAGAAACAAATAAAATTGTTGCTTTAGTTCGTCAAGCGATTGATGGTATTGCGGCAAAAGGTAATTATGACTTAGTACTTGAACAAAAAGCGGTAGTATTTGCTAAACCAGAAACTAGTATTACTGATCAAGTCGTTGAGCAAGTGAGCAAAATTAAATAATAAACTCACCTACTTAATGTCAGGTTATTTATTTTAATTAAAAAGCTAAATTTTTAAAGATACGTTACTTTGTCAAAGTAACGTATCTTTTTATTTCTTTTTCAATAATTAATAGCTTAAACTAGTTATTGAACACTTAAATCCCTTTAATGAAGAAAACGCGATAGATGAGTTATACACTTAAAGAACTTGCCGATAAAATAGGCGCGAGTGTTCACGGAGATGACACTTGTTTAATTAATAGTATTGCCACTTTATTAAATGCAAAAGCTGGTCAAATTGCTTTTTTGTCGAATGTGAAATATCGTCAGCAATTAAGTGAAACCAAAGCAAGTGCCGTTATTATCACTGAAGATTGCCTCGCTGATTGTCATACCAATGCATTAGTGATGGCTAATCCTTATATGGGATATGCACTACTTGCTCAACTATTAGATACAACGCCAAGAACTGCAAATAACGTTCATCCGTCTGCAGTAGTCGATGCAAGTGCAATTATCGGGGCGAATGTTTCCATCGGTGCAAATGCCGTTATTGAGTCCGGTGTTGAATTAGCTGAGGGGGTATCGATTGGTGCCGGTTGCTTTATTGGCAAGCAGGCTAAAATAGGTAAACAAACCTCCCTTTGGGCCAATGTATCTATTTATCATCGAGTTGAAATAGGCGAGAACTGTTTAATTCAGGCGAATACGGTTATCGGCTCTGATGGCTTTGGTTATGCAAATCATCAGGGAAATTGGCTTAAAATACCTCAATTAGGCTCAGTGATTGTTGGTAATAATGTTGAAATAGGCGCAAGCACTACCATTGATCGCGGGGCGTTAGACGATACGATTATTCATGATGGTGTGATCTTAGATAATCAAATACAAATTGCGCATAACGTGGTTATTGGCGAAAATACTGCCATGGCGGCATGTAGTGTGATTGCTGGTAGTACAGTGATAGGTAAAAATTGTACGATTGCAGGAATGGTTGGCATCAATGGTCATATTACTGTTGCTGATGGTTGTGTCTTTACAGGCTTTGCAATGGTGACTAAAAACATCACAGAAAGTGGGGTATACTCATCTGGTTTACCTGTTCAATCGAATAAAGAATGGCAAAAAACCAATGCAAGAATACGTAAACTTGAGTCGACCAATAAAAAAATAAAAGCATTAGAAAAAGAAATATCTTTATTAAAAGGCGAAAGTTCGTCGTAAATTTATTACGCATTTAACTTTCGCTGCTACTCAGTCAATAAGAAGGACAGTGATTTGGAATCGCAAAAAAACGTTATTGATGTTCAAGAAATTCAAACATTAATCCCACATCGTTACCCGATGTTACTTGTCGATCGTGTGTTAGATTACGAAGCAGGTAAATGGTTACACGCTATTAAAAATGTCACCTTTAATGAGCCTGTTTTTACAGGGCATTTTCCTGAGTTAGCTATTTTTCCAGGCGTACTCATTCTTGAAGCGTTAGCACAAGCAACCGGCGTACTAGGTTTTAAAACTACACAAGGGCGTGAAGATGATGAAATGTATTTATTCGCATCTATTGATAATGCCAAGTTTAAAAAGCCAGTAGTCCCAGGGGATACCATGCATTTACATGTGGAATTTGTTAAAGAACGTCGAGGCATGTGGAAATTTTACGGCGAAGCAAAAGTTGATGGCAAAGTTGTCTGCTCTGCCGATTTAATGTGTGCACGTCGTAAGTTGTAATCGCTTAATAGGAGCAAATTCATTTGATTCATGAACAAGCAATCATTGAAGAAGGTGCGGTCATTGGCAACAATGTCACTATCGGACCTTGGACATATATCAGTAAAAATGTCGTGATAGGGGATGATTGTCACATTAGTGCTAATGTGGTGATTAACGGCCCGACTCGAATGGGTAAAGGTAACCGTATCTTTCAATTCGCTTCTATTGGTGAAGATTGTCAAGACTTGAAATATGCTGGAGAACCAACGGAATTAATTATTGGTGATAATAATGTTTTTCGTGAATCATGTACGATTCACCGTGGCACGATCCAAGATAAAGGCATCACGCAGATAGGCAATAATAATTTATTTATGGCATACACACATGTTGCTCATGATTGTATGGTGGGTAATAACTGTATTTTAGCGAATAATGCGTCAATTGCAGGGCATGTTCATGTTGGTGATCATGCTATATTAGGCGGTATGTCTGGTGTACATCAATTTTGTCATATTGGTGCGCATAGTTTTGTCGCTGCTACTTCATTAGTACTAAAAGATATTCCTCCTTATGTGATGGCTTCAGGTAATGCAGCGAAACCTTATGGCTTAAATGCAGAAGGTTTAAAACGAAGAGGCTTTACGGCTGAAACCATTCGCAGTATCAAACAAGCTTATCGTAAAGTTTATCGTCAAGGTTTGACGGTTGAAGTGGCAATGAAAGAGATAAAAGAAGGCAGTGAAAATAGTCGAGAACTACAACTATTTACTGATTTTATTGAATCTTCACAACGCGGAATTATCCGTTAAACGTCTGAATGATGAATTCAGATACTGACATTAAAACACCAGCTGCTCAATCTCCTGTGTTTGCCATCGTTGTCGGCGAACATTCGGGTGATACCTTAGGCGCAGGTCTTATGACCGCGCTTTTAAAACGATTCCCGAATGCCAAGTTTATTGGCATTGGTGGCCCCAAAATGTTGGCGCTTGGTTTTGAAAGTTTGTTTGATATGGAAGAGCTTTCCGTGATGGGGATCTTCGAAGTATTAGGACGGTTAAAACGTCTATTTCATGTCAAAGATAGCCTTGTAGATCATTTTTCTGCTAATAACCCCGATGTCTTTATTGGCATTGATGCGCCCGATTTTAATTTACGTTTAGAACAACAATTAAAAGAGCAAGGGATCAAAACGGTTCATTATGTCAGCCCCAGCGTTTGGGCTTGGCGACAAAAACGTATTTTTAAGATAGCTAAAGCCACGAATATGGTGTTGTCTTTATTACCGTTTGAAAAAAACTTTTATGATCAACACAATGTGCCTTGTACTTTTGTTGGGCACCCTTTAGCCGATGATATTCCATTAACGTCCGATAAAGCTTTAGCAAGAAGTGAACTGTCACTTCCCGAGAAAAGTAAAATACTCGCATTGATGCCGGGAAGTCGTGGCGGTGAATTATCACGTTTAGTGGCACCTTTTTTACAAACAGCACAGCAGTTATTAATTCAAGACGATTCGTTGATTTTTGTGGCCCCTTTGATCAGTGAAAAAAGAGCTGCGCAGTTTAATCAACTTAAAAATGACATTGCGCCTGATTTGCCGGTACAAGTGATTATCAATAACACTCAACAAGTGATGGCCGCAAGTGATTGCCTATTAACCGCATCAGGTACGGTTACCCTTGAAGCCGCCTTGATAAAACGTCCGATGATTATTTGTTATAAATTTAACTTTGTTACTTTCATCATTGCGAAATTAATGGTTAAGCTAGAGTGGTTTTCATTACCAAATTTATTAGCGAATAAAACCTTAGTGCCTGAATTATTACAACAAGATGTATGTGTTGAAAACATATTACCGTTAGTGAAGGAAAGGTTATACAAAGATCAATCTGAGCTCAATCAAGCATTTATGACTATTCATCAAAGCTTACAGCAAAATGCTAGTGAAAAATCTGCCGAAGCGGTCATAAATTTATTGCCAGATAATTTTTCTCACGTTATTTCAACCGTTAACGAGTAAAACGTACATGACTAAAGTGAAAGCTGAAATGGCGCCTTTTGAATACCCCATTGCTTATTGTATTGCTGGTGTCGACGAAGTTGGCAGAGGACCGTTAGTTGGAGATGTGGTTACTGCTGCCGTGATTTTAGATCCCGATAATCCTATTGAGGGTTTAATGGATTCTAAAAAGTTATCGGAGAAAAAACGCCAAACGTTATCCGAAGAAATTAAAGAAAAAGCGCTGGCGTGGTCGATTGGCCGTGCGACACCTGAAGAAATTGATACCTTAAATATTTTACATGCCACCATGTTAGCGATGCAACGTGCCGTACAAGGGTTAACGATTGAACCTGATTATGTGCTAGTGGATGGCAACCGTTCACCGAGTTTTCATCATGAAAGTGGCCAAATTACGAGTCAGTCTGTCGTCAAAGGGGATGCGAGAGTGGCAGAGATAAGTGCTGCATCAATTATCGCCAAAGTCGCTCGAGATGACGAAATGATAGCGTTAGATAAATGTTATCCCCAGTATGGTTTTGCACAACACAAAGGTTATCCAACAAAAGCACATTTAGAGAAGATAATTGAATACGGTGTGTTAGACTGTTATCGAAAAAGTTTTAAACCCGTAGCTGCTGTTATCTCTAATCATCTCTAATAAAAATATAGCGTTGTAGAATCAAAAATGTCCGAATTAGAACATCAGTCTGTAGAGTCCGAAGAAACCACCAACGAACAAGCGCCTAAGTTTGTTCATCTTCGGGTGCATAGTGATTTTTCGATGTGTGATGGCCTAAATAAAGTCAAACCCATTGTTGCTAAAGCGGCAGAGCATAAAATGCCTGCCATAGCGTTAACAGACCAAACGAATATGTGTGGTCTGGTTAAGTTTTATCACGCGGCGCATGGCGCAGGTTTAAAACCAATCATCGGTAGTGACTTTTGGGTAAAAAGTGACGAACTTGGCGATGAATTATCTCGTTTAGTGATCCTCGCTAAAAATAACAAAGGCTATAAAAATTTAACAGAAATAATGTCGAAAGCGTATTTACGAGGTCACATTCAAGGTAAAGCGGTAATCGACAAAAACTGGTTAATTGAATATGCCGAAGGATTAATTTTATTATCTGGCGGTAGAGAAGGGGATATTGGTCTCGCACTCGTTAAAGGTAATCATGATCTCGTTAATGGAATGGTCGCGTTTTATCAACAATATTTTCCAGATCATTTTTATTTAGAATTAATTAGAACGGGTCGCGAAAATGAAGAAAACTACCTGCACTTAGCGGTTGAACTCGCTCGAAATACACATTTGCCAGTGGTGGCCACCAATGAAGTGGTGTTTCTCTCTGCTGATTTATTCGATGCTCATGAGATCCGAGTCGCCATCCACGATGGTTTTACCTTAGATGATAAACGTCGACCTAAAAAATATAGTCCAGAACAATACCTTCGCACAGAAGAGGAAATGATTGAGCAATTTCAAGACATTCCAGAAGCCATTGAAAATACGATAGAAATTGCCAAGCGTTGTAATGTTACTGTCACACTTGGTGAATATGTATTACCAGACTTTCCAACCGAAGGGTTATCGATAGAAGATTACCTCGTGAAAGTTTCTGAAGACGGTTTACAAGAGCGTCTTGAATTTTTATTTGATAAAGACGCCCCCGACTTTGCCGAGAAAAGAAAACCATATGATGAACGCTTAAAAACCGAACTCGATGTTATTAATAACATGGGGTTTCCGGGGTATTTCTTGATCGTTATGGAGTTTATCCAGTGGAGTAAAGATAACAATATCCCTGTAGGTCCAGGTCGTGGTTCGGGGGCGGGTTCGTTGGTGGCATATGCACAAAAAATCACCGACTTAGATCCACTTGAATATGATTTACTATTCGAGCGTTTCTTGAATCCTGAACGGGTATCTATGCCTGATTTCGATGTGGATTTTTGTATGGATAGGCGAGATGAAGTCATCGATCATACCGCAGAGCTTTATGGCCGAGATGCGGTATCGCAAATCATCACTTTTGGAACGATGGCGGCAAAAGCGGTAATTCGTGATGTTGGCCGTGTATTAGGCCATCCATACGGTTTTGTTGATCGTATTTCAAAATTGGTGCCGCCTGATCCGGGCATGACTTTGGCTAAAGCTTTTGAAGCAGAGCCAAAACTGCCTGAAGCTTATGCTCAAGATAACGAAGTAAAAGATTTAATTGATATGTGCCGTATACTGGAAGGCACAACAAGAAATGCAGGTAAACATGCGGGTGGTGTGGTGATTTCACCCACTACCATAACTGATTTCGCACCATTATATTGTGATGATGAAGGGAAAAACCCGGTTACCCAATTTGATAAAAATGACGTTGAAGATGCTGGCTTAGTAAAATTCGATTTCTTAGGTTTAAGAACCTTAACTATTTTGCAATGGGCCATAGAAATGGCTGATAGCAAACTGTTAAAAGCGGGTAAAGAACCCATTGATATTGCTTCAATTCCACTCGATGATAAAAAGTCGTTTTCATTGTTATTGAAATCGGAAACTACAGCGGTCTTCCAGCTTGAATCAAGTGGCATGAAGTCACTTATCGATAAACTAAAGCCTGACTGTTTTGAAGATATTATCGCCTTAGTAGCACTGTTTAGACCCGGCCCTTTACAATCAGGGATGGTAGATAACTTTATTGAACGTAAACACGGTCGAGAAGAGGTTAGCTATCCTGACGCAACTTGGCAGCACGAAGATCTGAAACCAATATTAGAACCGACTTACGGTATTATTTTATATCAAGAGCAAGTCATGCAAATTGCTCAAGTACTTGCTGGTTATACACTCGGCGGTGCTGATATGCTACGTCGTGCTATGGGTAAGAAAAAGCCTGAAGAAATGGCCAAACAACGTGCAGGTTTTGAACAAGGTGCGATCAATCGTGGTGTTGATGGCGAACTTGCGATGAAAATTTTCGATTTAGTAGAAAAGTTCGCGGGTTATGGTTTTAACAAGTCTCACTCCGCCGCATATGCGTTAGTGTCATATCAAACATTATGGATGAAAGCGCATTATCCAGCACCATTTATGGCTGCCGTGATGTCTGCTGATATGGATAACACTGATAAAATCGTCACCTTAGTTGATGAATGTAAAAACATGGGCATTGATTTACTGCCGCCTGATGTCAATAGTGGTCAGTACAAATTTACCGTTAATGATGACAATCAAATCGTTTATGGTATTGGTGCCGTTAAAGGTGTCGGAGAGGGGCCTATTGAAGCCATTATTGCTGCTAGAGAAGAAGGCGGTGACTTTGTCGATTTATTTGATTTTTGTGCGCGACTTGATTTAAAGAAAACCAATAAACGTGTCTTAGAAAGGTTGATAAAATCAGGTGCGATGGATGCGCTTGGTCCTAAAGTCAATCCTAATGGTAAAGAAGGTCCGCATCGTGCGGCGTTATTCGAAACATTACCTGACGCTATTAAAGCAGCAGAACAGCACGCTAAAGCACAATCGTTAGGGCAAGACGATTTGTTTGGTTTGATCAATGAAGAGCCAGAAGATACTCGTCAAGCCTTTAAAGATGTACCTATGTGGCAAGAAGAAGTATGGCTTGATGGCGAAAAAGAAACCTTAGGTTTATATCTCACAGGGCATCCGATCAATCGCTATTTATCTGAGATTAAAAAATATGCTTCAGCCAGATTGGTTGGTATGCAGCCCACGGGCAAAGATAGAACCGCTACTGCCGTCGGATTAGTACTTGGCGTTCGAGTATTAGTAAACAAACGAGGTCGTCGCTGGGCATTGGTAACCCTAGATGATAAAAGTGCCAGAATGGATGTAAGGTTATTTCCTGATGACTATGATACCTTTGCCGATTTACTGGTTACCGACGCAATTTTAGTCTGTAGTGGACAGGTCAGCTTTGATGATTACTCCGGAGGCCTTACAATGACCGGCCGAGATATCATGACAATTGCAGATGCCCGTGAAAATTATGTAACCTCGTTGGATTTACAGGTGGATCGAAATGCTATTTCACAGACCTTTATTGAAGAATTAACGCAAGTGCTGACACCGTATAAAGATGGCACTTGTCCGATACGTGTTTTTTATCAAAGAGATGAAGCACAAGCTATGCTAGAATTGGGCGTACAATGGCGAGTTACTCCAGCAGATGCATTATTGCATCAATTAAATATTTTGTTGGGTGAAGATAACATTGCCTTAAAATTTAAATAGATAGTGCTAAGTGTTAAACACTAAGCATTGTTAGCGTAAAATATAAGTACAACAGAACATAGGTAAGTAAAACATATGTCATTAAATTTTTTAGACTTTGAGCAACCAATCGCGGAACTTGAAGCCAAAATTGAAGAATTGCAATTAGTGAACAATGGTCAGGAGTTAAACCTTGATCTTGAAGAACAAATTACGCAATTACGTGAAAAAAATAAAATTCAAACACAAAAAATCTTTGCGGGTTTAGACCCTTGGCAAACTGCACGTGTCGCTCGCCATCCTCAGCGTCCTTATACGCTGGATTATTTACCACGAATTTTTACTGATTTTGATGAACTATGTGGTGATCGAGCTTATGCAAATGATAATGCCATTATTGGCGGTACAGCGCGATTAGATGGCAAACCTGTGATGGTTATAGGTCATCAAAAAGGACGCTCTACCGCTGAAAAAGTAAAACGTAATTTTGGCATGCCTCGCCCTGAAGGCTATCGTAAAGCGCTTCGTTTAATGGAAATGGCAGAACGTTTTAATATGCCAATTATTACTTTTATTGATACCCCAGGCGCATACCCAGGTATTGGTGCCGAAGAGCGTGGACAAAGTGAGGCTATCGCGACTAACTTAAAAGTGATGGCGCGTTTGAATGTTCCTATTATTTGTACGGTTATTGGTGAAGGTGGCTCTGGTGGTGCGCTAGCCATTGGCGTGGGTGATCGCGTTAACATGTTACAATATTCCACGTATTCGGTTATTTCTCCAGAAGGTTGCGCATCCATTTTATGGAAAACCGCAGAAAAAGCCTCGACAGCTGCTGAAGCGATGGGAATTACGGCAACACGTATTAAAGAACTAGATCTGATAAATAGCATTGTTGAGGAGCCATTAGGTGGCGCTCATCGTGATATGGATGAAATGGCAGCCTTTTTAAAGCAAGCGATCAAAACAGATCTTTCAGAGCTTGAAGGTTTATCAAAAGACGAATTGATTGAAAAACGTTATGAACGTTTAATGTCTTTTGGTTATTGTTAATATTTTTACCATTAACCGTTTAAATGTAGGTCAAGTAGACATTCGATTATTCAAATCTTGTCGAATAGCTCTTTGACCTACACTATTATGATTTTACCAACACTTACAAACTTTCTTAATCATTATCCTCATGCTCCTATAGTTATCGCCTATAGTGGTGGTGTCGACTCGCAAGTATTACTGCACGCTATTGCTCAATTAAAAAAAAATAATATGGTTAACCAAGCGGTGATGGCGATTCATGTTAACCATGGCTTAAGCCAATCGGCAGGTCAATGGCAACAATTTGCAAAACAACAATGTCAATTATTAAACATTGATTTCAAAACCATTAACGTCAATGTGATTGATAAACCTCGGACAAGTTTAGAAGCTCAAGCACGAGATGCACGATATCAAGCATTAGCCGATTTGAGCCCAAGCAATGCGGTGATTTTGACTGGACACCATCAGGATGATCAAGTGGAAACATTTTTTTTATCTTTAAAACGTGGCTCTGGGTTAAAAGGATTATCAGCGATGGCCATGGTTTCATCATTTGCCAACGCAAAGCAAAAATTACTTAGGCCTCTATTACAAATTTCACGAGAAAATATTGTCTGTTACGCTCAAGAAAATCAGTTAACGTGGCTAGAAGATGAATCAAATGATGATATTCGATTCGATCGCAATTTTTTACGTAAAGAGATTTTACCGCAGTTAAAAGCTCGTTGGCTTAACTTTAACGATACTGTGATGCGAAGTACTCAACATTGCCAAGAAGCGCAAAGTATTTTAGATGAAGTTGCCGCCCAAGATTTAGCTCAGTGTATCCAAGCACAACGCGTATTATCTATTGCGCCATTATTGTTGTTATCGCAAGCAAGGTTTAATCTTGTCATTCGATATTTTATTGAACAACATCAAGGCTTAATGCCGAGTCAGCAACAATTACAACAACTTTATCAACAATTAACTGAAGCAGGAAAAGATAAAAACCCAGCCGTGAAGTTGGGCGAGATTTGGTTAAGACGTTTCCAAGATAAACTTTATTTAACTGAAGATTATCAATCTGTTATAAATTGGCGGTATGATTACGATCTCGCCCAAACGCATGGCGAATATTCAATAGAATTGCCAGACGGTTTGGGGGATGTCACTGTGACTTATGATGAATTAAATGTCCATGAAAAGTCATTCACACTCTCTTTGCCTGATTCGCTTCAGTCTATGTCAATTGTCTTTGCACATGATAATCCAAAGTGCTTACCTGAGTATCGACAACAAAGTCGACCATTGAAAAAAGTGTTACAAGAGTTATCAATCCCACCATGGCAACGCAAGCGTCTTCCTTTGTTATTTATAAATGATGAATTAGCTGCCGTTATTGGTTATTTCGTTTGCCAGCCATTTAGTGAAAATAAACATCAACAGAAAATTATGGTTCACTGGCAGAAAGAGTCAGGTTAGAATAAAACTATCAGAGTGTTCCTGCTCTATAACCGTACAATTATTATAATAATCGGAGATTTTATGAATTTAGTTTTAAAGTTAATTGCTGGTATTGTTGCTGGCATGTTAATTGGTTTATACGCGCCAGATGTGCTCGTTCAATTGACTTTTACGATTCAAAACCTAATTGGTCAATTAATTAAATTTACCATTCCTTTGATCATCTTATTCTATATCGCAAGCGGTATTGCCTCATTACCACAAGGCTCCGGATCCTTGTTAGGAAAAACTGTCGGTCTTGCTTATGGTTCTACTATTATTGCGGGCTTACTCGCCTTTATTGTGGCGAGTAATGTATTACCTGGCTTAACTGCTGGTCATCTTGTAGAAGCTGTAGAAGGTGAAAAACTTAAAGGTTTTATTGATATTTCAATTACTCCTTTATTTGATGTTATGACAGCACTTGCCATCGCCTTTATTTTTGGTATCGGTATTAGTGCAACCAATGCAAACTCGTTGCGTACGACTTTAAATGAAGCAAAAGATATTATCGAAATGCTATTAAGCAAAGTTATTATCCCTGCATTACCGTTTTACATTGCCGGTGTTTTTGCTGAAATGACGGTAGATGGTACTGTGTTCAGTACACTTAAAACGTTTGGTGTTGTACTAGTCTTAGCGCTCATTATGCATTGGGTTTGGATCACTGTTTTATATGTGGTTACTGGCGCAGCGACAGGAAAGTCTCCTGCTAAATTGTTAAAAAATATGATGCCGGCGTACTTTACTGCTCTAGGAACTATGTCGAGTGCCGCAACTATTCCTGTTTCTTTAAAAGCGAATAAATCAAATAATGTGAGTGATGGTGTCGCTAATTTCACTGTACCTTTATGTGCCTCTATTCATTTAAGTGGTTCAACTATCACTATTATCACCTGTGCCACCGCTGTGATGTTAATGACTCCTGAATTATCTGTGCCTAGTATTGCTACTATGATGGGCTTTATTTTAATGCTTGGCGTAACTATGATAGCAGCGCCCGGCGCACCAGGTGGCGCAGTAATGGCAGCATTAGGGCTATTGGCGAGTATGTTAGGTTTCACTGATGCGGCATTAGCGTTAATGATTGCACTTTATTTAGCACAAGATAGCTTTGGTACTGCGTGTAATGTCACCGGCGATGGTGCGATTGCATTATGGGTTGATAAATTTGCAGGTGAAGAAGGACTTGATGTCAAAGAACAAGCGAATGAAATAAACAACTAAATTCATTGCTCTATTTATTATATTTAAAGGTCGCTAATTGCGGCCTTTTTATTACTTTCAATTTAAAGATAATTGCATTTTGCATTTTGCATATTTAATTACCATATACGCAATAAAGTGATCGCAGAAAGTCCTGTTAAGAGGCATAATAGCGGCAAATTTTATAGGAGCCTTAATATGCCTACTGAGCAAGCATTAAAAAATCGTAGTAATAATAGTTGTGAGTTTTGTACATCAACAAATAACTTAGCTGTGTATCCTGTACCCCCAACGAGTGATTTAAGCGCTCAACAAAGTGTATATCTTTGTGAAAACTGTATTAGTCAGCTTGATGGCAAAAGCGAAGTAGATATTAACCATTGGCGTTGTTTAAACGATAGTATGTGGAATCAAGAGCCTGCGGTACAAGTTATGTCATATCGTATGTTACATAAACTTTCCACTGAAAGTTGGGCACAAGATGCTTTAGCTATGATTTATATGGAAGATGACGTTAAAACTTGGGCAGAGCAGGGTATTGCAGCCGCAGAGCGTGAAGGACCAACACGCGATAGTAATGGCGCTGAGCTTAATGACGGTGATGATGTAACTCTGATTAAAGATTTGAAAGTTAAAGGGGCGAATTTTACTGCAAAACAAGGCACCTTAGTGCGTGGTATTACCTTAACTGACAATCCTGAGCATATTGAAGGTAAAGTGAATGGTACCCGTATCGTACTAGTCGCTTCTTATTTGAAAAAAGCTTAAATTACATAAAATGTGAAAACGGACTTTATAAATGATTGACATAAAAGTTGGTGGCAGTCATTATCAATTTACCGCATATTGGCATAACTTAATTGCTCAATATCACTATAAAACAATTAAATAGAATTTATTTTAATGAAATACCTTTTAATCCTCCTTTTAGTCAATTGTCGCCAGAAGAGTATGACGAATATCGTCGTGCGCTGGTGGGAATCTACTGTGGATTAAAATGTAAAACAAACCTTTAACATTTTAAAAACCGCAGTTTGTCCACTGCGGTTTTTTGTTTTTTAGCCGAATACTTCAGTGTCAATTGCACTTTTACCAAGGATTTAACCTTGGAATTACGTTAACTCAGGAATGAGAACAAGGAGAAATGCAATGAATGTTTCTACAGCCTATATTGCTGTGGTCCTTATTTGGTCTACAACACCGCTAGGTATTGTATGGAGTAGTGAATCTGTACATCCTACTTTAGCGGTACTTTTGCGTATGTTAATCGCGTTAATATTAGGACTGTTATTAATCAAAATTAATCGTATCTCGCTTCCATGGCATCGTGATGCAGTTAAGCTTTATTTATTTTCGGCATTAGGTATTTTTGGTGGCATGTTACTTTCGTATTATGCTGCCCAGTATATTTCTTCAGGCTTGATCTCACTTATTTTTGGTTTAGCGCCAATTTTATCAGGGGTGATTGCACAAAAACTGATCCATGAGCCCAAATTTACGTTAACAAAAAAAATAGCGCTAGTGGTCGCGTTAATAGGGTTATTCATTGTTTGCTTAGATAATTTGTTGCTATCGCAAAACGGCTATATAGGGATAATATTGGTACTATTTGCTGTATTATTTTTTAGCTTAAGCGGCGTATTAGTTAAAAGTATAACCATTACAATTCATCCATTATCAACGACTATAGGGGCGTTATTATTATGCACTCCTTTATTTTTACTCGTTTGGTTAATTTTTGATGGTTCATTAAATTATCAACAATGGCAACTACGCTCAATTCTGGCCATTGTTTATTTAGGGGTATTTGGCTCTTTGATCGGTTTTATTGCGTATTTTTACGTGTTACAAAAGTTAACGGCGAGCACGGTTGCGCTAATTACCATGATCACCCCAGTGTTGGCGTTGTCGTTAGGTGCGTTATTAAACAACGAACATGTGTCTTTCAATTTAATGATCGGTGCTGTTTTTGTCGTGACAGGTTTAACGTGTTTTCAATGGAGCACTAAGGTCAGTGCATCGATGAAAAAACGGCTTAGAAATTCGCACACGAAAACTCGTTTTTAGTTTAAAGCTCGTTATAATCAGGATTAAATTTTCTTTCACTTTTTGAAAAATAGTTGTTATGAAATCAACCATTAGTTTTAAAAAAGCGAGTCAACTTGATAAACCGTTTTTGCTTGTTCTAAGAAAAACATCAATGACAGCACACTTGGAAAAAGCTGGTCTGGTTATGAATGATCAACAGCACTTTCAACGTATTGATGAATTTTTTACTGATTCACATATCATCTGTAAAGATAACGAGCAAATAGGATTAGTAAAATTTGCCTTGTTAGAAGATAGGTTACATATTCGGCAATTTCAGATTCTACCCGCGTTTCATAATTGCGGTATTGGTACGCGGGTTTTATCGTTATTAAAGAAAAAAGCGCAAGAGAGAAATTTGGCGATTACTTTAAATGTGCTATTGGCGAATCCTGCGTTAAAACTGTATAAGAGACAAGGGTTTATAATAGAAAACGAGACGCAGTTAGAGTATCAAATGCGCTGGCAGCCTAGCGCAGACAAAAGCTACTGAGCCCTTTTTAAAAAGCACAAAATCGAATATAGGTGAACAAATATAAAAATATTTTAGTGATCCGATGGACGATTTTTCAATATAAAACTTAAGGTAGTTTATTGATTGGAATGATTAAAATATTTATAAAAGTATTTGCTGTTGCACTACTCAGTGGTCTTAGATAATTTAATCGCCTCACTGATTTATGAAAGTCTGATATCTTTATCTTTTGTTTATCTTCCAATGGTTAACGGTAACAAAATATCAATTCTTTTATATTCATATTAATTTATGTTGGCGTTTATTAACTTTAATTTATCAAGAACGCCCTAGTGTGTTGCTCATTTAGATTTTGTTAAGGGCTAAATAGTATTTAACGCAATCACTACAAAGAAAAATGCCGATCAACTTATGTGATCGGCATTAATTTAAATGACTGGTTTATTTAGTATTCAATAATACCTTTAAGATTATTGTTTTACCCATACCGCACTAACACCAGGCTCTTCTCCTTGAGTCCACCACTGTGCTGTGTAGGTATCGCCATTATGGATGACTTGATCTCCACCATGATAAATAGCGTTGGGGTTCCAATCACCTGTTGAGGTGTCAGGATTAACCGCTTCCCACGGTCCACCTAAGTCTGGTTGATCACCTTGAGTCCACCATTTAGCTCGATATTCAATACCTTGATAAATCACGATATCGTCGGCGGTATACACAGCGGATGGATCCCATGTATCGCTCGGGTTTGTTACATCAGTATCATTTACCGTGAGATTAAAACTGGTGCTTGATTGTTCTGTACCATCACTCACCGAAACGGTAATTATATATGTGGTGGTAGTTGAAACTTCACCGGCTTGTAATGTGATGCTTTCACCAGAGCCTGTTAATGTTATTCCTGCAGGAACCGTCCACTGATAGCTAAGTGGATCATTATCTGCATCGGAAGCCGTTACGGTAATATTAACCGATACGCCTTCATCAACCGTTAGGTCGTCAATAGGGTCAACTACGGGGGCGTTATTACTCGACGATGGCGCGATAACACGTACCACAACACTTTTACTGACCGTGTCGGTACCATCACTGACGTTAATGATTGCAGTGTAGTCGGTATCTTGACTGACATTTGGTGCGGTAATACTTACGGTTTCAGTATTACTGCCTGAAAGTGTTAATGCACTATCAGCTGTCCAACTATAACTTAAGGGGTCATTATCGGCATCGGTTGCCGTTGCTGTAATAGATGTCGATTCACCCGAATTTACCGAGACTAAATTGGTGACAGACACGACCGGTTTTTTATTCGTCGGTGGCGTACCGTCATCTAAACCTTGGTGCATGGCATTTAAGATATCACCATTATCAGCGTCAATTTCCCAAGCAAATAAACCGCCCAAATCATGTGTTTTAACATACTGACCTTTAGCGATAACAGAACGAGGACTATCATAAGTGATTAATTTACCATTTGAACGATTCCAAACATACGCAGCCTCTGCAGCTTTGTCATAACCAATTTCAAAGCCATTGATACCTGTTTCCGCCGTGCCAATCATATTGGCTTTGATCCCTTTGTAATCTATTACACCAGCTTCCCATACACCTTCTGCAGAAGTACCGGTCAATTTACCATTGCCGGGCGCGGTCATCGGATTACCAGAAATGTCAGCGTTGCTATCTAAGACACCTTCCCAGCCACGACCATACATAGCGGTGCCAACGACGATTTGTTTCGACGGAACGCCTTGCGCTAATAACAAATTTAACGCATTGTCTATGGTATACGACGGTCCTTTGCGAGGTTCGCCTTCATCATCTAAGCCAGTACCATTACATTCATCAGCTGATAAATGGGAACCACAATAAATACCTGTTTGATGACCAGTAACATTGTTCCAAGCCCCATAAAAATCATATGACATGGCAAAGATATAATCCATGTGTTGTGCCGCATTACCATAGTCAACATCTTCAATCTTGTCATAACCGACACCTATAGCGGAAGTCAGTTGATATTCACGGCCAGTATCCGATTCAAGTTCATCTAACATGGCTCTTAATTCAGCCATTAAAGCTACATAGGCGGCTCCATCCTGGGCTGGATCACCTAAGGTAGTACTTGCGCCATCGCCCCCAGGATATTCCCAATCAATATCAACCCCGTCGTAAAACTTCCAAGTCGTTAAAAAGGTTTTAACGGAAGCGACAAAAGTATCGCGATTAGCTTTGTCAGTGAAATAGAAAAAAGGGTCTGATAACGTCCAACCACCAATTGAAGGTAATATTTTCAAATCTGGATAACGTTGCTTTAAAGCCATCATCTGTGCATAAGTACCACGAATAGGATCGCTAGAATCTACACCCGGTAACGCTTTTTGAATGGCTGCCCATGGGTCATGAATGACTACTTCAAAATCGTTTGAGCCTCCACAAGCTTTCACTAAAGCATTGTGACTGCCACCATTTTCAATTTCCTTTAGTGATTCATTTGGGCCACAAATTGGAATAAAGCCGTAAAGAATATGGCTTAGGTTATGGGCTGGAATATTGGTTACGTCAAAGTCGCGACCATAAATGCCCCACTCGACAAAATATGCTCCAGTTACCAAATCTTGTTTTGTTCCATAATCGCCGTTATTAGGATCATAATCCATGGGTAACGGCGCTAAATGTCCACCATCGGTATCGGCAATAACAATTGGTTTTCCATCACTTCGGGCACAGGATGTACCTTCACATAACTCAACATATAAAGTGTGGCGACCAGACTGTTGATAAGGAAAATTAATGACGCCACTTTTAGTGCCTGTTGGTAAAGTGCCTGAGTTAACTAATTGCTGGTCAAAATACACTTTATAGTTATCGCCACCATCGCCACTCCATGCATTCCATTCGATGTTAATGTTAACTTCATCGTGTACGGTAACAATATCTTTATAGGAGCCATTTCCTTCAAGGTCCACTTCTACAAAGGAGTATTCTTGAGGTTCCCAATTTATACTTGGTGTGGATGGAGCAGCAATGGACTGCCAAGACATTACGGCAGTGCTAATCGCCATCATAGTTAATAATCGTTTATTCATGACTTCACCTTTTAGTTATTATTTGTATTGAAATTTATTTAACGCTTTGTAATGCAACCACAAACTATTTAAGTTGTGGTTGGGCATTATTAATTACAGACTTGCTGCCAATCTGCTGTGGTCCCTGGTTCAGTGTTTGTCCACCATTTCGCTTTGAAAATGGCATTATTGTGCGACATTAAGTCACCACCAGTAGCGTGACTTGGATTACCAGCCCAATCGGTTTGTGGCCAATCTGGATAAATCGGAATATCGCTAATTGCAGTGCCTTCGCACTCTCCATTCGGATCAACAGGATCGCTTGGATCAGCTGGATCATTTACTTCAGCAATAGGCAAAGTCGGATATTGAGCACTGAACGCATAAACTTGACCGTCTTTTTCAATTGAAAAATTTACCGGACCTGTGATTGGCATGTAGTACATGACTTGAGCATCTATGGTTTGATTTGGAGTAAATGATTTTGCTTCTCCTCCCCATTCATTAATAAAAGTGATTGAAAAACGATGAAATTCGTTATCAAAGCCACCAATGTTATTACCGGCTGCGTTTGAGGCATTCACTTCTACAGCCATACCAAGTTTCTCTTGTGCATCCCAGTTGGACTTAAATATTGCCGACGTTGCTACAGGTACATCAAAGCTAACTTTGGCTCCGCTTAAATCAAGTTCAGAACGGTTGGTAAAACTAAAGGTTGGGCTAATTGGGTAATTGTTATCACCGATTGGAAAGTCTTTTACGGTAAATTCAATATCGACGGCCTTACTTGGCACGACAAAGTTTGGATTGCCGGTATGGATGTCATATTGAACACCACTTTGTTGAAATTGATTATAAGCCAAGCGAGTTAACGACGAGCCCATAAAGTATTCATCTTGGTCAGCGTCATAATCAAAATCACCCGCCAACTCCCAGAACATGATGCCACCTAGACCATTATTAATGACATATTCTACTTTTGTGGTCATAGACTCTTCATCTTCGATGGAAATAAACACTTTCTTCTGTTCATTCCATAACCAAGGTGCAACGGCTATTTCGTCATAAAATCGTTGGTAAGTTCCAACTAGCTGATCTTGTGGATCATTTTGAGGATCAAGTCCATAAATATTAAGGTAACTAGGTATTACGCCATTTTGGAGGTTTTTTACATGCCATAATGGATTACTTCCTGCCGGGATTTCACGGTCATTTTCAACATCGTGCCATAAATTATCGATTCCAATCGCACCATTTCCACATTGGTTTTTATCACCACTACCGGTACCTTTTGGACATTCGTTTTGATCTGGTAACGGCGCTTGTCCCCATAAACCATTCTCTCCGCCGGATACATCTTTAAAACCTCGTGTATAATAAGGAATACCGATATTAATACGACCCGCACTCAGTGCCCCTCTAAAGTATCGCACCGCCCAGTCGGTATTTAGATAACCTATACCTTCAAATTCTGCGGTTTCATATACCCCCCAGGTTGCTAATTCAGAGTCTTTACCCGTGCCAAATAATGAAGCATTATGACCGACATGTGCATTCCAAGCACCGTGTAGATCATAAGACATGATATTTACGTAATCTAAATATTGTGCCGCTTGGAATGTTTCCATGCCACGTAATAAATAACCCGAAGAAGGGGAGGCGATAGTGAGTAAATAATGTTTCCCTGCAGATTGACCTGCAATATCTAAGGTTTCTCGAAGGGTTTTCATTAATACTTGGTATGAAGCATTTAATCCGGTACGTCTTGCATTTGAAATATCAAAATCATCCGGATGACCAGCATCATTCATAGATGATGGGTATTCGTAGTCAATGTCGACACCATCAAAACCATAGGTTTCAATAAAGTTTACGACACTGTCACTAAAATCTTGAATGCCTTGATAGTTTACACTGCCATCAGCATTGGTGGTCATGGTATAAAAACCGCCGCTGGCGACACGTCCGTTTTCTCCAAAGTAGCCGCCAGTTTCAGCCCAACCGCCAACTGAGACTAAAGTTTTAACATCTGGGTATTGTTTTTTGTATTTGTTTAGAAGATTAAAATGGCCTTTGTAAGAAAACTCAGGATCCATTTCTGCACCCACAACACCGGGCCATTCCATATTAGTCGCGGGATTATTTTCAGCCAGCGGATCGCCAATTGATACCTTGTTATTATCATCTACATGAGCAAAAGCATAATTAATATGTGTGATTTTATCCCAAGGAATATCATTAACTAAATAACTTGGTTGACCGTTAGCGCCATTACGCCAACTGGTGAAATACCCAATAATGCGACGAGGATGATCTGCCCCCATGATCTCCCGGCCATTAACGTCATAGACAGTACAATACGGAGTATTAACATTTGGTGTTTGATATAAGCCTGCAGGGCGGCATTCGTCTGGATCTTCGCTAGTGCTGGTTGCTGTAACCGTCACCGAATAGTTAACCGAATGACTTGCTCCCTCGTTATCGGTTGCCTGTAAAGTAAATGAATATGTCCCCACAGCTGTAGCTTGCCAGCTATAAGTGGCTTGAGCGGCGTTTACCGTAATAAGAGAATGTTGCGCTTGTACAAATTTTAGTTCGTTAATAGTACCGTCTTCATCTGTAGCTGTTAATGTGAATTGAATTGAATCCCCCGGCTGCAAAGGATCTGAATGTGCAGCGGTGATATTAGCTACTGGAGATTGATTACTAGGAGTGGTTGATGATGAAATGACCACGTTGGACGAAACACTTGATGATTCCACTCCTTGATTATCGGTCGCTATGGCGGAAATAACATGATCGCCAACCATTGCTTGCCACTGTGTTTCATAAGGTTCGCTAGTGTCTGTTATCAATAGTTGACCATCAATATAAAATGCAACCTGTGCGACTGATTGATCATCGGTTGCATTTGCAGAGATGACAACGCTGTCATTTTCGGTCGCAGTAAATCCAGAATTCGGAATTAAATGAGTAACTTGGGGCGCTTGATTGCTGACAGCGCTGTCACAGTCGCCCAAAAGAGACCAATCTTGCCATTGACCAGAATTCTCCACAGGGTTAGTTTGTGTCCACCAATTGGCTTCATATAGAGCATTATCGGCAACGACTTGGCTGCCACCGTTATGCGTTTGACCTGTCTGCCATGTCGCTATGCCGGTACAGTCAGCAGCCAGTAATGTAGGTGAAACTAATAGAAAGAATAACGTGCTGATAGCAGTCATTTGAGGTTTTATTTGACTTGTTTTCACTTGAACCCCCTTCGTGGGTTGTGTTGTTATTTTTAGTTGTTCAAAAATTAAACTAGCATACAAATTCCCAAGATTTCAATGATGTTTTTTTCATCAAAACTTAAAATGTAACAATTTTGTAATAATGTAAGCCTTTACATTTTTTATTTAATTAAATAGGAATACCGTGCAAAGTAGAACTGCATTATTCAATGTAAATAGCTGCCAGCTTGGAAAATACAAGCAATGAAATTGCTGTCACTTGTCGATAAAAGTTGGGTAAAAAAAGGGTATGAAAAAAAACGTATATTCTTTTTGGTTATATGTTATAACTGTTTTTGTGTTGTTGGTTGATGCTTTATAAGGGAGAGACTAAGTTTAAAAATTTTAACAAAGGCTATGAAAAACTGATTTAAGGGGCTTATAAATAGAGAAAAAAAGCACTCTAAAGAGTGCTTTTATCAAGTGAACAAAGGTTAGTTGTTCGCTTGTCGATAAGCTTCACAAGCTTGTTCGTCTTCACACTCACCGTATAAATATAAACTATGATTGGTGAGTTTTATTTTATGGTGTTTTGCAATATCAATTTGACGTTGTTCAATAACGTCATCTTCAAATTCAACCACTTTACCGCATTTTAAACACACTAAATGGTCATGATGTTTTTTATGACTTAATTCGAATACTGATTTCCCACCTTCAAAGTGGTGACGCGAAACTATACCTGCATCATCAAATTGGTTAAGAACGCGATACACAGTCGCTAAACCAATTTCTTCGTTATGATCGAGTAAAATTTTGTAAACATCTTCAGCACTAATATGCTGGTTTTGAGGATCTTGCAAAATGGCTAAAATTTTTATTCTCGGCAGTGTAATTTTTAATCCTGCTCTTTTTAGCTCTTCATTTTGATCTGGCATGCAGTTCATTCTCAACTTTATAAATATGGATAAAATTATAGGAGGTATTGAAGTGGGTTAAAAGACTTAATTGTGAAAATTGATGTTTTTTACCAATTATTATTGATTGTTAACTGCGAAAATTCATTCTAAATATCCTTAAAATTCATAAGGATTAACGAACTTTGAATGAGAAAAAGCCCACGTTTACGCGGGCTTTTTCTATGCATCGAAACACTTGATGAGGATTAATCAGCTAATTCTGCTAAACACATTTCATCATGAATTTGATTTACCCATTTATCAACGCGTTGCTCGGTTAATTCGGGTTGTCTGTCTTCATCCACACACAGACCAATGAAAGTATTTTCATCAATTAAGGCTTTTGATGCTTCAAATTCATAACCTTCATTAGGCCAACTACCCACCATAATAGCGCCTTTTGATTCACAAATATCACGTAATGGCTCCATCGCATCACAAAAATATTCGGCATAATCTTCTTGATCACCTAAACCAAAAATAGCGACTAATTTATCAGTAAAATCAATTTCTTCAAGCTCAGGTAAAAAATCATCCCAATCACATTGGTTTTCACCATAATACCAAGTTGGGATACCTAAAATTATCAGATCAAATTCAGCGATCTCTTCTTTTGTACTTTTAGCGATATCTTTTACATCAACTAATTTCTTGCCCAATTTCTTTTGGATCATTTTACTTACAGCTTCGGTGTTGCCAGTATCACTACCGAAAAATAAACCTACAATTGCCATTGAGTTATAACCTTTTTAAATCTTTAATTTTCATCTAACGCTAGTGCTTTTACTAGCAGTGATTCAATTAACTCACTACGGTTACTGCCCGTATTTTTCGCTAATTGATCCAATTGGTTTATCAAGTTTTCATGAATTTTAAATTCAACGCGTTTCAAACCATTCGTTTTATCGCGTTTTACTTGATTTCTTTTATTAATTCTTACCTGAACACTCCGAGAGTGCGGGTTTGTTTTAGGACGCCCAGGCCTTTTATCGTCACTAAATAAATCGATTGTTGTTAAATCTGTTGCTTCTTTTGCCATTGTTAACCTACGCCTTGGCTTTCCCAGATAAACTGAATAATACCTTTTGCAATAAATCCTGCACAACCTAGGAATAATACAAAATAAACCGTATAACGGCCCATTTTAGGTACATCATTTTTTTTCATAATATCGTGAATTGATAACCCTATGAAAATAAAGATAAAAGCAAAAAATAAGTTTAGTCCAATCGTTTCAATTAGTACAAAGTGTTCTGCAAGCATATTCCACCCTAAAAATTTCACGCAGGACTATAGCATAATGCGATGACTAAACACATTATTTTTACCTGTGTTTATACTGGATCTGCAGCAGAAATAGTTAATTTAGATCATGAAAAGTTAAAATAGCTATATTTTCATAAAAATGGATGATTGTTTGTCAAGCTTCCTGTGATAGAAAGCTTTTAACCGAGTTATTAAAAGCCGCCGTTTTTTCAGCATGAAGCCAATGTCCCGTACCTTGAATAATTTTCGCTTTACTGTGAGGGAATAACTGACGGATGATGGGCCGATGTTGTTCGGTGATATAATCAGAATCGCCACCTTTAATAAATAAGGTAGGCTTTTGAAAAACATGACTCCCTTGATAGCCTTTAATAATTTGCGGATAACATTGAGCAATGAACGACAGGTTACATTTAAATGCCAACTTATCTGCCACTTTATGTAAATTCCTCAACAAAAACTGTCTTACGCCTTTATCATCAACGTATTGAGCAAGCTGTTCATCCGCTTGTTTTCTATTGGTTATTTTACTTAAATCAATCGATTGAAGACCCGTAATAATATGATCATGGTGCTGTGGATATTGAACTGGCGAAATATCAGCAACAATCAGTTTATTCACTCGTTCAGGAAAATCTAACGCTACTTGCATCGCTATTTTTCCACCCATTGAGTGACCTAATAAATGCGTTGATTCAATATTTAAATGATCTAAAGTATCGATAATGTCCAGTGCTAAAGTAGGGTATTCCATATTATTTTCATGAAATGATAAACCATGATTTCGCACATCAAGGTTAGTGACACAGAAATCTTGATTTAGCGTTTTCGCCACCATGTTAAGGTTTTCTAAACTGCCAAAAAGCCCATGTATCAAAACGAGGTTTTCACCTTCTCCTGATTGTTGATAATTAAGTAATGCCATTGAAATATTTTACCGTTTTTTAAAATTAAGCGATTGAATGGATGAAAATAATTTGGAATATTGTATTTTGCCTATAGAGACTTAGCAGCAAGCTCAGTATAATCATCTTGTATTAATTATTCTATTAACGTCCCTTAGGTTTTCAATGAAACATATAGAAATAGATGAAGAACTTTATCAATATTTAGCTTCCAAGACACAATATATCGGGGAAAGCGCTTCTTCAATTCTTCGTCGTTTATTATCTTTACCTGCTGATTTATCTGAGCAAAAAACAGCAACACCCAAAAAAATTGAATCGGTTCTTGTGCAATCATCGTCGTCTGACAATACTCCGTTGATTCATCAAAAAACGGTTGCTACTTTACCGCGTACTGCAGAGAGCGTCTTTAATTATATTAATAAAGAAGAGTTAGCCACTCAACGAGGCGTTGTCGGTCGCTTTCTACTTATTCTTTCAGCATTACATCGTGTTCATGGTGAGCAGTTTTCTGCTGTGATCGAAATACGTGGTCGCGACAGATTATATTTTGCGCGTAGTGAACAAGAATTAGCTGAAAGTGGCAGCAGTACTAAACCGCGTCAAATCCCTGATAGTTCATTTTGGGTCATGACCAATTCAAATACGACTCGAAAAAAAATGATGATCACTGAAGTCGCAAAAGCGCTGGGTTATCAAGCAGTTGAAATTGAAAAAATACGAGATTTATTGTAAACACTTTTTAAAATCACCAAATAAAAGGAACTAATATGTCAATTCATCCGCGTGCAGGGCAAACCTCTTTACCAGAAGATAGAGAGAATATTGCTCAAATAGTGACAGATTATTATATCAAGCAACCGGATGTTTCTATTGAGGCACAGCGTGTTAGTTTTGGTACGTCTGGACATCGTGGTAATGCGAAGAAAATTAGTTTTAATGAGCAGCATATTATTGCGATTTGCCAAGCGGTGGCAGAATACCGAACAGCACAAGGATATCAAGGCCCGTTATTTTTAGGGAAAGATACCCATGCGTTATCGGAGCCAGCTTTTGCAACCGCACTTTCTGTCCTGATCGCAAATAACGTTCCTGTGGTAATTCAATCTGATGAGGGTTTTACTCCAACGCCAGTGATTTCACGCTTAATCATTGTCCATAATAAAAACCATGATGACCAAGCCGATGGTTTGATCATAACCCCATCACATAACCCTCCTTGTGATGGTGGCATAAAATATAACCCACCTCATGGTGGTCCTGCTGAAGGTGAAATTACTAAGCTCATTGAAAAGCGGGCTAACGATATTATTGCTAATGAGATGTCAGAAGCAAAACAATTCTCTAATCAACAAGTTCTTAATTCTACGTTACTTACAAAACAAGATTTTATTGCTTTTTATGTTGATGAGTTGAGTCAAGTAATTGATATGGAGGCTATTGCTAAGGCCGGGGTTCATATTGGCGCTGATCCTTTAGGTGGCTCTGGTATTGATTATTGGTCGGTTATTGCCAACAAATACCAATTGAAATTAGACGTGGTTAATCCTGTTGTTGATGCGAGCTTTTCTTTTATGCCATTAGATAAAGATGGCAAAATTCGAATGGATTGTTCTTCTCCTTATGCTATGTCGGGGTTAATTTCATTAAAAGATAAATATGATGTGGCGGTTGCTAATGATCCAGATTTTGATCGCCACGGAATTGTGACGAAGTCGGGTGGTTTAATGAACCCTAATCATTATCTTGCCGTTTCAATTCATTATTTAATGACACATCGTCAATGGCCGAAAAGCTGTAAAATTGGTAAAACGTTAGTGTCAAGTTCGTTGATAGATCGAGTTGCTAAACTTATCGACAGACCACTTTCTGAGGTACCTGTTGGCTTTAAATGGTTTGTCGATGGGCTTCATAGTGCTGAATATGCCTTTGGTGGGGAAGAAAGTGCAGGCGCTTCCTTTATCGCAAAAGATGGCAGTTGTTGGACAACCGACAAAGACGGTTTTGTTATGGCATTATTAGCAGCGGAGATTTTAGCGGTAACGGGTAAAGACCCGTATCAATATTATCTAGAATTAGCAAAAGAGCTTGGCGAGCCGTGTTATGGACGCATTGAAGCCGTGGCATCGCCAGCGCAGAAAAAGGTATTAACTTCATTGTCTGCTGACAATATTACCAGCGATACTTTGGCGGGAGAAAAAATTCTTCAAGTCCTTTCTCATGCACCAGGAAATAACGCTGCGATTGGCGGTATCAAAGTAACCACTGAAAATGGCTGGTTTGCGGCACGTCCTTCGGGAACAGAAGATATTTATAAAATTTATGCAGAAAGCTTTATTAGTCAAGCGCATTTAAACGAAATATTTACCGATGCTCAAAAATTAGTCAATAACGCTTTTTCACAAGCGGGTTTATAACGTAAATTCGATTAATGTGACAAAATAATGGCGAAATTATTTATTTGTGCAATAGTTTGTGTAGAGCAACTATCATGAAGTTAAATGAATGCCTCATAGAACATATATACATCGTCCAACCGTTAAAAAAGATTTATCGATTATTGCAGCGGTAAATCTTTTTTTGTTAATCCTCTATACTCAAGTGGACTTTTTAGCACACTTATATTTTTTCTCCCAAGAACATCAATCTTTGCCGGTAGGCACTTTGTTATTGCTTGCTTTAAGTGTCAGTGTAAGCTTTTTGATTTTCGCTTATCGCCGTATTAAAGAATTAGGTTTAGTCGCAAGTACGTTAGAAAAAATGTCGTTAGTTGACCCCTTATCTGGATTGCCTAACCGACGTGCTGGGCAAATTAGTTTAATTACGTGGTGTGAATTGGCGCAAAAAAAAGATCAATTGTTTACGGTTTATCAAGTAGATTTAGATAAATTTAAAAAAATTAATGACAGTTATGGACAAATTGTCGGTGATGCCGTGATCCAACATGTTGCTCAACGACTGAACAATGTTATCCCTTACTCTGCACAAATATTCCGTTGGCTTGATGATAATTTTTTAGTCGTAGTTCCCTCAAAAGATATCATTAGTCCCAATGAGTTCGCCTTGCAATTACAAGAGTGTGTGAATGGTAAAATCATGCCTGCTACTTTATCGCTGACTTGTAGTATTGCATACGCTGTTTGGCAAAAAACAGATTCTGTAGACCACTTATTACATAATATTGAAGATGCTTTGATCCAAGCTAAACATAAAGGTGCAGGCACTATTCAAGCGGTTTAAATTATATTTTGTTCGGGTTCTTGTGATTACTGCAAGTGATACTAAATGGAAGTGTCGATGAAATGTTTTATCAAGTTGACAAAAACTAAGTTTTTTTCCATCACTATTTTTCGTTAAATAACACATTCATTGATAAATTTACGTACAATATAACCACGTATTTAGCATTTTAAGAAATATTTGTGGATAACATTCAGCAGCAATTACAAGAAACTGGCGACTTTTTATCTTTAACTCGTCAATACGAGTGGTCTTTACCCAATGGTTTTTCATTTACCGTTAAGCATCAAAGCAGCCAAACAAAAAGCAAAGTAACCGTTTTAGAAACGGGATTGATAACCTTTGAGCCTATAGAACGTTCAACAAGCAAAGATATTATTTTATCCAGTGGTGTACATGGCAATGAAACTGCTCCTATTGAAATATGTGCAAAGCTTGTTCAACAACTGATTTTAGGAAAACTCGAATTAGCTGAACGAGTGCTATTTATTTTTGGCAATCCTGCTGCGATGAATATTGCTGAACGATTTGTCGAAGAAAATATGAACCGGTTATTCTCCGGTGGGCATTCAATTGATCAAGGTGCAGGTTCGGGGTTGATCAATAAAGAGCGCCATCGTGCATTATTGCTTGAAAATACTGTCAGTAACTTTTATCTTGAAGGCGCGAAATTATCCGCGTCAAGACAACGATTTCATTATGATCTTCACACTGCCATTCGAGGTGCGAAATACGATAAATTTGCGGTCTATCCGCATACGCATGGTAAAGCAAGAAAAACAGAACAATTACAATTTTTGAAAGCTTGCGGTGTTAATACTATCTTACTGTCAAATTCTCCGACAACCACCTTCAGTTATTATTCTGCTCATCAATTTGGCGCCGATGCCTTCACTGTAGAATTAGGAAAGGTTAAGCCATTCGGTGAAAATGATATGAGTGAATTTGCTCAAGTGAAAAGCACGTTAGAAAAGTTTATCAGTGGCCAACCTCTGCATTATTCGGCATACGATGAAAACGACTTTAATATTTTTGTCATTTCTCAAATTATTAACCGAACAGCAGACAATTTTCGTTTGAACTTTAGTGACGATGTTGAAAATTTCACCGATTTCCCAATTGATTATGTACTCGCACAAGATGGCGAAAATGAAATAAAAGTAAAAAAACAGGGTGAGGCAATCATTTTTCCTAATGCGCAAGTTGCTATCGGACAGCGAGCATTATTAACGGTTGTGCCGACAACTTTGGCTTGATTTTACTCGATTGTGTAAACAAAAGTAGTCAATTTTTAGTGGGCAATTTTGTAATAAAATTACAAGGCTTGCCTTTCAGTTGACGTAAAGGTAAAGTGCGTGCGTTGTTACAACAACGTACTAAACTTATGGGCAAAGACCCAGACAATAATATTACCAAAACACAGAATTAATAATTCTACTTGGTATCAATGCTTGGCAAGTAAAGTGATCCTATACTTGATTCAAGATGGTTATTCGTTCCCCCTTGCTCGCAAGGCTGATAATAAAGAGAATGCTATGAACGCTGAAGTTTATAAAGAAAGCCCGGTTGTCCATCAACCTGCTTTTATTGATGGTCACTCTGTAGAAATCCCTATCCTCAAAATTTTGCAACAAGACGGTAATGTTTATCAAGGTGCAGAATTACCAAAAATTGACCAAGCATTAGCAACCAGAATATACAAAGCATTGGCTTTTCATCGTGTCTTAGACGAAAGAATGGTGGGTGCTCAGCGTCAAGGTCGTATTAGTTTTTATATGGCGGCATTAGGCGAAGAAGCCGCAAGTGTTGGTGGTGCTGCAGGACTTGAAGATCAAGACATGATCATGGCGCAATACCGCGAACAAGGTGCTCTAATGTACCGAGGTTTCTCACTTGAAGACTTTATGAATCAAATGTTTTCTAATGAGAAAGACTTAGGTAAAGGTCGTCAAATGCCGATTCATTATGGTAGTAACGCGTTAAATTATATGACGATATCTTCTCCGTTAGGCACACAAATCCCGCAAGCAGCTGGATATGCTTACGGACAAAAACTGCAAGGAAAAGAAGCGGTCACTATGTGTTATTTCGGTGAAGGTGCTGCATCTGAAGGAGACTTTCATGCTGGTCTTAATATGGCTGCAGTTCATCAAGCGCCAGTGATTTTTTTCTGTCGCAATAATGGATATGCTATTTCTACGCCGGCAGATGAGCAATTTGTTGGTAATGGTATTGCCTCGCGTGGTGTTGGCTATGGCATTAAAACTATTCGCATTGACGGCAACGATATTCTAGCGGTTTTAAAAGCAACACAACTTGCGCGTGAATATGCTTTAGCAGAGAACAAACCTGTCATTATTGAAGCCATGTCTTATCGCCTTGGTGCACATTCTACCTCAGACGATCCTTCTGGCTATCGTACACGTGAAGAAGAAGCAAAATGGCAAGCACACGATCCTATCTTAAGAATGAAAAATTGGATGCTAGCGAATAAATGGTGGGATGAAGAACAAGAAACTGCTTTATTTGAAAGCTTGCGTGAAGAGGTTTTAGCGGCAGTAAAAGTGGCTGAAAAAATTGATAAACCGCCAGTAGAAGACTTAGTTACTGATGTTTATGATCAAGTTCCTGAACACCTTAACAAGCAATTAAATGAGTTAAAACAACATATTAAAAAGTATCCAGAGTCATACCCGTTTACTGCAGGGAGAATTAAGTAATGGCGCAAATGAATTTATTACAAGCGATTAATAATGCATTAGATATTGCCATGGCAGAAAACGACAGCGCATTATGTTTTGGTGAAGATGTTGGTCACTTTGGTGGTGTTTTTCGTGCAACCAGTGGTTTACAAGAAAAGTACGGTAAAACTCGCTGTTTTAATACTCCATTAGTTGAGCAAGGTATTATCGGTTTTGCCAACGGCTTAGCAGCCCAAGGTAGTACACCGATTGCCGAGATCCAATTTGCTGATTATATTTTTCCTGCCTTCGATCAAATTGTTAATGAAGCGGCAAAATTTCGCTACCGTAGTGGTAATGAGTTTGATGTGGGTAAATTAACGATCCGTTCACCCTATGGAGGAGGGATCGCAGGTGGTTTATATCATAGCCAATCTCCTGAAGCATATTTTGCCCATACACCCGGCTTAAAAATTGTCGTACCACGTAATCCGTATCAGGCGAAAGGCTTGTTACTTGCTTCAATTCGTGATGATAACCCCGTGATATTTTTTGAACCTAAGCGTTTGTATCGTGCATCAACCGGCGAAGTTCCAGAAGAAGATTATCAATTACCACTTGGTAAAGCTGAAGTTGTTAAGCAAGGGAGTGATATCACTTTACTTGCTTGGGGTGCACAAATGGAAATTATTGAAAAAGCTGCAGAAATGGCGGAGAACGACGGTATTTCTTGTGAAATCATTGATTTACGTTCGATTCTCCCTTGGGATGTAGACACGATCGCCGCCTCGGTAATGAAAACTGGTCGTTTAGTCATTTCGCAAGAAGCGCCATTAACAGCAGGGTTTGCCAGTGAAATAGCCGCCACCATACAAAGCGAGTGTTTTTTACATCTTGAATCACCGATAGCACGAGTTTGCGGAATGGACACGCCTTATCCATTAGCATTAGAGAAAGAGTATGTTAGCGATCATTTAAAAACATACGAAGCCATTAAAAATAGCGTAAATTACTAGGATTATTAAACATGAGCATTGATTTTATATTGCCAGATATTGGTGAAGGTATCGTTGAATGTGAACTGGTTGAATGGCTAGTAAGTGAAGGGGATACCATCGCTGAAGATCAACCTGTTGCTGATGTCATGACAGATAAAGCTTTAGTACAAATTCCTGCGATGCACTCTGGGGTGGTCGATAAATTATTTTACCAAAAAGGTGAAATTGCTAAGGTTCATCAACCGTTGTTTTCAATGACGCCAAGTGACGAAACTCCATCAGCGGCTAACGATACTATCGCACAAGCAAATGAATCAACAACAGAGCAAAGTGTTGCTGAGACAAGGCAACAAAACTCGTCTGGGGTCATTGTTGAAGACTTTATCTTACCTGACATTGGTGAGGGTATTGTTGAATGTGAGGTGGTTGATTGGCTTGTTAAAGAAGGTGATATTCTTGAAGAAGATCAACCTGTTGCTGATGTAATGACCGATAAAGCATTAGTGCAAATCCCTGCCATGTATGCCGGAAAAGTGGTGAAGTTACATTATGCCAAAGGTGACATTGCTAAAGTACATCAACCATTATTTGCAATAGAAAGAGCGGGTTCAACATCAACAGCCGATACGTCTACTGAGGTGAATACTCAGCAAGCGAGCGCGTCAAAATCAACAAATACCTCCGTTGAAAAACAAGTTGAGCCTAAACTACAAACTGCTAAAGTCATCAATGAAAAAGCGGTAGCAAGTCCAGCTGTTCGTCGTGTAGCTCGTGAGCTAAACGTTAATATTCACCAAGTGCCAGGCAGCGGTAAAAAAGGGCGTGTTTACAAAGAAGATGTTGTTGCGTTTAACAATAATGACGAACTAGTAAGTCAAGCATCTACCTCTGATGTTGTAACAACTCACCAAGCGAGTGCAGGCGGTACACGTACAGAGCCGATTCGTGGGGTTAAAGCTGCGATGGCAAAAGCAATGGTAAATTCAGTTTCAACGATCCCTCATTTTACCTATTGTGAAGAGATCGATATGACGAATTTAATTAAATTGCGTGGCGAACTAAAAGAAGTGTATGCCAAACAAGATATTAAATTAACCATGATGCCATTTTTCATGAAAGCGATGTCATTAGCATTAAAGCAATTCCCAGTGGTTAACTCACAACCGAACGAAGATTGTACTGAATTAACTTACTTTGATGATCACAATATCGGTATGGCGGTTGACTCTAAAGTGGGTTTATTAGTACCGAATGTTAAACAGGTACAAAATAAAACTATTATCGATTTAGCGAAAGATATCATGCAGTTAACTGATGCTGCACGCTCTGGTCGTGTCGCCAGTGAATTTTTGAAAGGTGGTACTATCACTATTTCAAATATCGGAGCAATCGGTGGTACTGTGGCAACGCCAATTATTAACAAACCTGAATCTGCTATTGTGGCGTTAGGTAAGCTGCAAAAATTACCGCGTTTTAATGAAAAAGGTGAAGTAGAAGCGCGTTCTATTATGCAAGTAAGTTGGTCTGGTGATCACCGTATTATTGATGGTGGAACGATCGCTCGTTTTTGTAATTTATGGAAATCATTCTTAGAAGAGCCAAGTAATATGTTAGTGCACATGGCTTAATTTACGATAAATAAATTTAAAAACCTGCTTTTTAGCAGGTTTTTTTATCTCTCAATTTTAACCTTCCATGGAAGTAAGCCGAGTTCAGGTTAAATATAATATGTGGTTAAAAGATATAAATGTTATTTAATCAATATGTTAAAATCATGGAAAACACTAATTATCAGGGACGTTCAGTGAAAAAATTACATCAATACTTAGGCTTTTTTATGCTGTTACCTTTTATTGCTTGGGCGATAACAGGTGTGTTTTTTTTCTTTAAGCCTGGTTATAAAACAGCTTATCAACCTTTAGTTATCAAAACTTATCCGTTAGTACAGAGTGACTTATTTGCTAGAACAATAACGGATACAAGTTTCTCTGAGACGGACTTTTTGGAAAGAAAAAAAGATTGGCTTGAAATTAGGCAGCTTAAGACTATTTTAGGCGATCATGTTTTAGTCAAAACAGAGCAAGGTTGGCAACATATTTCACCTACGTCATTTGAAATTATTGCTCCCCCCGATAAACAAGCGATTTATCAGTTAGTTAATGATGCCATTAAAAGCAATAAAGCGAGATATGGTGAAATTAAGTCAATTGATAACTTTTTAATTACAACTAGTACAGATGTTAGAATAAATCTTAATTGGCAAGGCATGACCCTGCGGCAACAAGGCGTAGATACAGATTTTATTAATACCATTTATAATATTCATTATTTACGTTGGACAGGCATTAAAGCGCTTGATCAAGTGTTGGGTGTGGTAGGACTATTTCTTGTGGTTTTACTCGCGGGTTTAGGCGTTATGATGACTTTCACACGTAAAAAAGCACTTAACTAAAGTTGTGGTCAGACCTCTTGTTGTGTAAAGTAGTTTTACTTGTTAATTAATCAGCTGGTTCTTATGCAACAAGAATCTTTATACATTAATGATGGCGAGCACCAATTACACCTTCGTCATATCGTCAAAAAACCACATGGCATTCCTGTGCTTATGCTTCATGGCACCATGGAGAATGGAAAAATCTTTTATACTGAGTCAGGTCGAGGACTCGGTTGTTATCTTGCTGAACATGGTTTTGATGTTTATGTGGCAGATTTTCGGGGAAAAGGATTAAGTAAACCACCCATAGCAGAGGATGCAGAGCACGGTCAATGGGAAATGATCAATCACGATATTCCTCTTTTTATCGATTTCATTAAAGCGCGTACTAAGCAACCGATGCATATTGTCTGTCATTCATGGGGCGGTGTTTTACTAAAAGCATTTTTAGCCAGAAATCCTGATCGTGTTGAGGATATAGCTCGTTTAGTTTTTTTTGGTACAAAAAGAGTGATTCATCAAACGCACTTTAAAAAGAAATTGAAAATTGATTGGTTCTGGCGATGGCTAGCGCCAAAATTAGCCAAGCACAAAAGATACATTGATCTAGTTAAGCTTAAAGCGGGTTCAGATAACGAAACTTTTCTTTTTTTACAACAAAGTATTCCTTGGTTAAATGAATCGATATGGCAAGATAGTCATGATAATTTTAATTATCATGACGCTAATAAAGAGGTTAATTGGCCTGCATCATGGCATTTAACCGGAATAAACGATTCTTTATTAGGACATCCTGAAGATGTGAAACATTTTATTGCTGAATCAAACCCACAAGCTAAATTCTCGGTGCTATCTGTTAAAGCGGGTAACTTAGTTGATTATGATCACATTAATATATTAACGCATAAATTAGCGGTGAAAGATCATTTTCCTAAGGTATTATCTTGGCTCAACAAGTTTAAAAATGAATAAAAAGTTAAGGTTAAGCACCTTAGGTAATTCGTTTTGAAACTTTACCAATACGCTATGTTATTTATTTAAACTAAAAGAGCCACAATGTATGGCTCTTTTTATTTATTCTTTTCGTCCTATCAATAACCTTTTAACTGAGCCATGCATGCTTTTCTGCTTTATTGGCTAATACAATTAACGTAATAGCTATAATCAACACCATAATCGGCATTATTACGCTTGCTGTACCGTAAACGGCCATTGAATCTATCACAAAGAACGAATGATAGTTTTGTACTATTACGCCAACTACAGAAGCGATAAGTAATATTTTTGCCATTTTCTTTTTTAGCACTAATAATAAACTACCGAGCGTTCCTGCTAATACTGCGATAGCAAAAGCGGCGGTCGCCCACATAGGTAAATCATTATATAAAGCTTGTTCTTGGCTTGGTAATTCACTGATCATTTCAGGCGTCATCATGATATGACTAACAAACGCCATTAAGCCAAGTAAATTCCAAACAAAAGCAAGTATTGCGGTAACCTTGAACCATTTAGGAATTGCTATTTTTTCTGTCATTTTTATTTCCTCATTTTTATAGTTTTTATTATTGATGAACCTGTTGAGTGTAGTAAATAAAAAGCAATATTGGAATTGTCTCTTCATTTATATTACATTCGCAATCCAAGATGATTTACTGAAATTACAAGGTATTATGCAAAATATATTAATAATAATGATACTGTTATTCATTGCTTCATGCAGTTCTAAAACACAAGTGCATCTTTATACGAATCATTTACCTCAAAATAAAGTTAACGAAGTAGTAAGTGCTATAGATAAAAGTTCATTTAACGTGATATTAAATCGCTTACCTTATCCGAATGATATTAATGACAATGCCATTGTTTATTCTCCTAGCCTCAACAGTAGAGACCGTTTAAATGCTTTAATGGCCGTGTTATCAAAGCTAGGATTTAATATTTCTACTGCCAGTTTAATATCTGCCAATAACCATTCCTTTACTGAAAATAATTTAGGGTTATATTTATTTCCTGAAGGATACGTTCAGCCTGAGGCAAATAGTATTAATAATACGTATCAAATCCCTTTAGTGAACGAATATGGCGCAACAGATTGTCAAGATGCGACAACTTTATACTTAAAAGAACCGGATGAATTTATAATTGAAATTAATAAATGGGATGATAAAAAAGAAGATTACCTTCAGTCGTACATTGAAGGAAAATGGCGGTTGTTAAACGATGATTTTTTGCATTTAACTCACCCGTCATGGGATAAATCATTAGTCTTCAAAAAGAGTCATTATAAACGCAATGAAATTAACGGCATAAGTAAAGGAGTGCAATTTATCCCTCTTGAGTTAGGGGTAAGTGATAAGGTGTTTACAAACATTTATTCAAATGAAGCAAAGGCTATACATTGTACATATAGCATCAGTTTAGCCTTGTAATGTGTTTAGTTCGTTCAAGGGATAAAGCCATTTTACTCGGTTTATCCCTGAGTGCTTGCTGATAATTATCTTACGTTAAACGACGTTAAGCTTTTTGAATGTGACTTTTAAACACGACTATAAATAAAAGTAACAACAGGGCCATCAAAGAAGTAGAGCCGCCATGGCCATGACTTTCACTGTGATATTCAACATAATCTGGATCGTAATCACTGCTTTCTAGTGGTAATGCATATAACGCATTGGTATTATCTGAGCTATACGAGGCAACAATATCGCTATAACCTACTTCATATAAATCAATTAATACATCATAATTATCTGAAATATAACCTTGGTTTAAGGTGGTATACACTTCGTATTGATCATTTTCACTTTCACCGTAAATCGAAAAGATATCGGTGGTATAATAATGAATCCAATCGCCACCATTTTTACTTAAATACAGCTCAGCGTAAACATTTGCCTGATCAATATGATAAGTATCAATCACATCGGCATCAAACGTGACACTAAAGGTTTGATAAAAACCATCTTCATCATAATCTTCAATTAATTGGCTAAAACCATCGTAAATATTAAAGCTTCGATACCAGTTATTACTTGAAACCGCGCTATCTTGCGCCGTCGATGCTGCGTTATTGTTCGCTAACATCGCAGGTTTTGTTTGTTTAAACACTTGCTGTTTTTTTAGGCTTAAGATTTGATCGCGTGTTTTACCCTGTAGGCTGTTACTTAACGTGTTTTCAACGGTTTTTAATTGTTTGATGGCTTGGTGTTGTTGCCAATTTTGCTTAAGGCTTCCGACAGATATTGTCTGGTTGTTAGCTATCGACTCATTTGCCATAGTTAATGCTGAAAATAAGGTCAATAGTGCTACTAGGTTTAATGACTTGAACATAATAATATCCTTGAAAATGTATTCGTTAAGCGCATTTAACCTTAGTTAATCTGAATGTTAGCTGAACAACTAAATTGCATGAATAAAAATTAATAATAAAAAACTAGCGCTAATTGTTCACTGATACGAATCATAGACAAGGTGTTCAGCATTGATTCAGTTTACCTCTTTAAAATATCAACGGGTCAGTAAGGATAATTTTATGGAATTGGTGGTGGTTTACTTTTACACTGAGCCTAGTTTTTAATTAACTCAGTATTGGTAGGTGAAATGAGCTCTATGACTAAGGTTTCAAAATTGTTGATGATAAGCGTCTTAAGTAGTGTTGTTACTACTTGGTCTTTCTCTGCGATGCCTGTTGCCGCATACCATGGTGCATATATTCAAGGTGCTAAATCAAGTTCACTTGCTATTAGCAGTTCACAACAGGCTGCTCGAATAGTTAAATCGCAATTTGGTGGCAAAATATTGAAAGTGCAACGAACGAAAGTTAATGGTAATAGCGGATATAAAGTCAAAGTATTAAAGAATAATGGTCATGTTATTACGGTTACGGTTGATGCCGTATCGGGTCGAATTTCAGGAAGATAAACAATGCGCGTATTATTAGTTGAAGATGATCTTGATTTACAGCAACAATTAAAAATCCAGTTAGAAACCGCAAAATATAGTGTTGACCTTGCTGATGATGGCGAAATAGGTTTATTTCAAGGACAAGAATATAACTACGATGCTGCGATTATTGATTTAGGTTTGCCAAAAGTAGATGGTAAAACCTTAATTAAATCATTAAGAAGCCAGGGGATCAGTTTTCCTATTTTAGTTTTAACGGCACGTGATCGATGGCAAGATAAAGTGGACGGTTTAGATGCTGGCGCTGATGATTATCTCACTAAGCCTTTTCATCAAGAAGAATTGCTCGCTCGCTTAAATGCACTGATCAGACGTAGTGTTGGTCAATCAAGTCCTGTGATCTCCAACGGACCTTTTGTTTTAGATACAGCGAGTATGTTAGTAAAAGTAGATGATAGTGAAGTCAGCTTAAGTAGTTATGAATACAAGGTCTTCGAATACTTAATGCTCCATCAAGGTCAGGTAAAATCTAAAACTGAATTAACAGAACACATTTATGATCAAGACTTTGACTTAGACTCAAATGTCATTGAAGTTTTTATTAGACGATTACGTAAAAAACTTGATCCGCAAGGGCAATATCAATTTATTGAAACATTGCGCGGCCAAGGCTATAAACTTCGTCAATTTCCGTCTGACTAAAAGCAATGATAACTCACTTTTTTCATCGTTATTTAAATTCGTTAAAGTCTCGCATTATTGTCAGCGCGTTAGTTTTGGTCATGGTGATTTTGCCCATTGTTGCTTTTTTTATTTCAAACGCTTATCAAAAACACATGAATGCCAGTGTTGAAAATGAACTGGTCGCTTATTCTTACTCTATATTAGCGGTAGCTGAGTTTGAAGATGGCTTGTTACTGATGCCTGAAGCGTTAGCTGAAAATCAGTTTAATACCAGTGAATCCGGGTTATACGCGTTAATGACTTCTAAAGGGAATATTCCTCGAACATTATGGCGTTCTGCGTCATTACTTGCCATGGTGATCCCTTATGAGTTGCAATCTCCTCAGGTTGGTGAAAGTCGTTTTTATTCGATTCCAATTGTTGATATTAATCACTTTGTTTATAGCTTTTCGGTAAGTTTTTCAGATAGTTCAAGTGAAGAAAACACTCAGCAAGAAATGACCTTACATATCATTAAACAACAAGCCGATTATCAAATGTTGATGGCTGAATTTCGTCAACAACTTTGGTTAGGGTTATTTGTGTTAATGGCGGTGTTGTTACTCTTACAATTCATTTGGTTGAACTGGAGTTTAAAACCGCTCGCTATTTTGAAAAAAGAAATTTTAGGGATTGAACAAGGCAAAGAAAGCTTACTGAAAGAAAAGTATCCGCAAGAATTAAAACAAGTTACCGAGCAACTAAATACCTTGTTAATCACAGAACAAAATCAACGAAAACGATATCGAAATGCTTTATCTGATCTCGCACATAGTTTGAAAACACCTTTAGCTGTACTGCAAGGTCAATTATCCGCTGAAGATGTAAACCAGAGTCAAAATCAGCTTGATGAAATCAATGCTATGATTGAGCACCAATTAAAACGTGCGCAGAGTGCTGGACAATCCTCATGGCATTTAGGTGTTAAAATTGCTCCATGTGTTGAAAAATTATTAAATAGTTTGCAGAAAATATATCAAGATAAAAACCTTTTTATTAATAAACGGATGCAAACTGACATAATCTTTAAAGGTGATGAGGCGGACTTTTTGGAGATAATTGGCAACTTAATGGATAATGCTTGTAAAGTTGCTAATCAGCAGGTGCTCTTAACAATTAGTAAAATCGAGTCGTCGTTAATTATTTCGGTTGAAGATGATGGTTGTGGAATTGCCGACGATAAGATTGACAGCATCTTACAGCGTGGTACGCGAGCTGATACTTATGCGCAAGGTCATGGTATCGGACTCGCTATTGTCCGAGATTTGGTAGAAAGTTATCAAGGAACATTAGTCATCACTACTTCAACAGAGTTGGCCGGAGCCAAATTTACAGTGTCGTTTTCCAGTTAATTGTAGTCTTATTTTTATGAATGGATGTGAATTATATCGAAAATTAACATTCGTTCAGTATTCATTCAGTTTACGACGAGTAAACTGAAAATCATAGCTCACAGAGAGGTGAAAACTATGATTAGCTCAATTAATTCAATCAATCAAACAGCACTAGAACCAAAATCTCGAAAAAGAATTTTTTCGTCGAGCATATTTTCTTCAGCCATGATGATTTCTGCTTTAGTGCTTTCTACAGGAGTTATGACATCAACTGCTGTTATAGCGGATGAAAACACTCAACAAAGTCAGTCAGAGGGCGTTCAGTTTAGCCAAGCACAACTCGAACAACTATTAGCGCCTATCGCGTTATATCCCGATACTTTACTTACTCATATTTTAATTGCAGCCACCTATCCGTTAGAAGTGATAGAGGCGGATCGATTTATTAAAGAACATGATAATAAAAACGGGCAAGAAATTTTATCGAAAGCAGCCGACAAAGATTGGGATCCTAGCGTAAAAGCACTTGTCGCTTTTCCTCGAATCGTTGAAAACCTAAGTAATGATCTTGATTGGATGAGAAAACTTGGCGATGCATTTTTACAAGATGAAGTTAGCGTTTTAGCAAGTATTCAAACTTTAAGACATCAAGCCGATGAAGCTGGCAATTTATCGCAAATGGATAATGTCGATATTGTTAGAGAAAAACAAACCATCATTATAGAACCGGCTGAGCCTGAAGTCATTTATGTGCCTTATTATGATACTCGTGTAGTTTACGGGCATTGGCGATGGTCACACTATCCGCCTGTGTATTGGCATCGTCCAAGACATTACGCGTATTATCACGGACCTTTTTATTGGCATTCATCGGTGCATATCGGTTTTGATTTCTTCTTTAGTGCTTTTCACTGGAGTAATCACCATGTGGTGAGACACCATCACAAAAAACGTTATTATCATTCAAATAGACGCATAGCGACAAGCCATCACGCTAAACGTTGGAGTCATGATCCTCAGCATCGCCGTGGCGTGGCTTATCGTAGTAAAAAAGTGAAACATCGTTATAGCAGCAATAGACCAAGTGTTGAGCACGACCGTGTGATCCGCCATAATCATAATAAAGTAGTAGTAAACACAAGTTATAAAAACAAAAATAACTTGAAAAATCATAGTGTTAAAAAGGTGTTACCTAAGACTGTTACCCGAAAACATCAGCAAGTTGCTCAACGTTTAAAAAACAAAAGCAGGGTTAAAGTTCAGCATAAAACCACTCGAAACGTTTCAAAAAGGGATCATAAACTTGTTAATAAACAGCGTATAGTGAGCCATCAGAACAAAGTGGTTAGCAAAAGAACAACGCAGCAACCGGTAAACGTTAAATCGTTCGACAGAAACTCTCAAAAAGTTGTGGCGCAAAAACAGCATAAAGCGAGTCAACCTGTTTATAAAACACAAAGTAAGCATGTGGACAGAAAAAGCAGCCAGAAAACATATAAAGCAAGGGGAGGTCACTCTAGTAATAAGTCTACCCGAGTGGCAAAAAGCAGCTCAACAAGAACTAAATCGTCTGCTAATCGAAGCAGACAACATCATAAATAATCTTGTTTGACTGAAAAGTAAAATACCGCAGCTACTTTGTTGTTGCGGTATTTTTTTCGTTCAAATGAGGTGTTTCGAATGAAAAATTGCGTGAATGTATCCGCTAGTTAATATATTTTACCGCGTTTTTTTACTTGATTAACATCAACGCGTGTTGGGGTAATATCGCCGTTAACAAGACCTTGTGTAGCAATCGATAAACTTTCAATTACCTGAAGCATAGAAGATAAGTTTAAACTTGCTAAATCATCTGATACTTGATGATAATGTTTATCTTTATCTAACTGTGTACTACTAAAGCTATGAGCTGGCACGCCTAAACGAGCTAATGTCGCATTATCTGAACGATAAAATAATTGCTGCTCAGGGTAAGGGTCTTGATGTACTTTATTGCCTTTATCTTTTAAGCTTTCATTAAGTAAGCTGCCTAAATTTGAGCGTTCCATACCTGTCATCCACATTTCACCAGGACCAAATTTAGAAGGTTTTCCTATCATTTCAATATTTATCATCGCGACAACATCATCGGGATTTAATTGTTGTGAAAAATAACGCGACCCAAAGCCACCAATTTCTTCCGCGGTGAAAGCACTAAACATTAATGTACGCGCATTATTTTCTTTCTTTGCGTAGTATTGCGCGAGGTTAATGACTGCTGTTGTCCCAGAGGCATCATCATCAGCACCGTTATAAATAACATCTGCATTATCATGCTTATTACTCGCAGGAGTGATGCCTAAATGATCATAATGTCCTGAAAATAGAACGATTTCTTTCGGTTTTTTCTTACCCGGTAATACGCCCACCACATTAGTCAGTTTATGTTTGGTAAGCTTTGATGTTGCCGAAATGTTTACAGATTCAAGCTGTTGTTCATCGGTTAATACCATGACTATGGCGCCTTGGTGCTCAAGCTTTAATTTATTTAATCCGCGAGCAAAGTAACCTCGATAGCTCGAAAATAACTTTGCATGAGCCGTGTTTATTAACACTAAGTGTTTGCCGCCGGTTTGATTAAGCGAACTAATAACTGCTCGCATGTTATCGTCTTTGCCAATGACATGCGTAGAAAAATCTTGTGGTATCGTCCAATTGAAATGTTCAATGGTACTTGCCATGGTTATGTGTTTATCTGCTATTTCAAGATCATTGATAACAGCGCTAAGCTTTTCAGGCGCTATATTGATTAATTCAAAAGACTGTAAGAAAGATTGCTCACTTTCCAATGGCACTAAACCAATTTCCTGAAAACGCTGACTGATATAATTAGCCGCTTTATCAATATCTTCAGAAAAATTTGCCCGGCCATTGAGCTCATTACTTGCTAAAAAAGTAATATCTTTGGTCATTGAGTCGAGGGAAATATTATTGGCAAAAACATTCACAGAAGTGCAGAGAGTGAAACTCAAAGACAAAGCCATCGTTAAAGCATTTTTTGCCAACATTATATTTGTTTTTTTTATCATCATTATTTAATTATTGTGAGGAGTTGATCATACTATTGAAGATTTAGTGTGACTTTGCAATAACTTAACATGAAGATACTGAGAGGATTACTCCTCAAACTGTAAAGTTTCTTTTTCAATCAATAAGCTTTCATCGCCTATTGTGAGCCACAACTGACCATCTTGAATACTGGCTTGAATTTCCATCGTGCGATTTAACAATTTCGTTAAGTTTTTGATCGTTTCAGCATTAAAGCGCGATACCGTTAAATTTTTATATTGGGCGAGTTTATTTTTATTTTGCTGCCACCAAACGTCAAACGGTGAGCTATAGCCATATAAAACAGTATGCTGTGCTTTGTTACAGGCTTTTTTGATTCGTTTTTCATCCGGTTGACCTAGCTCAATCCATAATTCTATTTCTTCAGAATAATTGATTTGCCATAGTGCCGCTTCATCTTCATCGCTTAAGCCTTTGCCAAAGGCTAAATGTTCATGAGCATGTAAAATATATGCGAGAAAACGTGTCATTAAACGAAAATCTGTTTCAGAAGGGTGCTGAGCTACCGTTAAATTTAATGTATCGTAATAATCTCTATCCATATCGGATAAATGAATGGTTGCTTTATAAATAGTTGATTTCAAAGCCATATGAATTGGTAATAATAAGCTTAGTAGTTAGTAGTTTTTATTATACGCTTCATTTCAACGCTTTATACACTCTTTTTACCTTAATGGCTTAAATACATGAAAAATTCATCAAAGCCGTTTTTACTCATTGGGATTGAATTTGGGAAATATGGCTTATTCAATGGTCATTTTTTCTCCTTTGTCTACACTGTTTTTAGTGAATTTTTTCGTAAAGTAACAATGAGAGGCATCGTTTACTCTCGTGCAACCAGCAAGGATGTTAAAATGAAACGTATTATTATTTGTGCTGATGGAACTTGGAATCGGCCTGAACAATTAGGCAAAGATCAATATCCTACTAGTGTTCTGACATTTGCTCGGCATTTATTGCCGGAAGATGATACGGGCACTAAACAGGTAGTTTTTTATGATTGGGGAATAGGTTCTTATCATGACCAATTATCTGGTGGTGCATTTGGTGCGGGCTTAGAAAAAAATGTCTTAGACGGTTACCGATTTTTAGTTCATAACTATGATATTGGTGATGAAATATATTTGTTTGGTTTTAGCCGAGGTGCATACACCATTAGGAGTTTATGCGGCTTAATTAATAATTGTAGTGTATTAAAAAGTGCTGAAGGGCGATTAGTCGAAAAAGCCTTTGATATTTATAAAACGAAAAAGCATACGCCAAAAAGTCAGTTTGCCAAAGATTGGCGAGCCGAACACTCAATAGCGAATCAAGTAAAAATTCACTTTGTAGGCGTTTGGGATACCGTTGGGGCGTTGGGATTACCCTTTAGTATTTTTGGCTTAATAAAAGATAAACATCTTTTTTATGACAGAAAATTGGGCAGTAACTTGAAAACTGTGCGGCACGCATTGTCACTCGATGAAACTCGCGATGATTTTGAAGCAACAATTTGGCAACCAAGAGATGATGTTGATTTAGCGCAAGTATGGTTTGCTGGTGTTCATGCGGATATAGGGGGGAGTTATAAACCTGATAATGATGGCAAAGTCTTGTCAGACATTCCCATGCAATGGTTATTAACCGAGGCAGAAAATAGCGGTTTGGCGTTTGATAATCAATTAAAACAACGAGCATTAAGAGCACATAACTGCGCTAATGCAAGTCAACATAATGAATATAAAGGTAAATATAAATTACTGGGTAAACGTATTAGAGAAATACCGGCTCAAACTGAAATTCCAACCTACGTACATTCAAGTGTACAAACGCGCTATTTATCGAGCTATAAAAGTCAACCGATAGAAAACTATATTAAGAAACATGGGCAATGGCCACCCATTTGGTGATAACTCATATAGTTTATAAAGATTCTATCACCAGTTGATTTCTGCCGTTTTCTTTCGCTTGATAGAGTAATTTATCTGCTTTAGCTAATACATCTGCTGGTGTAATGGATTGGTCGCTTTCAACAATAACGGCACCAATACTGATTGTAAGAAACTCTGAGGCTAAAGAGTATTCATGCTTAATGGCTTTTTCTGCTAGTGCTTTCATTACATTGTTAATAATTAATTGAGTACCTTCAATATTACTATCGGGTAAGATAATTAAAAATTCTTCACCGCCGTATCGCGCGACAAAATCGCGTGGCCGTTGTAACACTTCTCGAAAACTTGTGGCGACTTTTTTTAGGGCTGCATCTCCAGCACCATGACCATAATGGTCATTGTAATGTTTAAAATAGTCGACATCGATAAGCGCAACCGCTAATTTTTTATGATCACGTTTATTGGCAGCAAGTTCATCGGCAAGCACAATATCCATTCTACGTCGGTTTGAAATACCCGTTAACGCATCTAAGTGTGCAACTTCGTTGAGCATTTTTCTTTGCTTTATTAATTCTAAATGCATCATGACGCGAGCGATAACTATGTTTGCTTTAAAGGGCTTATAAATATAGTCACAGCCACCTAAGTCAAAACCTCGCTCTTCATCATCGCTATTGGCTAATCCAGTAACAAAAATCACTGAAATATTCATGGTTTTTTTATCACTTTTTATTTCTTCAATCACTTCAAAACCAGAGCGATCAGGCATGATCACATCAAGCAACATTAAATCTGGAAGATGTTTACGAGCAAGTTCAACGGCTTGTGCACCGTTTTTAGCAAAAATGATTGTCGCTTCATCTTGGAGTAATTCTTTGAGTATCTTTCTGTTAGCTTTTTCATCATCAACAATTAAGACTTTTTGTGATAAATTTTTCATAATGGCTTACTTTCCATGTGCTTGCTTTTATCTGGTTGTTAATTATTGCTAATCTAAACAAAGAAACTACAAGGTATTAAATATCACTTTAATATTGTTAAGTGCATCTTCGTATTCAATATCTTCAATAGAATCAGCGATATTTTTAGCAATAGTCTGATGTTTAGTATTTTTTGTTAACGATATTAACCTTGGTAATAAATCTTCTACTTCGGCATTTTCATCATTTATTAATTCTTTAATTTCAACAAGTAATGCTTTTAATTGACCATTGAAATATTCAACATTGGAAATTTCTGACTGTGTATCAACCTGATCTTCTTGTGTTATTTCATTCGTTACAGATGTTATCGCAATTAAAACATTATTTAATTCAATGCAGGTTGAAGCCATGATTAAATCAGCTGACTCAGGCTTGTTTTTTAATTGTGCTTCTAATTCTGTAGCTCGTTTCGTTAATGTTGTTGCTCCAATATAGTTTGCATTGGATTTTAATGAGTGAGCAACCCTAAAAGCTTCATCATAGTGTTTGCGTTGATATATCTCTCGTAAACTATCGACGGTATCGCTATAATTTTTAGTAAAATCTATAACTAATTGTTTGTAAATATGGGCTCTACCGCCCATAGCTTTAATGGCATTATTGACGTCTAAAATAGTTAGCTTTGATAATTCAACAATAAAATTATCAGCACTGTTGTTGTGGATAGCATTATTTTCATTATGACTGTTTGATAGCTTTGCATTTTCCAAAGACTTTATCTTCTTTTCAGCCCCTTGATTTTGCTTGTTTGACTCATTGACTAACCATTTTGACAGTAATAAAAACAGTGCATTAGGATCGATAGGTTTAGTGAAATAATCATTCATACCAACATCAAGACATTTTTGTAATTCTTCTTGCATCGCATGTGCAGTCATCGCAATTATCGGTAATTTAGCAAACTTTATTTGACGGCGAATTTCTTGTGTGGCGGTAATTCCATCCATTACAGGCATTTGTAAATCCATAAAAACAATGTCATATGTTTTTTCAGCTAATTTATCTAACGCTATTTTTCCGTTTTCTGCAATGTCAATTTTAGCGTGTGTTTCTTCTAAAAAGCCTAACACTACTTGTTGGTTTAATTCGTTATCTTCCACCAATAATATATCAGCGTGAGATAAATCTAATAATCCATTTTGTAGCGTTTGAGATTGTTTATTAAGGTTATCTAATTTTAATGCATCCATCATCGCGTTCAATAATACCGAGGCATCAACAGGTTTTTCTAAGTAGCCATTGATCCCCGCAGCTTGCGATAGCGAAATAGCATCGCTTTTATCGAACGCTGTGACCATTAATACTGCCGGTAAACTTTGTTGCTGAATATTTTGATTAATAGCATGGGCAAGCTCAATACCGTCCATTTTTGGCATGCGCCAATCGGTGATCACTAAGTCGAAAGGTTGCTCTAAAATCACGGCACTATTAATGAATTCTAAGGCGGATTCTGCATCATTAGCTGTGGTAATTTTACAGCCAAATTGTTCGAGTAAATCTACAATGACATTTAAACATAGAGGATTGTCATCTACGACTAATACATTAACGCCTTCAATCATCACACTGTTGGCTTTAATTAATTCACTTTGTTCCACTTCTTCAAAATTAACCGTAAAGCCAAAAGTGCTTCCTTGGCCTAATTCACTTTTTACCCAAATATCACCATTCATTAATTCAGTAAGTTGTTTACAAATTGAAAGCCCTAAACCGGTTCCGCCAAATTTACGCGTGATAGTGTCATCTGCTTGGTTGAATGACTGAAATAGGTGTTCGATTGAGTCTTCACTTAAACCAATACCAGTATCGGCAACATTAAATTCTATTTTATTTGGATCTTGTTCGTTTAATTTTACTTCAATTAACACGTGTCCTTTTTCAGTAAACTTAACGGCATTGGTTACTAAATTGACTAATATTTGTTGCAAACGTATCGGGTCAGATTTAATTTGTTTTGGCAGATTTGGTGCGGTTTTAACAATTAACTCTAAACCTTTGCTATGTGCTTTTAAAGCACAAATGTTGGCGGTTTTTTTCAATAAACCTTCAATATTCATCACCACAGATTCTATGGTCATTTTGCCGGCTTCAATTTTAGAGAAATCCAAAATATCATTGATTAAGCCGAGAAGGGCTTGAGAAGCATCTTGAGTTTTTTGTACTAAATCTTTTTGATGATTATCGAGTTTAGTTTTTAACGTTAAATGACTTAATCCTATAATGGCGTTCATCGGCGTACGAATTTCATGACTCATTTTCGCTAAAAATTCACTTTTCGCTTTTGTTGCTTTTTCTAGCTCTGAGGTACGATTTGCTACTTGAAATTCTAAATTTCGATTAATGTCGAGTAAGCTTAAATGGTTTTCTACCCGCGAGAGTAGTTCATGCTTTGAAATTGGTTTACTTAAATAGTCATTACCACCAACAGCAAAACTTTCAACTAGGTCAATGACTTGGTTTTTGGCGGTTAAAAATATGACGGGAAGTTCGTTAACGGAAAACGATTTTCGTAATGTTTTACACACTTCATAACCAGACATTTGCGGCATCATCACATCAAGCAAAATTAAATCATATGGTCGTGTTTCTGCTGAGCTGCTTTGTTGAGCCTGTTGTTCAGCGGCTTGGTCAATCATTGCTAGTGCTTGGCTGCCACTCGAGGCTTCAGAAAGTTGATAACCTAAAAGGTTTAGATGGTTCAACAAAACCTGTCTGTTAATAGGGTCATCATCAACGACTAAGATATGAAATTTTTGATGATCAATCGTAACTTCTTTATCTTGATTAAGTTCCTGCTCGCTTACAGTGATGTACTCAATTTCACTGTCTAAATGTTGTAAGCGATTCAGCTTTTGTTGGTTTGCTGATTTAACTACGTTAGTAACATCGGTAATTTGGTCGGCATTTATCGGTAAAGTAAAGGTAAAACAACTACCTTTATTTTCAGTTGAAGTAACAGATATTGAGCCATCATGTAATTCAACCAATTGTTTGGTAACGGCTAAACCTAAGCCAGTACCACTTTGATGACGTTGGCTATGACCTTGTAATTGTTCAAATGAATTAAATATTACCGATAACTTATCTTGCGCAATTCCGATACCGGTATCAGTCACCGAAATTTTGATATGCTTGCCACTTAATTCTGCATCAACAGTTACTTCACCTTGTTCAGTAAATTTAATGGCGTTACCTATCAGGTTATACAGAATTTGCTCTAATCGATTTTCATCAGCATTGACTAGCGGCAATGTATTGACAACGTTATTTTTTAAGACGATTGGTTTGTCACCAATTAAAGGGGTTGATACGGTTAATACCACATCGGTTAAACTGTGTAGTTCAACCCCACTAGTATTGAGTTTAAGGTTTTGATTTTTCATTTTTGAAAAATCAAGAATGTCATTCACTAGGTGCGATAGTCGTTTACCACTAGCCACAATCATTGCTAAATTTTTATTGGCATTTTCAGGTAATTGACCAGCAACGCCATCAATTAAAGACTCTGCTAAACCTATTATGCCATTTAACGGCGTACGTAGCTCATGGGAGGTATTGGCTAAAAATTCGTCCTTTAATTTATCGGCGCGGGTTAACCGCACATTGATGGCTTGTTCTTTTAAACGTTGATAGTTTTGGCGATACAAAATATAACCAATTAATCCAACAAATAAGCATAGATATATCGAATAAGCCCACCAAGTTTGCCAAAGTGGTGGTAACACGTGTACGGTTAATGACTTGCCTTGTTCATTCCAATATCCGTCACCATTACTTGCTTTTACTTTTAAAATATAATGACCTGCGGGCAAATTGGTATAGGTAGCACGACGGTTTTTAGCGTCAGTATAAATCCATTCATCATCAAAGCCCTGTAACATATAAGCATACTGATTATTCATTGGCTCTGAAAAGTGAAGGGCAGCAAACTCAAATGAAACCAGTTTTTCGTTGTAGGTCAACGTTAACTCTTCAAGTTCATTAATCACCGAGTCAATTGTGAAGGTATCTTTATTGGTTTTGTTTTGTGATAAAACGACTGGCTCGTTATGTACAAGAAAGTCAGTCAAAACCACTTTCGGCGGGGTAGTATCATCGACAATATTTTCAGGATAAAAATGGTTGTAACCGTTTACACCTCCAAAAAACAATTCGCCTGATTTGCTTTTGTAAGCAGAAAAGGAAGCAAACTCCTTTGATTGAATGCCGTCACTTTCGTCGTAATTTTTAAAGGTTTCATTTGCCGGATCAAATTTTGATAATCCATTATTGGTACTGAGCCATAAAAAACCTTGATTATCTTCTAATATGGTATAGATCACATCATTTGGTAAGCCATCTTTTTCTTTATAAACGGTAAACGTTTCGGTTTTTGGGTCGAATTTATTGAGTCCTGAAAAAGTTCCTATCCAAAGGATATTGTTTTTATCTTCATGAATATCAACAATAAAATTACTGGATATTGTATTTTTATTGTCTTTATTAAATTTATAATGAGTAAATTGTTTAGATTCAAGGTTATATTTATTTAATCCCCCATTTTGTGTGCCAATCCACAAATTACTTTCCATATCTTGATATATGGCCCAGATGTTGTCATCTGATAATGAGTTTTCATTTTGAGGATCATGTTTAAAATGTTGAAAAGTGTTTTCTTGAATATCAAAGCGATTTAATCCGCCTCCCCAGGTCCCTAACCATAAGGTATTTTCATCTTGTTGGATAATATCTAAAACGGCTGGGTGGCTTATACTGTTGGGGTTATCCGCTTGATGGTTAAAATGTGCAAAAGTATGGTTTTTTATGTCGAGAAGTTCTAAGCCAGCATTAACTGTTCCAATCCAAACGCCATTGTTTTCATCTAACAAAAGTTTAGCAATACCATTTGAGCTAATACTGTTAGGGTTAATTGGTTGATGTTTGAAATGGGTATATGTACCATTTTTTTTGTTAAATAAGTTTAACCCAGCATCATAAGTACTTAATAAAAATGTATCATCAGGTAGCGACGCAAATCCCATCACCGTATTGCTGCTTAATGAGTTTTTGTTGCCTTTTTCCTGATTGATATGATTAAATTGCTCATTATTTAATTCATATTTATCCAAACCATAAACATAATTGCCAATCCAAATGTTGCTTGATTTATCAGCAATAATGGCTGTAATTTGATTATGACCTAAGCTGTTTGGGTTGGCATCATTGGCTTGAATTAACTGAAAATCATCAGTGATTAGATTATATCTAATCACTCCTTTTGTTTGTGTTCCTACCCAAAGTTCATCGTTAGTAAATAAAAAGCTATTGATGTGCTTATAGGTAAATAAATTTAATCGTTCATCATTGTTGAGCATTAAATTGTTGTTTAAATCGTATAAAAGAATGCCACTTTTTGTTCCTATCCACAATTTTTGATCATGAATGGCTAGCGTATTAATATTGTTATTATTGATGATAGGAGTAGCTTGAAGTGTTGTTAGGTTTAATTTTAACAGTCCTTCGTTTTTTGTCGCGACCCATAAGTTATTTTGTTGATCAATTTGTAATGCTAAAATGGTTGAATTAGGGAAGTAGCGTGTAAAATTAGTTCCATCAAAGCGATTTAATCCTTTCTCCGTGCCAATCCACATGGTCGCTTGATAGTCAAGAACCATGCTATTGATCACATTGTTACTTAAACTATTGTGATCAGATGGACTATGGTTATAGGTGATAAAATCATTCGTTTTTCTATTAAAACGGTTCAAGCCAGATATTGTACCAACCCAAATATTATGGAATTCATCTTCAAGTAAAGACTTAATGTGGCTATTTGACAGAGTATTCGTTATTTCAGAATCACTTTTGTAAACAGTGAAGTTATAACCATCAAATCGATTCAAACCATCTCCTGTACCAACCCACAAAAAACCTTGTTCATCTATGAGCATTGTTTGTACTGATGCTTGAGATAATCCTTGGTCTCTATCGTAGTGTTCAACATAAAAATCTTTTGCGAATAAAGGCATTACAAATAAATTTAGACAGAGTATTGCGAATAGCATTAATTTTAAGTGCATTGAACAGCCTTTCGGTTTTAATCTAATTAGTGAGTTAGCTACCAAGCGTAGCTTAAAGTTAATCCTATATTTCGACAAGTTATTATTTAAGCAACACATAATTAATAAACACTTGACATTATTTTAATATAAAAACTATTCTGTATCGGTTGTTTAAATCATCGTTATTTTTAATTAACTTATTTAAAGCAACTGGTTATAAATCATTTATTTAATTTTCTAAGGAAAGCACATGTCAAATAATAAAAGCAATACTGAACATTTACATGAGGAAGGCGTAGTAAATAAGGCTGAACTAAGTGATGAGCATATCAATGCAATAGATAGTTTATCAGCAGAAGAAATCGAACAAATAAAATCTATCCATAAAAATGTAAATAAAGATAATGATAATCCTGTAGGCATTTTCTTTTAATGTTTGAAAAAAAACTACAATTAAGTCACTTTGAGCGTTTGCAAAATAGTATTAAACTATTTAAATCAAGGTGCTCTTTAGTTAGCGAAAAAAGCTTACAGTTAGCTTGTTTTCCTGAAGTGGTGAGAGAACAAGCTTATATTAATTACTGTGTTTCAAGCTCTACAATCCCATTGCTCACAGAAACTATTCGTTGTGCTAAGTTGTTACCTCATGATCCTATCGCAAAATTGTTAATTCCGTATATGGAAAAGCATATACCAGAAGAACAAGGGCACGATCGTATTGCATTAGAGGACTTTATCCGATTAGGAGGTACTAAAGAGCAAGCACTTGAAAGAATTCCCCCTGGGAATATCTCTGCTCTTTTAGGTTCTCAATATCATCTGATTCGACATCATCCTGTCGCGTTTATGGGGTATTTATGTGCCACGGAAGTTAATCACCCTACCGTAGAATACGTAGAAAATTTAATTAACATTTCTGGGAAACCACGTGAGTGTTTTACCGCAATGTTACTGCATGCTACGGTTGATATTGGACATAAAGAAGACATTATTACTACCTTAAATTCATTACCACTGACTGAAGAACATTATAAAATTATTGAGATGAGTGCATTTCAGTCTTATCGTTATATTGCGTTAGTAATGGAAGATGTTTGTAAAGTGGCACCGGTTAATAATAAAGCTACAGCATAGTTTACTTATGATTTAAAAAGAGCATTTTATGCTCTTTTTTTTGGGGTAAATTTAAACAATGGATAAACATAACATGGAAATAGTCCATCAAAGAACGTTATTGCCTGATCCTCATGACGATAGAGATCATAATTTTTGTGATATTCATGGCGCTAAATCTTCTTATTTTTGTGATATAGATTGTCAGAATAAAGTAAAAGAAGAAATCGCCTCATACACTTTAAATAAAGTTGATTTAAGGTCACAACTTACTTCAGAAATTATTAATCAAGGTTTGTTAAATTCATGTTCTGCCTGTGCCATTGCGGTTGCATCAGAGTTATATTTAATAAAAAAAAGCCAACCCTTTATCGATGAAAATGCCAGCAATATCGATGCCTCACAAATGTTTGTTTATTACAATGAACGTGTATTGGAAGATAAAGTTGATATTAATGCACCTGTTTATATCCGCAATGGCATTAAGTCTTTATTTAAACACGGTATTTGTTCTGAAAAATCTTGGCCATATCCTGAAATGATGTTACCAGAAAGTTTAAAAACTGTTGTAGCAAATGGTTCAATGGCAGAAATACAACAAGAATTATCTCGTGTGATGACAGAGCATCAAGCAGATATTCAAGCGGCAATTAAAGAAAAACCTTCTAAAGCGGCAATCACGCAAGCAAAAAAACACATTATAAATCGCTATTGTAAACTGAACGAAGAAGATGATTTAACTGAATTAAGGTTAGCGTTATCAAAAGGTTTACCGGTTATATTTGGCATGAACGTGCCGAAAAGTTTTTATGCCATTGGTGAAGATGGTGTAATGACTATGCCTTGTCCTACTGAGGCGCGACTTGGCGGACACGCTTTACTCGCGGTAGGTTATGATGACGACAAAAAAGTGTTTATCGTGAGAAACTCTTGGGGGGATGAGTTTGGTGATAAAGGTTATTGCTATATGCCGTATGAATTTTTCACTAGTGGCTATCCTTTAAATGGTAAAACACAAGAAAATACTTTTAGTTATTGGTGTTTAACTCATGATTAGCATATACAAAATTGCTGAGTGAAAGATTTTCTCAGTATAACCTTTAAAATTATAAGATTAATGCGTTGAGATATTTAAGTGTCCTGCTGGTCTATTTTTATAATCAGGTAACGCTGGCGTATTACCCATTAAAGCTAACGATAAATAGCAGTTACTTAACGATAATAATAGCTTATCGTTGATTAATGACGTTAAGTTGCTTTCAATTTGCTCTAGACTTTCAATTTTTCTCTTGGCTTCCAGTTTTTTCAACAGTCGATTTTTCGTGATAGGCTCTTGGCATAAGCGGTAAATATCCGCACTCATTCCCGTTAATTGGTGAGTGAAATTAGTGGCAACTTTTCTGGTATCTATAATAACTAACTTATCACCTTGGTCACTCATATACAGTAATGGCATTGAAGATTGTTGCCATTGGTTTACCCAATCGTTTAACTGTTCCTGTAATCGTTGATGTGCAGGAATTACATGATTTGGTTTCTCAGACAAATGAAATACTTTAGTTGTTTTTGTTGAAATATGATCAAAAAAGTACGCTATATCAAATAATTCTTTCCCTTCTAATGGATAAATATATTGATAACTTTTTAAAGGTTCTAATATTAAGCCATATTTTTGGGGCGTTTTAAAATAGGGACTAAACCGCGGGAAGCGTATTTGGCATAACTCTTTATTCGGTGGCTGTAGATGAGAAATTAATGGCAGAATTTCAGCCATTTCATCATACCAATCTGACTCTTCAAAAGGGGCTGCGAACAATAAGTTCCATATCACCACAATCCCTGAGTTCCTGCAATATTTTAATGCTGAAATGTTTTGTATGCCGGTAACACCTTTATCGATGAGTTTGAGAAAACCATCATGCAAGCTCTCGAAACCTGGCTGGATCCATTTTATACCTGAGTTAGCTAATTGTTCGATATGTTCTTTTTTTAAATTCGATTTAGTTTCATAAAAAATGTTGTAGTCTTGATTTTTACTGAGTTCAGGCAGTACTGTTTTCATGTATTCCATCGGTAAAATATTATCAACAACTTCAAATTTGTTATTGTGATAAGTAGAAGAAAGTTGCTCAAATTCTGCTAATACGTCTTCTGGTTTCTTCGCCCGATGCTCCATGCTAACACCGTTTAATCCACAGAATGTGCAATGTTTTTTTGCTCCCCACCAACAACCACGGGAGGTTTCGATCAATAAACCCGCTGAAATATTGTCACTTAAATTCAGATCTGAGAGTGATTGAAAATAACTATCATAAATAGGCACACCTACCTGACTCATATCTTCGATAAAACCGCGGGGAGGGGTGTTTTTTTTCGCTGATTGAGTAATTAATAAATCACTATGGCCTTGGGCAATAAAACCATGAGGTAGGTTATGCACGCCTATCGGTTCATCATTCATTATTTTATCAACAAATTCGCCAATAACTGCGTCACACTCGCCAGAGAAAACATAATCAACCCAGTTGAAGTTTTCGCTAATGGTTTGCCCCATAATGCTTTCGCAATTTGCTCCGCCTAATATGGTTATTGTACTTGGTGATTGTTTTTTTATTTCACGAAGTAGCGCTAATGACGCGCAGTTTTGTTGAAACGTGGAAGTACATGCAACAATTTTTGGTTGATGTTGGATAATTTCTTGACTTAAATTTTTGATATAAAGTTCGGCTTCTTCTCTTACCTGTTTAAGTTGTTCGATTAGTGTAGGAGTGATGTCAGAGAATAAAGCAAAAAACTCATGGTCTAGCGGTATTTTTTCTGGAAAAGCGGCGCGAGAAAAAGTCCATTCCCCAATTAATTGTTCGAAATAGGAACTATCGATAACATCGTATTGAGCTAAGCCAATGATCTTGGCAAATGCTAAATTGGCGTAAATCACCTCCGATTGATGACCATAAGCTAAAATATATTTTTCAATAAGCCCTAACGCTAGCGAAGGATGAGTGAGCGAAGAATAGGGCATATTTACTAGGTAAATGTTTTTTTTCATGGATAAAATTTGTCGATGTTTCAATAACTAAGTAAAGAATAACGAATATTACACGTTAAATTATTCTGGTAATGCACATTAACTTACTCGGTGGATTTATTAAAGTGATTTCGCTTAGCCTTTGTTCTGCCAGCCATTAACAATAATTAGATGAAAAGAAGCCGCTACTTTTCAAAAATTACCAATTTTCTTGCAGATAAATGCTAGTAATAACCTATGGTGTGCGTATAATGTGCGTGCAAAATTTTGTTAAGTGAACCGATTAAACGCGTTTTATCTATTCGCGAAATAAAAATTGAGCTAATCAATCAAACTGTATAATTTTTTGTTCAACTTTAAGCGTTACACCTTGTTGGCTTTTAGTGAATAAATAGTTGGCTTTTAGTGAATAAATAATTGTACAGATTGATTAATTTTTAGAAAAATCAAAATATAAGGAACATTAAATGTTCAATACTGTTACAAAAACATTTGAGTTCGGTAACCATACCGTAACTTTAGAAACCGGTGCAATCGCACGTCAAGCAACGTGTGCTGTTATGGCTAGCATGGACGACACGTCAGTATTAGTGTCTGTTGTTGGTAAAAAAGAAGCAAAAGAAGGGCAAGACTTTTTCCCTTTAACAGTTAACTATCAAGAACGTACTTATGCAGCGGGTAAAATTCCAGGTGGTTTTTTCAAGCGTGAAGGTCGTCCTTCTGAAGAAGAAACGTTAATCGCACGTTTAATTGACCGTCCAATTCGTCCATTATTCCCAGAAGGGTTTACTAACGAAGTTCAAGTCATTATTACTGTTGTTTCAGCTAACCCTGAAATTTCTCCAGACATCATCTCATTATTAGGTACTTCTGCGGCATTAGCTATTTCTGGTATGCCATTTAGTGGTCCAGTTGGTGCGGCTCGCGTTGGTTACTCTGACGGTAAATATTTACTTAACCCATTACAGTCTGAATTAGAAACGTCTCAATTAGACTTAGTCGTTTCTGGTACTGATTCAGCGGTATTAATGGTTGAGTCTGAAGCTGACGTTCTTTCTGAAGAAGTAATGCTTGGTGCTGTTGTATACGGTCACGAGCAAATGCAAACAGCTATCACAGCAATTAAAGAAATGGCTGAAGAAGTTGGTAATGCTAAATGGGAATGGGAAGCGCCAGTTAAAAATGCTGAGTTAGTAGCTAAAATTGCTGAGCTTTCAGAAGCTCAAGTTAACGAAGCTTACCAAATTACTGAAAAAGCAGTACGTTACGAAAAAATTGCTGAAATTCGCAATGCTGTTATCGAGCAGTTATTAGAAGCTGACGAAGAATTAAACGTACAAGAAGCAAAAGACTTGTTCCATGACTTAGAGAAAACTGTTGTTCGTGGTCGTATCACACAAGGTTCACCACGTATTGATGGTCGTGATCCTGAAATGATCCGTGCGTTAGACGTAATGACAGGTGTTTTACCAAGAACTCACGGTTCTGCTGTATTTACACGTGGTGAAACGCAAGCATTAGTGACAGCTACTTTAGGTACACAGCGTGACGCACAACGTTTAGACACTATTATGGGTGAAAAAACTGACAACTTTATGTTGCACTATAACTTCCCTCCATACTGTGTTGGTGAAACTGGTTTTGTTGGCTCTCCAAAGCGTCGTGAAATTGGTCACGGTCGTTTAGCGAAACGCGGTATGTTAGCGGTTATGCCTTCTGCTGAAGAATTCCCGTATGCCGTTCGTGTTGTTTCTGAAATTACAGAATCAAACGGTTCATCTTCAATGGCTTCTGTTTGTGGTACTTCATTAGCATTGATGGATGCTGGTGTACCAATTAAGTCTTCTGTTGCTGGTATTGCCATGGGCCTTGTTAAAGAAGGTGATGACTTCGTTGTTCTTTCTGACATTTTAGGTGATGAAGATCACTTAGGTGATATGGACTTTAAAGTAGCGGGTACAACTGAAGGTATTACTGCACTTCAGATGGATATTAAAATTGAAGGTATCACGCAAGAAATTATGCAAATTGCATTAAATCAAGCGCGTGCTGCTCGTACTCACATTTTAAGCGTGATGGACGAAGCAATTAATGCTCACCGTGAAGAGATTTCTGAATTTGCACCTCGTATTCATACGATGAAAGTAAATCAAGATAAAATCCGTGACATTATCGGTAAAGGTGGCGCTACGATTCGTCAACTTACCGAAGAAACGGGCACAACCATTGAAATTGAAGACGATGGTACGGTTAAAATTGCTGCAACTGACGGCGAACAAGCAAAAGATGCAATCGCACGCATTACTGCATTAACCGCTGAAATTGAAGTAGGGACTATTTACCAAGGTAAAGTGGTACGTATCGTTGATTTTGGTGCTTTTGTTAATGTACTTCCGGGTAAAGACGGTTTAGTTCACATTTCTCAAATCTCTGAAGAACGTGTGAATGCTGTTACTGACGTATTGTCTGAAGGTCAAGAAGTTACTGTTAAAGTACTTGAAGTTGACCGTCAAGGCCGTGTACGTTTAAGTATTAAAGAAGCGATTGAAAAGCCAGCTGAATCGGCTACTCCAGCAGAAAGCGAAGAAACGCCTGCCGCTGAGTAATCATCTTTAGCGCTGAACATAAACGCTAAAAATCCCCTAAAAACCAGTGATTCGTCACTGGTTTTTTTTGTGCTGTACTTTAGGTTGTCTTCAAGCAGCACTATTTTTTTGAAATATTCTAAAAAAGCAGTGTAAATGCATGAATATATCCGGTGTTGCATCTCGCAATTTTAAAGTGCTGAGGTATAATCGATGGGTTATTCATTTTAAGGTTTATATTTTTTCGTGAAATTATTATTTAAGTCACTCGTCATTATCACCGTTATTCTTGTTCAGGGCTGTAGTTTAACAGGGCAAAAATCTCAATCGATGATTAATCAGTTAGTGATCGCCGAACCTCTCCCTGTTAATTATAAAAGTGAAGTGGCACTTGCGCGTTTAACGGAAGTTATTCAAAGGGCGGAAGTGACCGATGAGCAACGTGCTCAACTTTTTTATGATAGAGGCGTGATTTACGATAGTGTCGGTTTGCGTTCTTTGGCTCGATTAGATTTCAACCGTGCATTGCATTTAAAGCCTGACATGGTTGATGCCTATAACTTTTTGGGCATTCATTACACGCAATTACAAGAGTTTGATGAAGCGTATGAAGCGTTTGATTCTGCTTTAGATCTTGAACCTGATCATGAATATGCTCATTTAAACCGTGGCATAGCGTTATATTATGGCGAACGTTCGTTATTAGCTGTAGATGACTTAGCTTTGTTTTATCAGCAAAAAGTCACAGACCCTTATCGTTTGTTATGGCTTTACTTAATAGAACAAGATGTTGATAGTGAAGATGCATTAAAAAAACTTCAACAACGTGCTAACAATATATCAGACGATGTGTGGGCAAAAAGTATTGTTAACTTATATAGTGGTGAAATCGATCAAGCTAAATTTCTACAAGATATCACAGTCAATGTACGCTCGAATAAAGAGTTTAGTGAACGTTTATGTGAAGCATATTTTTATTTAGGAAAATTAAGCTTACTAAAAGGCAATAGACGTGCTGCAGCAAATTTTTATAAATTAGCCTTAAGTACTAATGTTTATGAATTTGTAGAGCATCGATATGCAAAGTTAGAATTAGATTTAATGCGTCAAGAAGTGCTACAAGAGCCTGTAACCAATTAGTGAGTGTGCAAAAGCATGACTAAGCAATGGTTCTATTTAATGAGTTTAGTGTTATTTATAACAGTAAGCTCATTTTTTTTACCGAGGTTTTTAACGTATTTATTAGATCACGATACGCAAAACAAGGCCGTTTTGTCAGTAAGTAAATCATTAACGTTATCTGCTTATTTTCATCATCAGCGTAGAAATGCCATTGTAGGCTCGGCTGTTTGGTTGAAAAACTCTGTTGCTTTGCTTGATGAATCACCACAACTTACCATAGAAATTGCAGACTACTATTTGAAAGAAAAAAAACGAGTCAAAGCAATATTTTGGTATCAACAAGCCATTAAGTATGGCCTAGATAACGCGAGGCATACTTTAGCGTCACTGTATTATCAACAACAAAATTATCAACAAGCTAAAGCGGTTTTAACTCCTATTTTATCGGTAAAAGCGAATGACAGCATTGAAAGTAGTTTAGTGTTATTAATTCATATTGCTTTGTTGGAGGGAGATATAGTCGAAGCAACTCATTTTACGGCTGAACTATCCCAGTTAAATCAACATCATGACTTACTTGATGAATTGAACAAGTATCAGGTTTTTACTCAAGATAAACTAGAGCATAATATTGCTACGCATAAGCATTTAAGCGATGTTGATTTTCCTGCAAGTGAGATAAAAGCTTGTGAGACCAGTTTACAATTTTATGCCACTAACCTACATGACCTGCGTTATATCACCGGATTAATTAAGCAAGTGAAACTGCGTCCTCTGTCAAAATATATTTGTTTTACACCGGCAAGGTATATTCCTTTACCGACGCTTGGCTGTAGCCATGATAAGGATGAAGCGATTACTTGTAATGAAGCGGTTTGGCATTCTTATAAAAATCAGATAGATACACGCTATATTGGTGTGATGGTGCCTAATGGTGGAGCGAAAGTTCATAACGGGATTTTATATTTAGATAATAAAGATACGGTGGCTGTATTTGCGCATGAACTCGCTCATTTGTTGGGGTTTATTGATGAATACAGTTTACCTAAAAATCATAGTCGTTGTTTAAAACCACAGGATAAAACGTTCGCACACAATATCGCAGTGCTACCAAAAGTATACCATGGCGATAAACAGGAAATTCGTAATAAAGTATTAATGCAATTGCCTTGGCGCGCTTTTATAAAAAGTGAAACGCCAATATTAACCAAACAAGACAACGCATGGTTACTTGGAACACCAAAAGCTTTTCAGGGTGAAGTAGGCGTATTTAAAAGTGATACTTGTCAAAAAGCTTCATCTGATCTCACCAATAATATACAAGCCTATAAGCCGCTTACTAAACGTACATCGTTGAATTATTTCGAACTGAAATTTCCTGCGCTATATCAACGCTTATTAGAAAAAGAAACTCGAAAATTTTTAATGCCAAGCTTTCATCGAAATATAGAAAAAGCACTAAATCGCGCGCATTAAAATCTAGCGATTAGTGCTTTCTTCTGCCTCAGTATGAGAGGAGGGTGGAATTGTGGTTTCTTTGTTTTTGATCGCATCTATCATTTGCTGTTGTTTAACAATGATATTTCTTCTTACCTTAGCGGTTGGCCACATGGTGCTGGCATTAAATGAAGATATTTTTTCGTCAATATGATCATTTTTAACTGTTAAGGACGTGGCTTTTTTACTACCGTTAAACCATGAAAATAAGGCCATACATCTCACCTCGTTATTACGTTAGCACTATTATAGACGATCAAATGTGGATACACCCAATATAAATATGGGAATAAAAGGCGTTTTAAACAGATCTCATTGAATTAATTAGGATATAATTGAATATTATTTTTTAATATTTTTTTTTATCTCTTATGAATTCCATTGAGCTAGTAAATTTTAGAGCTAATTTCCCAATACTTTTCGAAAAAGTAAACGAAAAAGCATTGGTATATTTTGATAATGGAGCCACGACCCAGAAACCTGAGATCGTGATAAAGACAGAAAAAGAATATTATCAACAATTCAATGCCAATGTTCATCGAGCCGCTCACCAATTAAGTGCACAAGCAACGAGTGCTTTTGAATCAGCTCGCAATAACGTTCAGCATTTACTTCATGCAAGACATGCCCATGAAATCATTTGGACAAAAGGTACCACTGAAAGCATTAATTTAGTTGCCCAATCTTGGGGCATGAATAACCTTACTTGTGACGATGAGATCGTTTTATCTTATGCCGAACACCATGCCAATATAGTACCTTGGCAAATGGTTGCTGAAAAAACAGGGGCTAAGATAAAGGTTCTCCCGCTTGATAAAACCGGAATAATTGACGTTGATAAAATTACTCGAATTATTACCAAAAACACCAAATTAGTCTGTTGTTCGCATATTTCAAATGTGATTGGCAAAATCAACCCTTTAGAAAAGATCATCGCATGTGCCAAAACGGTTGGTGCTAAAACCTTAATTGATGGCGCGCAAGCTATTGCAAATATTCCTGTGAATGTACAAAAGCTAGATTGCGACTTTTATGTGTTTTCAGCACATAAAATGTATGGCCCCACAGGTGTCGGTGTTTTATACGGCAAAGCCGAAGTATTAAATGCGATGCCTGTTTACCAAACGGGTGGTGAAATGATTAAAAGTGTCAGTTTTACCGGCACTAGTTTCCATGAATTACCGTTTAAGTTTGAAGCGGGAACTCCTAATATTGCAGGAGTTATCGCCTTTTCATCAGCCATTGATTTTATTCATCAATTTGCCTTGAATCAAGCTGATGAACATAAACAAAATTTAAACGATTATTGTTATCAGCAATTATCTTTGATCGAAGAAGTGCAACTTTTAGCCGAAGGAAAACCTGATATTCCCTTGTTTTCATTTATTATTGCCGGTCACCATCAAAAAGACATCGGAAGTTATTTAGATGCCGAGGGGATTGCTGTGCGAGTAGGGCACCACTGTGCTATGCCTCTAATGGAGTTTTTATCTGTACCTGGTTGTATTCGTGTGTCATTAGCGTCTTATAATTCGCTAGCCGAAATTGACTACTTTATTGCGTCGCTAAAACGTTATATAGGCATAACGTCAGATACGGATAATATGATTTGCGTCGATAAATTAAAGACGAAAGAGAATGAAACACAGCTTTTATTAGATAAATTTACGCAAGTGAAAAGTTGGGATGCTAAGCACCGTGAAATTATGTTGTTAGGAAAAACTTTACCTCGAATGTCAAAAGAGTTGCGAACAGATGAAACATTAATTACCGGTTGTGAAAGTGCTGCGTGGTTAACGGTTATTCCGTCATCAACGGGAGTTTTTACGTTTTCTGCTGATAGTGATGCAAAGATTATTCGTGGCTTAATGGTGATCGTTTTAGCGGCATTTAATAATAAATCAGCAGAACAAATTTTAGCTTTTGATATTGACCAATACTTTCAAGAATTAGGGCTTATTCAGCATTTAAGCCCTTCACGTGGCAATGGCTTACTAGCAATTGTGAAAAAAATTAAACAAGCTGTTTCTTAACGCGTGATGATGATTCGCTTGAAATAATTTTATGAACTTTTGATTGTTTAACGAGAGCTAGCACTGTTCTTTTTGATTAATTTACTCAGTGCTTTACTCACCGCAAAAAAAGCAAAACTAGCCGTTACATGTGTTGCTGCACCAAAGCCACCGCTACAATCTAATCGCATCGCGCCTTCTTGTGATTGTTTCGCATGACAAACTTCACCTGATTCATCTGGATACATCAATTGTTCTGAGGAAAATACTGCATCAATGCCAAATTTTCGCTTGGTGTTTCGAGAAAAATTATACTCTCTTCGTAATTGATTTCTTACTTTTGAAAGTAACGGATCTTGATAGGTTTGACTTAAATCTGTAAGTTGAATTTTGCTTGGATCTGTTTGTCCGCCGGCGCCACCTATGGTTATCAAAGGTATTTTATTGCGTTTACAATGAGCAATTAAAGCGGTTTTAATTTTGACGGAGTCAATCGCATCAATAACATAGTCAAACCCTATTGACATTAATTCACGTAAATTCTCAGCCGTAACAAAATCCTCAATCACATGAAGCTGGCATTCCGGGTTAATTTGTTTGATCCGTGCCGCCATAACTTCAACTTTGCTTTCACCCACGGTATTGGTAAGTGCATGAATTTGACGATTTATATTAGTAGTACAAATATCATCAAGATCAATTAAGGTGATTTCTCCCACGCCACTGCGCGCTAATGCTTCAGCAGCCCATGAACCTACGCCACCTATACCAATAACACAAAAATGAGATTGTTGTATTATGTTAGCACCTGTTTGACCGTAAAGACGGGAGATACCGCCAAATCTTAATTGATATTCAGACATAAACACATGTTGGAAGTTTTTGATGGCGCATTATAATACCTGTTTTTCGGTTTATCTATGTTATTAAGCGTACTTTTTAGCACAATTCATGTTAATTCTTAGAAAAGTATGCGGATCTCGTACTGATAAACACGGCATAAACGTATTTTGTTGGCAAAAGCCTTGAGCTATTTAAGTGATATTTGTGAATTTTAAGACGTATTCAATCTAATTTATTACTGGTTGTTACCGATTTATACTGATTGGTAAGTATGCTCTATTGTATTTAGGTAGGTGTTTTGATGGAAAATATTAACCAAAAATGAGTTTTTCTATTACCAATAATGCTAAGCCATAGCAAAGTACTCTATAAAACTTGGTTTTTCATCGATGTTTATAGCTAAATTACCTCGAATAATCACAGATTATTGTTTTATTGTCGCCAATTTGCACAAATAAGTTTAAAACTAAACACGCGTAGTTCTGATAAACGCGATAAAAAAACAAAATTGTTGGCAAATTTGAGGCTTATACGGTTCATGATATTATTTTAACCGTTAATTTATCACTACGAACTTAAGTAAATGAGCTTGAATGACTTAGAGATCTAGTAATAAGTCACATAGAAGCTTGCCAAAGCGCGTAGTTATGGCTAAGTAACAATGTTGCAATAAAGTAGAAAATATTAATAAGTAAATAAGGATTAACGACTTTATCCATAGGTTTAAAATGTGATGTGTAAGGCAAATTTTTAATGTATTACATGTTTATTAACGGGTCACGATTAAGTTAAATTTTACTGCGATGAAGCTTGTTTTTAGATAAAAAATAACCGTTGTATTCTGTATACAAAATGAATAATTATTTGAGTAATTAGTTCAATCGATTGTTTGAAACTGTCTTTTATTAGATTGAATTTTATTGGAATAATACAAAATTAGCGTGTAAAAAAGGCAGCTAAACGCTGCCTTTTAAAAGAAAGATTATTGATTATTATCTGTCTTTAAGTGGTGTAAATTCGCGATTTACTTCACCAACGTAGTTTTGACGAGGACGACCAATCTTCTGACCAGGTTGACCTAACATCTCATCCCAGTGAGAAATCCAACCTACTGTACGAGACATCGCAAAAATTACCGTAAACATATTCGTAGGAATACCAATTGCTTTTAAGATGATGCCTGAGTAGAAGTCTACATTTGGATAAAGTTTCTTCTCAATGAAATAAGGATCTTCAAGGGCTACTTTTTCAAGAGCCATTGCTACGTCTAGTAACGGATCTTCAATACCTAACTCTTGTAATACTTCATGACAAGTTTCACGCATAACCGTTGCGCGAGGATCGAAATTTTTATAAACACGATGACCAAAGCCCATTAAACGGAACGGGTCCGCTTTATCTTTTGCTTTAGCAACGAATTCATCAACACGGTCTAACGAGCCAATTTCTTCAAGCATGGTTAAACAAGCTTCGTTTGCACCACCGTGTGCAGGGCCCCATAGTGATGCGACACCCGCAGCAATACATGCGTATGGGTTTGCACCTGAAGAACCGGCTAAACGTACCGTTGATGTTGATGCATTTTGTTCGTGGTCAGCGTGAAGAGTGAAGATTCTATCCATTGCGCGAGCAACTGTAGGGCTTACCACATATTCTTCAGCTGGTACTGAGAACATCATGTGCAAGAAGTTCTCTGCGTAAGTTAAGTCATTACGCGGATATACGAACGGTTGACCTATGCTGTATTTATACGCCATAGCAGCAATTGTAGGCATTTTAGCAATTAAGCGATGTGCACTACGCATACGCTGATCTGCCGCGTTAATGTCTAAATCACTATGATAAAATGAAGACATAGCGCCCACAACGCCACAAAGCATCGCCATTGGGTGAGCATCAGGTAAGAAACCGTGGAAGAAATGTGCAAGTTTTTCATGAACCATTGTATGGTTAGTGATGATTTTTGAAAACTCGTCATACTGTGATTTGCTTGGCGCTTCGCCATTTAGAAGGATATAACAAACTTCTAAATAGTCCGCTTGTTTTGCTAAGCTGTCGATTGGGTAACCACGATGTTGTAAAACACCTTTACCGCCATCAATAAATGTAATTGCTGATTCACAAGAAGCCGTAGCTAAAAAGCCCGGATCATATGTGAAATAGCCTGCACCACCTAATGTACGAATATCTATTACGTCATTACCCGCTGTACCAGAAAGTATCGGCAACTCGGCAATTACTTTTCCATCAATACTAAGAGAGGCTTTTGAATCAGCCATATGTTTTACCCCTATCAAATTCTATCAAATTCGTTTTCTGAAAAATCTTTTCGTTTTAAAAATGAAAAGTTAATCAGTTTTTATGAATATAAAACTGCGCAGTATTCTACTTCAAGATCCCCCCCTAAAGTCAATTCAATTATTATAAGATTAGACTAAAGTCATAAGTTTATTTGTTATAGGTCAAAAAATAGTCATAAGCCCTTATAAATAACGGTAAATTTGTCGGTTAAGTAAATTGTAATTAAAAATCATCGGCTATATAATCTAGGTGATCTAACATCATTTACTCAAATTTTATGAAAGTTTGAAAATATTGACTAAGATCGTTGGGGGGTTGCTCGTATTAATATTAATTAATTGAGTGACAATAAAAAAAAGTTGAAGGCTCTATGAGCTCTTAGGCACAATCGTGAAAAAACAACGTCCTGTAAACCTAGACCTGACTACAATAAAAATGCATCCAGCAGCAAACGTATCTATTTTGCACCGTATTTCTGGTGTGATTATGGTATTTGCTATTGGTATCTTGTTGTGGACTCTTTCTTTATCTTTATCATCAGCTGAAGGCTTTGCTCAAGTAAAATCATTACTTGATGGCTGGTTCTTTACTTTGATTATCATCGGTATTATCTCAGCGCTCATTTATCATGTTCTTGGCGGTATACGTCATTTGTTGATGGATTTAGGGCATTTTGAGGAACTTGCTTCTGGTAACGCCAGTGCCAAGTTAGTTATTGCCTTATGGTTAGTTTTAACCATCGTTGTAGGAGTTAACTTATGGTAAACAATGCAGCAACAGTAGGCCGTAGTGGCGTACATGACTTTATTCTTATTAGAACGAGTGCAATCATTCTTGCTTTGTACACTTTCTATATTCTAGGTTTCTTTGTAACAACTAACGAAGTTACTTATGATGTTTGGCAAGGCTTTTTCTCAGGCCTTTGTACCAAAGTTTTCACTATATTAGCCCTTTTTTCATTACTTGTGCATGCCTGGATAGGTATTTGGCAAGTCTTGTCTGATTATATAAAACCTGCGTTTTTACGTGGTGCTTTACAATTTATTTTTGCCGTTACATTACTTGGTTATTTAGTAATGGGCCTATTAACAGTGTGGGGTGTGTAAGTGAGCGTTCCAGTTCGTGAATTTGACGCCATCGTAATTGGCGCAGGTGGTGCAGGTATGCGCGCCGCATTAGCAATTTCAGAATCAGGCAAATCTTGTGCTTTGATTTCTAAAGTTTTCCCTACTCGTTCTCATACAGTATCTGCTCAAGGTGGTATTACCGTCGCTTTAGGTAATGCCCATGAAGATCACTGGGAACAACACATGTACGATACCGTAAAAGGTTCTGATTACATTGGTGATCAAGACGCAATCGAGTATATGTGTAAAACGGGTCCTGAATCGATCATTGAATTAGAAAAAATGGGACTACCATTTTCCCGTTTTGAAAACGGTAAGGTGTACCAACGTCCATTTGGTGGTCAATCTAAAAACTTTGGTGGTGAGCAAGCCGCACGTACTGCAGCTGCAGCTGACCGTACTGGTCATGCTTTACTACATTGTTTGTATCAACAAAATGTGAAAAACAAAACTAACGTATATTCAGAATGGTATGCATTAGATTTAGTTAAAAACAGTGATGGTGCGGTAGTAGGTACAACGGCGATTTGTATTGAAACTGGCGAAATTGTTTACTTTAAAGCGCGTGCAACCGTACTTGCTACGGGTGGTGCGGGTCGTATCTTTGCTTCAACAACGAATGCTCACATTAATACCGGTGACGGTGTTGGTATGTCGCTTCGTGCTGGTGTGCAAATGCAAGACATGGAAATGTGGCAATTCCACCCGACAGGTATTGCTGGTGCTGGTGTACTTGTTACTGAAGGTTGTCGTGGTGAAGGCGGTTACTTATTAAATAAAGATGGCGAACGTTTCATGGAACGTTATGCGCCAAACGCGAAAGATCTTGCTGGTCGTGACGTTGTCGCTCGTTCAATGATGACAGAAATCCGCGAAGGTCGTGGTTGTGACGGTCCTTGGGGTCCACACATTAAGCTTAAACTTGATCACTTAGGCCGTGAAACGCTAGAAAAACGTTTACCAGGTGTTTGTGATTTATCTAAAACATTTGCTCATGTTGATCCGGCTGAAGAGCCTATTCCTGTTATTCCAACATGTCATTATCAAATGGGTGGTGTGCCTTGTAATGTTAACGGTCAAGCCATAAATGTTGCAGCTGATGGGTCAGAAACTATTGTAGAAGGTTTATTTGCCGTCGGTGAAATCGCTTGTGTATCTGTGCATGGTGCAAACCGCTTAGGTGGTAATTCACTGCTTGATTTAGTGGTATTTGGTCGCGCAGCTGGTAATTTCTTAGGAACTTACTTAAACGATACTGAGTTTGGCAAAGAAGCTTCAGAGTCAGATTTAGAAGCCTCGCTAGCCCGTACTAATCGTTGGGAATCATCAACAACAGGTGAAGATCCAGTACAGATTCGTAAAGACTTACAGCAATGTATGCAGCTTAACTTCTCGGTATTCCGTGAAGGTGAAGCAATGGCGCAAGGCATGAAAGAATTAACGGAAATTCGTGAACGTCTACAAAATGCTAAATTAGATGACAAGTCTTCTGAATTTAATACGCAGCGTATTGAATGTTTAGAATTAGACAATCTAATGGAAACAGCTTTTTGTTCTGCTAAAGCTGCTAACTTCCGTACTGAGTCTCGTGGAGCGCATGCTCGTCAAGATTTCACAGAACGTGATGATGAAAACTGGTTATGCCACTCTATCTATTCTCCAGATACTGAAGATATGACAAAACGTGGTGTGAATATGGAACCTATTCACCGTGATGCTTTCCCACCGAAAGCACGAGTTTACTAAGGAATTATTGTAGGAATAAATGATGAAACAGATATTTTCAATTTACCGATATAATCCTGATGTAGACGATAAACCTTACATGAAGGAATACGAGTTAGAAATTCCTGAAGGCTCTGATATGATGGTGTTAGATGCGTTAATTTTGTTAAAAGAACAAGATTCAACGTTATCTTTCCGTCGTTCATGCCGCGAAGGGGTTTGTGGTTCTGATGGTTTAAACATGAATGGTAAAAATGGTTTAGCGTGTATTACACCTTTGTCTGAGCTTAAAGCGAAAACAATTGTGTTACGTCCATTACCAGGCTTACCTGTCGTTCGTGATTTAATTATTGATATGACTCAGTTCTATAATCAATATGAAAAAATTAAGCCATACTTAATCAACGATGGAAAAAATGTACCCGCTCGCGAACATTTACAGTCGATTGAAGATCGTGAAAAATTAGACGGCCTTTACGAATGTATTTTATGTGCGTGTTGTTCAACGTCTTGTCCTTCTTTCTGGTGGAACCCTGATAAATTTGTAGGTCCTGCTGGTTTATTACATGCTTATCGTTTTTTAATTGATAGCCGTGATACAGCAACAGAAGAAAGACTTGATGATTTACAAGATGCCTACAGTGTATTTCGCTGTCACGGTATTATGAACTGTGTAGATGTTTGTCCAAAAGGATTAAACCCAACGAAAGCTATCGGCCATATAAAGTCGATGTTACTTTCACGCGCAGTATAAAAACTCTAACAGCAAAGTATATGTTTACTTTGCTGTTTTATAACCGGAATAATTGTCGTTGATTGAATAAATTAGCCGATAGTCTAATTGAAAAGTTTTTGATAATTATTAAACTTTTTGTTGCTTTTATCCCACAAAGGAACAGGCAATGCCAGAAGGTGTAATGAAGGCTTGGATAGAGTCTTCCCATTTAAGTGGCGCTAACGCTACTTATATTGAAGAATTGTACGAATCATATCTAGATAACTCGCAATCTGTGTCTGCAGAATGGCGAGAAGTATTTCAACAGCTTCCAAAAATTGAAGGTGCTGATGTAGAGTATCGCCACTCTGAAATTCGTGATGAATTTAAAGAGCTTGCTAAACAAAACCAAAAAACGGTCGTTGTTTCAGCAGGAGGAGATGCAAAACAAGTTAAAGTCCTACAGTTAATAAATGCTTTTCGTTTTCGCGGCCATCAAAATGCTAACCTTGATCCATTAGGGTTATGGCAACGTGATAAAGTGCGTGACTTGCAATTATCGCATCATGAGTTATCAGAAAATGATTTTGATAAAGAATTCAACGTAGGTTCTTTTGCCGTTGCAGAAGACACCATGAAGTTAGGTGATTTATATAAATCACTTAAAGCAACGTATTGTGGCGCGATTGGTGCAGAGTACATGCATATTACTTCTACTGAAGAAAAACGTTGGTTACAAAATCGTCTTGAATCTGTTCAGTCACAAGCACAATTAACTACGGCTGAAAAAGAAGAAATCTTAAAAGGTTTAATTGCTGCAGACGGTCTTGAAAAATATCTTGGTGCTAAATTTCCAGGAGCCAAACGATTCTCTTTAGAAGGTGGCGATTCACTCATTCCTATGCTGAAAGAGTTAATTACGCGCGCTGGCTCTCATGGTACTAAAGAAGTCGTTATTGGTATGGCCCACCGTGGCCGCCTAAATGTACTGGTTAATGTTATGGGTAAGAATCCATCAAAATTATTTGATGAATTCGGTGGCAAACATGATGAAATTTTATCATCAGGCGATGTGAAATATCACCAAGGTTACTCGTCAGATTTTGTCACACCAGGTGGCAATGTTCACTTAGCGCTAGCATTTAACCCTTCGCATCTTGAAATTGTTAACCCTGTTGTTATTGGCTCTGTTCGAGCACGTCAAGACAGACGTGGTTGTGAGCAAGGTGATATTGTTTTACCAATTACTATCCATGGTGACTCGGCGATTGCGGGTCAAGGTGTGGTACAAGAAACCTTTAACATGTCTCAAGCGCGAGCATTTAAAGTCGGCGGTACTATTCGTGTAGTCGTCAATAACCAAGTTGGTTTTACTACCTCTAATTCAGAAGATACTCGCAGTGGTGAATATTGTACTGAAATTGCCAAAATGGTGTCTGCACCGATTCTTCATGTCAATGGTGATGACCCAGAAGCCGTTATTTTAGCGACACAAATAGCGCTTGATTACCGAAATGAATTTAAACGTGATGTGGTTATTGACTTAGTTTGTTACCGCCGTCACGGACATAACGAAGCTGATGAGCCTAGTGCAACTCAACCGTTAATGTATAAAAAAGTTAAAAAACACCCAACCCCTCGTCAGTTGTATGCGGATAAATTGAACTCTGAAGGTTCGATTAAAACGGATAAGTCTAATGAGTTAACCGCTTATTACCGTAAACTGCTTGATGAAGGTCAGTGTACTGTTGAACAATGGCGACCAATGACAGAGCATTCTGTAGATTGGACTCCTTATATCGGACACAACTGGGATGATGACTACGAGAAAGAGATTTCAGTTGAGAAGCTAAAAGAGCTTGCTGCTAAAATTTCAACTTACCCTGAGTCTCATCAGGTTCATAGTCGGGTTAAGAAAATTTATGACGACCGTGTAAAAATGGCTTCGGGTGAGAAATTACTTGATTGGGGGATGGCTGAGAACTTAGCGTATGCTTCCGTGGTTGATTCAGGTCAACGGGTACGTATTACCGGACAAGACTCTGGACGCGGTACTTTCTTCCATCGTCATGCGGTGTTACATAACCAAGAAGATGCAAGCAAGTATTTACCTTTACAAAACATTCGTGAAGGGCAAGGGCCATTTGATGTTCACGACTCAGTATTATCTGAAGTGTCTGTTATGGCATTTGAATATGGTTATACGACAGCAGAACCTGCTGGCTTAACAATTTGGGAAGCTCAATTTGGTGATTTTGCCAATTGTGCCCAAGTGGTCTTTGATCAGTTTGTTAGTTCAGGGGAGCAAAAGTGGGGGCGTTTATGTGGCTTAACTATGTTGTTACCACATGGCTACGAAGGTCAAGGTCCTGAGCATTCGTCTGCTCGACTAGAACGATTCTTACAATTGTGTGCTGATCACAACATGCAAGTTTGTGTGCCATCAACGCCTGCGCAAGTATTTAATATGTTGCGTCGACAAGTGATTCGTCCAATGCGTCGTCCGCTTGTGGTTATGTCTCCAAAATCATTATTACGTCATCCGTTGGCTGTTTCTTCACTTGAAGAACTTTCAACAGGTGTCTTTCATAATGTTATTGGTGAAGTTGATGAGATTGATCCTAAAAGTGTTGATCGCGTGGTATTTTGTAGTGGTAAAGTTTACTACGAACTGTTAGAGCAACGTCGTAAGAATGAGCAAAATAATATCGCCATCATTCGAATCGAACAGCTATACCCATTCCCAGAAGAAGAGCTGCAAGTTGAATTAGCTAAATATCAACATGTGAAGCAATTTGTCTGGTGTCAGGAAGAACCGCAAAACCAAGGTGCGTGGTATTGTTCACAGCATCATTTTAGAGCGGCAATACCTGAAGGTACTTATTTGACATATGCTGGCCGCAAGGCTTCTGCAGCACCTGCTGTTGGTTATATGTCAGTTCATGTTAAAGAGCAACAAGCGCTAGTCCATGACGCGCTCAATGTTGAATAGACTAGTTTTGTAAGTGAAGGAAAAAATTAAATGACAACCGAAATTAAGGTTCCCGTTTTACCTGAATCAGTTGCTGACGCAACCGTAGCTACTTGGCATGTACAAGTAGGCGATAAAGTATCTCGTGATCAAGTATTAGTGGATATTGAGACAGATAAAGTTGTATTAGAAGTACCGGCTACTTCTGACGGCGTTATTACTGAAATATCACAAGAAGAAGGCGCCACCGTATTAGGTGAGCAAGTGATTGCAATTTTAAGTGAAGGTGAAGCAGAAGCATCTTCATCTGAAAAATCTGAACCAGCCGCGGCAACTGAATCTTCGAGCGCTTCTGAAGGTAAGGTAATCGACATTGTTGTACCTGTTTTACCTGAGTCAGTGGCTGATGCAACGGTAGCTGCATGGCATGTTGCTGAAGGCGATACAGTCTCTGTTGATCAAAACTTAGTGGATATTGAAACAGATAAAGTCGTTTTAGAAGTGGTCGCACAAGATAATGGCGTAATTGGTAAAATTATCCATGCTGAAGGCGACACAGTATTAGGTGACCAAAAAATCGGTGAACTTAACGCAGGTGCAAAAGCAGCGGCTCCTACTCAATCGAAAGAAGAAGCTATTAGCAGCGATGAATTAGCAAGCCCATCAGTACGTCGTTTAATGACAGAAAAAGGCTTATCAGCAAGTGATGTTGTTGGTACTGGCAAAGGTGGACGTATTTCAAAAGAAGACGTTGAAGCTGCAGCTAACAAACCTTCTACACCTGCAAGTAAAGCTCCTGCTGCAAAAGCACCAGTAGCACAAGACTTAGGTGAACGTTCACAAAAACGTGTGCCGATGACTCGTTTACGTAAAACAATAGCGACTCGTTTACTTGAAGCGAAAAATTCTACCGCTATGTTAACCACGTTTAACGAAGTTAACATGAAGCCAATCATGGATTTACGTAAGCAATACAAAGACGTTTTTGAGAAAACACATGATACCCGTTTAGGTTTTATGTCTTTCTACGTTAAAGCGGTAACTGAAGCGTTAAAACGTTACCCAGCAGTGAATGCGTCAATCGATGGTGATGATATTGTTTATCACAACTTTTTTGACGTATCTATTGCAGTTTCAACGCCACGTGGTTTAGTAACTCCTGTACTTCGTGATGCTGACCAACTAAGCATGGCTGGTATCGAAAATGGTATTCGTGATTTGGCGATTAAAGGTCGCGATGGCAAATTAACCATGGACGAAATGCAAGGTGGTAACTTCACTATTACTAACGGTGGTGTTTTTGGTTCTTTAATTTCTACGCCTATCCTAAACTTACCTCAAGCAGGTATTTTAGGAATGCACAAAATCCAAGACCGCCCAATGGCCGTTGATGGAAAAGTTGAAATTTTACCTATGATGTACTTAGCACTATCTTACGATCACCGTTTAATTGATGGTAAAGAGTCTGTAGGTTTCTTAGTGACTATTAAAGAATTACTTGAAGATCCAACACGCTTATTGCTTGATATTTAAGTATTAAAATATAACTTTACTCAAGGTTATATTAATAAAAACCGTACTAATATAGTGCGGTTTTTTTTGTCAATTTTTTATGGTTATCCTTAGGGTATCGACTTTAAGTGTTGAAAATTTTGTCTGTGGTACTCATGATAATGCCGCAAAAATCACTTCAAAGCTGACAACTATTCTTAACGGCATATTCGTCGTAACTGACTATATTTTTGTACAAAATAGTCTTATTTCGATATCTATTTCATCGCTATTTTCAACACTTATAACAAATATTACTAGATTAAATAAAAAAAACCATGAACTAGACTATAGTATTAGCTCTAAAGACTTTGTTCTCTAGAGCTTTTGTACTATAATCGGTCGACTTTTTTCGATGGTGGTCTCTTTGTAAATGAATTTTTGCAAAAGTCTGCCATTTTCATCTACAGATAAATGGATAAAACACCATGAATTTGCATGAGTACCAAGCGAAACAATTATTCGCTGAATATGGTTTACCAGTTTCTGAAGGGTTCGCTTGCGACACTCCTCAAGAAGCTGCTGAAGCTGCTGATAAAATTGGCGGCGATATGTGGGTTGTTAAAACTCAAGTTCACGCTGGTGGCCGCGGTAAGGCTGGCGGTGTTAAGCTAGTAAAAACTAAACAAGAAATTAAAGATTTCGCTCAAAACTGGTTAGGTAAGAACTTAGTAACTTATCAAACAGATGAGAACGGACAACCAGTTTCTAAAATTTTAGTAGAAAGCTGTACAGATATCGCTAACGAATTATACCTAGGTGCTGTTGTAGACCGTGGTACACGTAAAGTTGTATTTATGGCATCTACAGAAGGTGGTGTTGAAATTGAAACTGTTGCTGAAGAAACTCCTGAGTTAATTCACAAAGCTGAAATCGATCCATTAGTGGGTCCTCAAGCATACCAAGCACGTGAATTAGGTTTCAAATTGGGTTTAAACCCAACTCAAATGAAGCAATTTGTTAAGATCTTTATGGGTCTTGCGAACATGTTCAACGATTTTGATTTCGCTTTATTAGAAATCAACCCATTAGTTATTACTGATGAAGGTAACCTTCACTGTTTAGACGGTAAAATTGGTATCGATGGTAACGCTTTATACCGTCAACCTAAAATCCGTACTATGCACGATCCATCTCAAGAAGATGAGCGTGAAGCACATGCTGCACAGTGGGAATTAAACTACGTTGCTTTAGACGGAAACGTTGGTTGTATGGTTAACGGTGCCGGCCTAGCAATGGGTACAATGGATATCGTTAATTTACACGGTGGTAAGCCAGCTAACTTCTTAGATGTTGGTGGCGGAGCAACGAAAGAACGTGTTGCAGAAGCATTCAAAATCATCCTTTCTGACGACAATGTAAAAGCTGTTTTAGTTAACATCTTTGGTGGTATCGTTCGTTGTGACATGATCGCTGAAGGTATTATCGCTGCTGTTAAAGAAGTAGGCGTTGAAGTGCCAGTAGTTGTACGTTTAGAAGGTACTAACGCTGAAGCAGGTCGTGCAGTATTAGCAAGCTCTGATGTAAACATCATCGCTGCTGAATCATTAACTGACGCAGCACAAAAAGTTGTTGCAGCTGCGGAGGGCAAATAATGTCTGTATTAATTAACAAAGATACTAAAGTAATCTGTCAAGGTTTCACGGGTGGTCAAGGTACATTCCACTCAGAGCAAGCACTTGAGTACGGTACGCAAATGGTTGGTGGCGTAAGCCCAGGTAAAGGCGGTCAAACGCATTTAGGCCTGCCAGTATTTAACACAGTACGTGAAGCGGTAGAAGCAACTGGCGCAACAGCGACCGTTATCTACGTTCCAGCTCCGTTCTGTAAAGACGCTATTTTAGAAGCTATCGACGCAGGTATTGAACTTATCGTAACTATCACTGAAGGTATTCCAACTTTAGATATGGTTGACGTTAAAGTAAAACTTGAGCAAACAGGCGTTCGTATGATCGGTCCTAACTGCCCAGGTGTTATCACGCCAGGCGAAACTAAAATTGGTATCATGCCAGGTCACATTCACTTACCAGGTAAAGTTGGTATTGTTTCACGTTCTGGTACGCTTACGTACGAAGCCGTTAAACAAACAACTGACGCTGGTTTCGGCCAATCTACTTGTGTAGGTATTGGTGGTGACCCTATCCCAGGTACTAACTTCATCGACGTTTTAGAAATGTTCCAAAACGATCCACAAACTGAAGCAATCGTCATGATTGGTGAAATTGGTGGTACGGCTGAAGAAGAAGCGGCTGAATACATCAAAGCTAACGTTACTAAGCCCGTTGTATCTTACATTGCTGGTGTTACTGCACCTGCTGGTAAGCGTATGGGTCATGCTGGAGCAATTATCGCTGGTGGTAAAGGTACAGCTGACGAGAAATTTGCTGCTCTTGAAGCTGCAGGTGTTAAAACGGTTCGTTCTTTAGCGGATATCGGTGTAGCACTTAAAGAGAAAACGGGTTGGTAATCAGCTTTTGATTGCAAACTGTTATTCTTAATAAAAACCCGCATTTTCTAATAGAGAATGCGGGTTTTTTTATGTATTCAAAAAGAAGTTTGTTTGATGAGTATATAGCTCCCATCTATTTATTTATATATTGCTAAGTTTTATTTTTATTGGGTTATCAATAGATAATGCTTTGTTATCTTTTGGATCCCAGTCTAATTTGGTCAATTTTGTTAATACATCAGGCATGTCGAATTCTTCATCAAAAGAAAGTACTTTTTCCAAGCAATTTAAAGTTGTTTTTATTTCATAGATAACCTGAACAATGTTAACTTCATTTTTTTTAAGCTTCTCTTTTAACGAGACGAGGGAATATTCAGTGTCATTGAATTTAAAACTATTTCTAATATTTAGTAATGTTTCATATGTAACCAATATAAGGTTAAATGACTTATCTGTGTATTCATTTTCTGTGAATTCACTATTTTTTAACGAATCTACAAATCGTTCTAATTCCATAAGCGTTTGATGAATTTTTTGTAAGGCGACTATTAAGTTTTTAATTAGATTTTCATCAATACGGTATGAGCCATCTTTGGAATTTGGAAATAACATTTTATGTAGCTTTCTAATACTTACAAACTCTTTATCAATGTTTTCATCTTTTAACATGCCATTGAATTCTTCAAGGTGCTTGTAATAATTAACAAAACTATTATGCCCTTTACTTGCCTTAATTTGTGCTATGGTTTGTTCTGAACGGTGTTGGGCAGCGTAAATCGCACCAAATGGGATTAATAGTGATAGTACACCTAAAGGTAATTTATAGCTTGTAATGAAGGTTTCAAAACAAGTAGCAGACATACAGCCAGTATATTTTTCTGTTGTTGTAACTCCGAATATTAAAATTATTGAAGTAATAAGAATTATTGAAAAAGTGAGCCAAACAATACCTAACTGGAAAAAGCTTTTATAAGGAGAAAATACGCGATACTCCTTAAATTTACTCCAATACAATTTCATTTTATTCCATTCAAATGTCATATTGAATTATTCCTTTATACTTGATTTTTATGAAAATATAACACAAAGATGAATTAAAGGGGGCGGTGACATTTGATATTTATTATCGTTATTAGAAAAAAACTTTCTAATCTTTATTTAATTAAAGGGGTCGGTGACAGTTGGTAATTGTTATCACTTAAAAATAAACCCTTTATAGTATTGGTTTCTTCTCATAATTGTATTGTCGCGGTGGCGACGACACCCAAAGGGAGACTGCCTCCGGCCTCCCTTTGGAAACCCTCGGAGCTGCTGAAAAATGTATTCTTCTTAAATTTAACCTGCGATAAGCTATCACTCAGAAGGCACATCCATGTGCCACTTCGCTTTGCTATCATCCATGATAGCAATAGCAGCGCAGGTTCTATTTATTCAGCATTTTTCCAAGCAGAGTTTATGCTTCGTTCTAGTTTTTATTTAATTGCTAGATTGCTCTTTGTATTAGGTTCATTTCTTGATGTGACCTCGCTATCGAAACGAGATGTGCAGTTTTAACCAATCCCCATCTCAGGGGAATTAAAGGGGTCGGTGACATTTGAAATTAAAGGGGTCGGTGACATTTGATATTTATTATCATTATTAGAATTAAAGGGGGCGATGACGTTTAATTAGTAAAATTGTCGCGGTGGCGACGACACCCAAAGGGAGACTGCCTCCGGCCTCCCTTTGGAAACTCTCGGAGCTGCTGAAAAATGTTGTTCTTCATTCATCATCAATATTCGAGCTAACGTTCAGATAGCACATCCATGCGCTACTTCACTTTGCAGGCGTCCTGCCAGCAATAGCTGATATTGATTATTCATTCAGACATTTTTCCAAGCAGAGTTTATGCTCCGTTCTAGTTTTTATTTAATTGCTTGATAGAAATAAAGGGGTCGGTGACACATGCGTCTCATTCGTATTCTATGGCAATCAATGGGATCAGATCGTTTGATTTGTTCTTGTTAAATACTTTCTAATATTACTTTATATTCTCATTAAATAATTAAAGGGGGCGGTGACGTTTAATTAGTAAAATTGTCGCGGTGGCGACGACACCCAAAGGGAGACTGCCTCCGGCCTCCCTTTGGAAACCCTCGGAGCTGCTGAAAAATGTAATCTTCTTAAATTTAACCTGCGATAAGCTATCGCTCAGAAGGCACATCCATGTGCCACTTCGCTTTGCTATCATTCATGATAGCAATAGCAGCGCAGGTTAGATTTATTCAGCATTTTTCCAAGCAGAGTTTATGCTCCGTTCTAGTTTTTATTTAATTGCTTGATTGCTCTTTGTATTAGGTTCATTCCTTGATGTGACCTCGCTATAGAAGTGAGTAGGGCGGATTTAACCTTTTCCCATGTCAGCGGTTTGCTAAATTACTAGCAATGGTAGACCTCGACCCGAGACATGGATGTCGAGGGCTGCCGCGCGGAGGGACGAGCATTCGGCAGGTATCGAGGTTTACGCTAGTTGTTTAGCAAAGTATTCCGCTGTTGGGGCGTCGGAGGGGTTCCAAGGGGAGGCACGGCGGTACGTCGGCCCTTGGGTGCTGCGGCCACCGCCGCAATATAATCCGAAATTTCAATAAATCTAGAAAGTATTTTACTGGTTAATGAGAAGTTAAGCTTGATTAGCTAGTTAACTATAGAAACGAGCAGGGCAGTTTTAACCATTTCCCCATCTCAGTGGTGAAGGATTTATTTTTAAAGTCGTTAATCGTGTTTTTAAACTGGAGCCAGCGCAGGTACGAACATTTGACAGTTTACGATTATGACTAAAAATTCATGCTTCAGTTTTCACTGAGTCGGGCACCGAGGGGGATGCAAGGGGGAAATGGGTGTTCTTTCCCCTTTGCGTGCTGTCGGCACACCGACAATATGACTAGAACAAAAAACAAATCTAGAAAGAATTTTACTGGTTCATGAGAAGTTAAGCTTGATTAGCTAGTTAACTATAGAAACGAGCAGGGCAGTTTTAATCATTTCCCATCTCAGTGGTGAAGGATTTATTTTTAAAGTCGTTAATCGTGTTTTTAAACTGGAGCCAGCGCAGGTACGAGCATTTGACAGTTTACGATTACGACTAAAAATTCATGCTTCAGTTTTCACTGAGTCGGGCACCGAGGGAGTTGTTAGAGGGAAACGGTGTTATTTCCCTCTATCGTGCTGTCGGCACACCAACAATATAATCAGAATATTTATTTAAGCTAGAAAGAATTTAACTAGTTTTGTGAATTGTTATTGATCAATACTTTAAATTCTCACGGTATAAAACAGTTTAATGTCGCCACCGCCGCAATATAATCAGAAAGCATAACTAGGATAAAAAGTATTTTTCTCGATAAATACTTTTAAATTTAGAGCGTTATCTGCGAGCCTATTAAAGCGATAGGAAACCAACGGGTTAGGAAATCAAAAGGCTCAGATCATTTAAATAATTCGGTAACAGACTGTTCATTAGTTGATACTAAAAGCGCTTGTAAAAGCTATGCACGCAAAGTGAAATTACCTTTGCAACGAAAAAGGCTAGTCGTTAAGCGTTAAACGGGTAATGATCAAAACACTCGTTAATCATTTTATCTAAATTACATTCAACGCCATCTATTTTGGCAAACGTTCTAAGTCCTGCTATTTGTACTTGAAGATACTTAGCAAGCTCTAACGCACTTTTTTCACTATTTATTTCGCCCAGCTCTTTTGATTGTTCAATCAGCTTTGCGAATTCTTGACTTATTTCTTCAATGTGAGCTTTGGTGATATCAAGCAGTTCTTGGTTGTCGCTAGTGAGTTCATTGATGGTTTTTGTCAGCATGCACATACTGTTAGGTGCATCTTCTTTCGTGGTGATTACTTGATACTTTACAAAGTCTTTCAATGCTTCAAGAGGAGAGTCTTTCTCTTGTTCATATTGGTGTATTAGACTAATACCTTTGTCTGTGTAGTTTCTTAAGGTTTCAATAAATAATCCATCTTTATTTCCAAAAGCAGCATAAATGCTACCCGGCCGCATATCAATTTCATCTTGTAAGTTCCGCATAGACGTAGCATTAAAACCTTTTTTCCAATAAAGGTTAGTTGCTAAATCTATTACTTCTTGACGATCAAACTTTGCTGCTTTTGCCATGGTTTTTGAGAATCCAAATATATTGTTGAACAACCGTTCAATTATAGAGGCGTTCATTGTGAAGGTAAAGTAAACCGCTGCTAACACAGAAAATTTTGTTTACGGCGAAAATATACTTTCCTTTATAACCAATTAAAACAGCCAGATAAAGTAAAATTACAAATTAATGAACGATCGTTCAAAATAATTATTGAACGGTCGTTCAATTACGTTTATAGTTTGGATCATCAACAGACATTGTTAAGAACATTCACTCAGTTTTATTAAGCATATGTATTTTGGAGAAACAAATGAACGAATTTACACGACACACTATTGACACTGCGCCACAAGAGAGCAAAGCATTTTTAGAATCATCTAAAAAAGAAATGGGGGCTGTGCCTTTGTTATATGCTGTGATGGCCGAATCACCTGAAATATTAAATGCCTATAAACAATTGCATCAGCAATTTACTGCTACGTCTTTCGACAATGAGGAATTAACGGTTGTTTGGCAGACGATAAATGTTGAACATGAATGTCAATATTGTGTGCCGGCACACACTGCTATTGCAAATATGATGCAAGTAGATTCAGCAATTACAGAAGCGTTGAGAAATAAAGAAGAATTACCTAGTAAAAAGTTACAAGCATTGCATGAATTTACTTTAGCGGTTGTTCGTCAACGTGGCTTTGTTACTAAAGAGCAATTGAGCACATTTTTTGCTGCTGGATATCAACAAAAACAGGTTTTAGAAGTAATTTTAGGACTATCGCAAAAGGTGATCAGTAATTATGTTAATCATGTTGCTGAAACTCCCGTCGACCCTTTATTTGAACAATTCGCTTGGTCTAAATAAAGTGGAGTGGTTAAAGAGATAGGTTTACTGTCTCTTTAACGTCAAAATCAATGGGGTCGGCGTATTTGATTTTATCTTCTGTTCGTTATTCGCTTTTGTTACCTTAGGTAATTCGATAAAATAAGTGTCTTTAAAAACTTAGCAAGGTTCAAAATGAAACGCGTTGTTTTGTATATTTCCGATAAATGTCCTCACTGCCGTGAAGCACAAAAATATTTAGATGATAACGGTATTAAATACCGATTAACTAATGCCAAAATGCAACGTGGTCGAAAAGAATTAGACGCTATCGGTGCTCGAACCGTTCCTGTTCTTAAAATTGGCAATGAAATTATGATTGGTTGGAACTTGAAAAATTTTAAAAAGATCTACGGCTAAGAGCAAATTACATGATGGTTTTACACCGCATTGCTTTCATTCGACCTACGGTCCATAAAGCATTATCCGCTTTGCCTTGTAAACTGAATTTACCATTAGTGTATAAAAATCCTGAGGCCGATGGCGTTTGAGGTAAGGTGACCGATTTATTATCACTTAATGTAACTATAGCCATATTATCATCACTGTTCTGAGATCCATGCTCGACAAATGAAACGGTTAAGCTTGTATCTCGTTCACAGGTATAGTGGACTATTAACGATGGTGATTTTTCTGAAGTTTTTTTACCACGATTAAAAGTAATGGTTTGATTGTCTTGCGCATCAAAAAAAGTAAGATGACCAGCTGAGTCAATCTGATATTTTGTTGATAATGCCAAAGCATTTAAATAGAGGTGTTCACTTTTCATTAATAATGGTGAACAAGCCATTCTCGTTGACAGACTTTTATCAATCGATATTTTATTTTCATCAATGGTTAATTGGCTAGCGTATTGATTACAGCCACTTTTACCGCTGATTTTATTCTTTTCTACTACCCTCAACGTGATATTCACATTATCAAAAAGTGGTTTGTGATAAATGGTTTCGACCCACCATGTATTTTCGATAAAGATGTTTTTTTGTTCTTGAATTGCCAATGTGTCGCTTGAGGAAGTGGCGGTGTGATGCGTACAAGCCATAAAGAATAATAACGAAGAAAGTATCAGTGCTATTTTGAGCATAATGAGTCCTAACGAGAAAGTATTGTGATCATTTTTTGAAAGGGTAAGGGTAGAGACAGATGTGACAATATGCAATTATAAATATTATTATAATGAATAAAAAACATTTGAATTTACACGATAAAAAAACCGCATTATCGAATGGTTAATACGGTTTTATGCATTTTACACTCATTGATTAGAATCTAGGTAACCACATTCCCATTGTCGCAGATAAAATTCCACCTATTGTCGCGAGTGTTAGTAATAAAACGACTATCGCTGTTATCATTTTTAAAGATGTGCTTTTACTGTCTTGCGCATAAAAATAGAGTTGAGCAAATGCTAAAGGTACGCCGTATTGAGCAAAGCCTAAAAAGGTAAGAAACGGACCCGTGAATGTTTTTGGGTCAAATCCTACCGGCGCCTGATGGATCATCAGCCATAACATTAAACTGATTCGGAAAAACCATACGCCGCCCATAACTAAAAATAAGCGAATTGCCCAACGACGATGTACTTTAATGTTTCTTTTAATCGCATTGTAAACGGCTAAACTGGCAAAAATCATGATGAGTATCGCATTGATACTTATGCTGTATTTACCTATTTCAGCTCCTACTGTTCCTCTTGTCCACACCATGTATAAACCACCGATACTCAAGATAAAAGCGGTAAAAATATATATACGACCTAGCAATCGGTGAAAAGCTGGCGCGTTGTTTCTTATTTGTCCAATGAACTGTAATGGCCCCGCCACTAATACAATGAATGCAAGTAGTAGATGGACTCCTACTGCAAGGTTGCCAACAAAATCACCCTCAACATATCCATGAGGCATGACTTCGTTCCACTGTGAAATATCGCCATTTAATGTAGCGCCGCCATAGAACAAGCCGACGTAAGCAGCAAATATCCATTGTCCCAAAACAGCCGTGATAAACCATGCTTTTACGCTATTCGTTAACCATTTGTTGGCATTAATTGATACCGTTTCTGTGCTCATTAGAACTGAATTAGTCATCTTTCCCTCTAAATCATTTTTATAGTTTTATATTTTGTTCTTTAGAGCAGAAAGCATACCAAGTTAAAAAGCTATAAATTTCAATGGGGTAAATAAGTTATAAAACGATACTTTTTGAAAATGGCTAATTTTATTACTTTTTGTTCATTATTTAGGTTTTTCAACAGCAATCTGTAGTTACCTAAACATTTAGCTTAGAAATAAAATAAAAATGCCAACTAACACAGTTAATGACTATTTATAGGTTTGAGTGTAGCCGTTTTAATGATTGATAATTTAGATTGGGTGGTAAAATTTAATCTTACAAAATCTCACATTCTTCTTGCATTTCATCAACAAATTACAGCAGGAATCGAACACAAGCTATCTATACCATGCTTGCATAACTGATTAACACAACAAACACAGGGAATACTTTTATGAAAAAATCACTTATCAGTATGGCATTACTTTTAGCTTCTACAGGCGTTTTCGCTGGCAATCAATCTGATTCTAATTATCCTGAAAACCCAATTTTAAGACCATTGACTTTAAATGATGGCACAATTGCTGTTAGCGGAGCAATTTCTTGGGGTGAAGAAAAAGATAAAAGCAGAGGTGAGCTTAACTTAAATGCGGCTTATGGTTTAACTGATGATCTTACGATAGGTTTCGCTGGCCTTGATTACCGAGTGCTAGCTAGGAATAATAATCGAACGGGTTTAGAGTTGGCTGTTGGCGTAGGCTTAAGAGGTTTTCAAGAATCAACGAGTAATGGAGATGCTATTGGCTATGGCGCCGATTTAAATGGTAAATATGTTTTTAATCAAGATATTGCCATGACTTTTTCATTAGGTCACGTGATTTGGGATGAAGAGCACTTAGCAAATAAAAGTGAAAATCGATTTTCTGTCGGTGTTCAAAGTAAAGTGGCGAAAAATTGGACTGCTTTTACCAACTACACTTATCGTGATTTAAAAGGCTTTACCCAAGATAAGGCTCATAGTGTGCATTCTGGATTAAACTATACATTGAGTAATAATATTGATGTTGGCATGTATGCAAGTTATGACAATTTTGAAGCGCAAGAAAATGGCTATGATTTAAAAAATAATTTTGATCGTAGCCTTGGATTATACCTAACTTATCGTTTTTAATTTTGGCATATGAATCGAACAATTTTTCTGAATTGTTAATCGAGCACTCATTAACAAGCGGCTGAAACATTAGTTTTCAGCCGCTTATATTTGTTCTTGTACCACTCTATTTAGGTCGAGCTTTTTTAAAAGGTGTGGTGATCCCTGAATACTCATTTGCCCCTAATCTTGCTAATGGTTTTACAATATCGGCGTTTATTTTTATCCGGCCATCATGTAGTGTGCTAATTTTTGAGCTGACATACAATTGTTTAACTTCAACAAAAATAAGGGTTTGTGGTATCTCACCAAGTTCTTTAATTTCATAAAGTTCGCAACCATAAGCAATGTCACATTGGGCGAGTCTAGGCAAATCAAAATGTTCAAATGGTACGGTTGTCAGTGCTTCATTATCAACTAATTCGATTTCAGACTCGCCATGTGGCAATGTGGCTGCCGTTTGTGTAACTAAGTCTGCTTGGTTTTCGCTGGCTATATGTATCACTATTTTTCGGGTTTTCAAGAGATTGGTTAACGTATCTTTTGGCTCTCCCGTTGGTTTTTTACCTACCGAAATCATCAATAAGGCAGGGTCACTTGAGATTGCCGTAAAGTATGAGAAGGGCGCTAAATTTAAGCTTTCTGGTGAACCATCTATATTTGAATTAGTCAGCGCCCATGCAATAGGGCGTGGAATGATGGTTTGTGTCATTAAATGGTAACGTTGAGTTGCGTTGTGATCTGCAAAGTTGATGTTCATAAAAAGTTACTTTAAGTCGCTAATATTATGGTAAAACAATATCATATCACGCTATTTTAAAACGGTTATAGGAGTTTTAAATGACTTTTATGCATCGTAATAGCGTCTAATTAGCGTTGAATGTTTAACACATGTTAGTCGATATATTTTAAAGGTATATTTAAATATAAACCGTTCATAGACAAAATTTTTAATTGCGAGAAAATATCCCTACATTTTACCTAAACGCAATAATATGACTTTATCAATCGACGCACTAAATTCGAAATTAAACGCTTCAGAGCCATCTATCACGGAAAACATTACTTTTGAAGAGGTAATTGCCGTAATATCAGCTAATTACCATTACCAACCTTGCACATTTTATAATGGCGACATTGTCAACCAAGCTGGTACAAACGAAGGCTCATGTAAAATCTTTGCTTATGCTCAGCTAAATAATTTATCTGAACAAGCAACGTTACATTGTTTCGGGCAATATTATCGTGAAGATGTATTGAAAAATCCCACCGGAAAAGATCATGGCAACATTCGAAACTTTATTAAAAATGGTTGGCCAGGCATCACTTTTGAACAGGCACCATTATCGTTAAAATAAAAGGCTTAAACTGAGTTAAAGCTATAGTTTTGATCTTTATTGCGTCACTAACATCCAACCTCAAGCAGTCTTTTTAGGCTGCTTTTTTGATTGTCTAGTAAAAGACCTGTTACATAATTAAATTAAAAACGAGTAAAGTTATGAGAAGATACCCTTGTCGATAATTAAAATAATAAGGCAAGAATGATGAAAACAATACCAATCCTGTTAAGTTGCGTAATGCTAGTTTCTTTTAACACAGCTACATTGGCGGCAGACAAAAACATCGTTGATGCGGCGAATGTCGCGAAACGATGTCAAACATCAACATATGATAAAAAGGCATTATTATTGCTGAAAGAGCAAAATTTTTTAATTAAAGATACCGAAGAAAAAACCGCTGTTGCTAAACAATTACTAGATTGTTTAGCAAGCCCTGATCCAGTACTTAGGGACGAAATTGCTTTTACTGGTTTGAGTCAATGGCTTAGAGCGAATGATTTTAATGCCGATTTTTACCTTGCTATGTTAACAACCTTAAGCAATGTTATTAGCGCCGACGTGAAAGATGAATACAGTGTCTATCAACCTTTTGCCATATTAATGCTGTCAGAAGTGGCGAGAGTTGATAGAAAATCTCCTTTTTTAACTGACGTAGCTCGGGAAAAGCTTGTTGCATTAGGTACAAAATTTTTACGTTCAGTTGATGATTATCGCGGTTATCATGCAACCATTGGCTGGCGACATAGTGTTGCGCATACCGCAGATTTAATGCTGCAACTGTCATTAAACCCAGCAATAACCAAACAGCATTTAGATCACATGTTATCTGCGTTATTAAGCCAGGTTGTTGCGAAAAACGATCATTTCTATATTTATGGTGAACCTAAGCGCTTGGCAATGCCTGTTATTTATATTTTTCTTAATGACGAGTATACGATAGAAAACTGGCAGACTTGGCTGAATGATTTAACAAATCCAGCACCTTTAAAGTCTTGGGGCGAAGTCTATTCAAGCCAAACAGGACTAAGTAAACTGCATAACACGCAAAACTTTTTATTCGCTATTTATGCGTTAATCAAAAATAGTAACAACGAACGGTTATCACAAATGGTACCAGCGTTAGAAAATGCCATTAAAAAGATCCAATAATCTTTGAATTTTTTCACTGCCATATGCTCTGTCGACGTTCGATAAACCTAATGTTTCATCGTTTTAAATTAACAATATGTTTATCAGCGTTGCTAATAGCTTTTTCTACAGTCTTATCCCTACTATATTTTCATTATCTGTTTTCACTAAGTTTATCGATAACGTTAATCGTTATTGTTTTGCAACTTACAAAACAATTTGTCCATTATAGAATTACCCTCCCTTTTGTATAAAAAGTAATCAATGGTGCTATACTCAAGTAGTTTACTTAACTTTTTGTTTTTAATTCATGCTAAGTAAAGGAGATGATAATGGAAACTTCAATTAGCACTCGGTCATCGGTTAGTCAGCAGTTAAAGCAGCAACAAGAAACCGTTGACCAGCAAAAATTGCAAGCCGAGCAAGTAAAAAATCAACAAACTCAAGCAAAAAAGACTCAAGAGCTACAAGACGAACAAAAACAGCAACAATTAGCAACGAATAAACAGAATCTAGATGAGCGGCGCGGTAATAATGTTGACGTGAGTGTCTAAATTTAACTTTTACGTTTGTTTTTGAAAGAGCTCTCTGTGTTGTTTATGTGAGGATTATTGCCAATACTTAACTTGTTTTCATGATAAAGTAATTATTATGAATAATTCCTAATTTCAATCTTATGCCTCAATTTCATCCTATTGGCGCTTCTCAAGCATTTAAGTCTCAATACCACATTCTAAATGGTGATTCGCTAAAGTTACAATTTCCTCGAACAATAGGGGGAGAAATTATTGTTGCTCGAGAATGTTTAGTTGATGGTAATGTGCAAGGCCATGATTTTGACTCGCTGATGAATAATAGAGCTAACTTTATTGGTCAGTTTCCTGAGTGTACGCCTGAGGACTATTATGTAAAGACAGTACCTGAATTCAAGAAAATTATCTCGCTAAATTCAGGCAGTGAAATAACTTGTTGGTTTGAGGATGACTTGTTTTGTCAGGCTAATTTTTGGTACGTATTATTTTTATTATCGCAAAAAAACACTGAGCGTGAATACCGTATTTTTTTAGCTAGACCGAATAAAGGTAATGAATATAGTTTTGGTCATATGTCACTATCAGAGTTAACGGAAGCTTTTAACAATAGAAGGCTTATCTCTGCCGAACAGGTAGCAATGTTAAGAGAGCTTTGGCCAAACTATCAAAACAATGATCATGATAAACTGCGCGATATTGCCAAAAGACTTAAAGATCACTTTCCTTTTTTATTACCCGCTGTTAACGCGCATATTGCCAGAACGCCAGACGAAAATGGCTTGGGTTATCCAGAACGCGTACTGCTTGAAATTATTAACGCACAAAAAACACCTACTTTTAAAACCGTGTTTCGTGTATTTCATCAACGAATGTCATTATATAGTTTTGGTGATTTACAAGTGAAAGTGATGTATGACCGTTTAATGAATGCAAAGTAAATCTAAGAAATGATAAACGAATACCATTAAACAGCTGGACAAACTTTCATTTGGGTACTGACATTTCCATTGGTATTACATAGAATCAATTTATTCAGCGATATTTCTCCGTAATTTGTTCTCAAAATAATTATGATGTTTAGGATACAAACCATGATGAAGTCGGTTTCAACCGTTAATAAAATTATCTTTACAGGTATGCTCAGTACTTTCTTTCTCTCTTCTTCGTATGCTGATGAGCAAGCAGAATCTTCCGCTTTACATTCAGATTTAACAGTAAAACCAACTTTTGCACAATGCCAAGATCGCTTTCTAGAGCAAGCAAAGCAGCAAGGTTTTAGTGACGATATTAACGAAATTATTCATCAATTAACCCCAATTAAACGCGTGTTAACACTAGATAAAAATCAAGCTGAGTTTGCCGAAAGTTTTGCGCAATATGTCAATAAACGAGTATCTAATTATCATATTAAAAATGGTAAGCGTTTATTAAATAAACATGCTGAATTATTTAATCAATTACAGGCTAAGTACGGTATTCCTCCACAATACCTTGTTTCATTTTGGGGACTAGAAACAGTTTTTGGTAAACATAAAGGTAAAATGTCGGTTTTAAATTCTATTGCGACATTAGCGTGTGATAATCGCCGTAGTGAGTACTTTACCTCTGAGTTATTCGATTTATTTTCGATGATTGATGAGCAGCGTGTAGCGGTAGAACAATTACAAGGATCATGGGCTGGCGCAATGGGGCATATGCAATTTATGCCTTCTGCTTATCGTAAATATGCTATTGATGGGGATGGTGACGGTAAAGTAGATGTTTGGCAAAGCGAAGCGGATGCGATAACAACTGCGGCAAATTACCTCAACAAAATAGGCTGGAATAAACAAGAGCGCTGGGGAAGAGAAGTAAAATTACCCGAAAATTTTGACTTTAGTGCCATCGCTTATGATAAACGATACCCATTATCTATTTTTAAAACACTTGGGGTGAAACAAAGTAATGGCAAAGCTTTGCCTGATTATGATATTCACGCTGAGTTAGTGTTACCGAACGGGCATCAAGGTCATGCATTTTTAGTTTATCGTAATTTTGACGTTATCATGAAGTGGAATTTATCAAAAAATTATGCACTTTCTGTTGGCATTTTAGCGGATAAACTCGTTGGCGGAAAAGGCGTTAGCTCAGTGAAAGCCGCTAAACCATTGCAATTTAGTCGTGTGCAAATGCAGCAACTACAAACAAAGCTTAATGAGTTAGGTTTTGAAACCGGTAAGCCCGATGGTATTTGGGGGCCGAATAGTCGCAAAGCAATTCGAGCGTTTCAGCTGGAAAAAAATCTGATCGCCGATGGATTTCCTAACCAAGAAGTTTTTAATTCACTAGGTCTTACACAAAGCTAACCACTACGGAATGTTGTTTATCATCATTATTGATTGTATTTTTATAATATTTTCATGTGGTTAATCTGTTTATTGAGTTGAAATATTAAGTGATAATCGGCCATTGTCACTTAATTAAATAATATTCAACAATAAAGCTTTTCCTAGCTATTCTCCAAGAAAAACACTTGATATAATGCCGGCCATTAATATTCTATTTTATCGAGGTTCTGTGGATGTCGGAAGTTGAAAACCGTCCAACTAATTTTATACGCCAAATCATTGATGCTGATCTGGCAAGTGGTAAACACACCAGTGTGCAGACGCGTTTTCCGCCTGAGCCTAATGGATTTCTTCATATCGGTCATGCGAAGGCTATTTGCTTAAACTTCGGTATTGCTGAAGATTATAACGGCTTATGTAATTTACGTTTTGATGATACTAACCCTGAAAAAGAAGACATCAATTACGTAAAATCGATCCAAGAAGATGTGAAGTGGCTAGGTTTTCAATGGGCAGGTGATATTCATTATTCATCAGATTATTTTGATCGCTTACATGCCTTTGCCATTGAACTCATTGAAAAAGGTTTAGCCTATGTGTGCTTTCTTAATGGTGAAGAAGCAAAAGAGTACCGTGGCACATTAAAAGCGCCGGGAAAAAATAGCCCATACCGTGATACTTCCGTTGAAGAAAATTTAGCCTTGTTTGAAAAAATGAAAAATGGCGAGTTTAAAGAAGGGGAATGTTCACTACGAGCAAAAATTGATATGTCATCAAGCTTTATGTGTATGCGTGACCCTATAATATACCGCGTGAGATTCGCTCATCATCATCAAACGGGTGATAAATGGTGTATTTATCCTATGTACGATTTTACCCATTGTTTATCAGATGCCATTGAAGGGATCACCCATTCACTTTGTACACTTGAATTCCAAGACAATCGTCGTTTATATGATTGGGTACTTGAGAATGTGTCGATTGATGTAACACCTCATCAGTACGAATCTTCACGTTTAAACCTTGAATATACAGTGATGAGTAAACGTAAGCTCAATACTTTGGTTGATGAAAACTTAGTCAGCGGCTGGGACGATCCGCGTATGCCTACGATTGCAGCATTTCGTCGCCGAGGTTATACGCCAACGTCAATCCGTGAGTTTTGTAAACGTATTGGTGTAACTAAAATGGATAACACCATCGAAATGGGGGTTCTAGAAGCCTGTATTCGTGAAGATTTAAATGATAACGCACCACGTGCCATGGCGGTACTTGATCCGATTAAACTCGTGATTGAAAACTACCCAGAAGGGCAAGTGGAAGAGCTAACGGTGAAGAATCATCCAAGTGATGAAAGCCAAGGCACGCGCATCGTACCATTTGCTCGTGAACTTTATATTGAAGCGGAAGATTTTCGTGAAGAAGCAAATAAAAAGTACAAACGTTTAGTACTTGATAAAGCAGTACGTTTACGTGGTGCTTACGTGATCACAGCTGTTCGATGCGATAAAGATGCCGAAGGTAAAGTTACCACAGTTTATTGTACCTACAATGAAGATACATTAGGTAAAAATCCTGAAGATGGTACTAAGCCAAAAGGCGTAATTCATTGGGTGGCGGCAGAGCAAAGTGTCGATGCTGAAATACGTTTATACGACCGTTTATTTACCGTAGCAAACCCCGCAGCAGAAAGTGATTTTCAATCGGTAATTAACCCTGACTCATTAATTACTATTGAACACGCGAAAGTTGAGCCGTCATTAAAAAATGCAAAAGCTGAGCAAGCATTCCAATTTGAACGCCAAGGATATTTTTGTTTAGATAACAAGGATGCGACAGCAGATAAACTCGTGTTTAATCGTACTGTTGGTTTACGTGATACGTGGGCGAAAATCTCAAGTTAGCATGGCTTAATTACATACGAAGTTTACCAGGTTGTAAGCTAGGGTAAACCAAGTATTGAATCGAAAACGTTTAAATCTGCTGAATTAGCTAAGAAAGTTTTAAACAAATCGGTTTTGAAGGTGTAAGCTAACATTGATTAGTTTACACCTTTTTTATGACTATCATTATTAATTAGTTAAAAATTAAAATCTTAAGGAGAAGGATATGAAATACATCATGGTAGGCGTTGGCTTATTGATACTCTCAATTCAAAGTTTCGCAGAGCAATCGTTGTCGAAACCATTATTAGAGCAATATGTTTCAACGATTGAAAAATTTCAAGTACTTGAAGACAAATACCCTGCAATGGAGTCTGAGTTTGAAAATGTGTTGCAAATGACGCCCAGTGCAGCAATTGATAAAATTAAAGGGATGCAAGCTTACAGCGACATTGAAAAGATAGTGAAAGCAGCAGGATATGATAATTTTGAACAATTCTATCAGCAATCTTATCGTATCATGTCGAGTATGTTTGCGGTGCAAATGCAACAGATGCCTGACAGCGTTGAGTCGATGGGTGCAATGTTAAACAGTACCATTGAGCGGATGAAAAAAAGCGGTATGCCGAGTGAAATGATCAGCAAAATGGAAAAAGAGATGGCTGAGCAAAAAGCGAATATCGACAGTATGGCCACATTAGCAAAAAGTGCGAGTGATGAAGATATTGCATTTATGAAAGAAAACATGATGTGGCTAATGAGCATTATGCCAACTGGCATAGCGAATAACCAATAACGTTTCGGTGAAGACTTCTTATAAGTGGGAATTTTTAGCCTGCTACGCAGTTTGAACTTCCAGCAGCTTACTATTATAAATATCTATCTTTTAATATGAGCTGCTATTGCGAATTTTTAGATTCGTTAACTATCCAATCTCGAAATCGACTGATTGCTTGATCGTCTCTATACGTTTCTGGACAAACAAAGTAATAAGATTCTTCTTTCAGTGCCATATAATCATTTGCAACAATGAGTTTACCTTCTTGCAAAAGGGGATCAGCAAGCGGTCTATACATAGGAATTATTCCAAGACCATCCACAGCCGCTTGAGTCGCAACCGCTACATTTAAAAACATTCGATATGCCCTTATTTGATATTTTTAGCAGGGTAAACGTTTCAAAATACTCAGTTAAAAACGAAGGCATTTAAACAAACTGTGTAGTATCAGTTTGTTTAAATGTGTAGCTGTTTTTAGCCAAGCAAACTTTTTAAACTCATTGAAAATTTTCATAAAGTTTAATTATGCTGAAAAAACTGATCCCTTTTCTTTTTGTCTTGCTGTGGAGCACGGGTTTTATTGGTGCTAAATACGGATTACCTTATGCTGCTACCGGTGATTTTTTATCCATAAGAACAATGGCTAATATTGCGGTGTTTGTTTTGTTAATTGTGATTTTAAAGCAACCAAAACTGACTGTTAAGCAAATTAGTCATGCTATGGTCACAGGTTTACTAATCCATGGGGCTTATTTAGGTGGCGTGTTTGGTGCAATTGAATACGGTATTCCAGCAGGATTAACGGCTATTATTGTCGGGTTACAACCGTTATTTACGGCGATGTTAGCGGTGTTTATTTTTAAAGAAAAAGTTAATCACTGGCAATGGTTGGCATTAATTTTAGGGATGAGCGGTTTAATTTTAGTAGTTTCTGCGAGTTTAGCAATTACACATGTCTCGAAAAATGCTTTGTTACTGGCTTTTATTGCTTTACTGGGTATTACCTTTGGAACCTTATACCAAAAGCGATTTTGTCAAAATCAGCCATTATTACCTTCGGTTTGTTGGCAGTATATTGCTAGTTTGTTGATTTTTCTGCCTATTGTTTTTGTAAACGACACCCAACCTATCACATGGAATATTGAGTTTATCCTCTGTCTGGCTTGGCTAGTTTTAGCGCTTTCGGTTACCGCTATTTTGTTATTCATGTATATGGTTGAACGAGGAGATTCATCCAAGGTAACCGCTTATTTTTATTTAGTGCCACCTGCTACTGCGCTAGAAGCTTGGTTTTTGTTTGATGAGCAATTGGGGCTTTCAAGTATATTAGGTATGGTGTTATGTGCTATCAGTGTTTATGTCGTAAATAAACCAACGAGAAATATTGTAGCCCCTTAAGCAAGAAAAATTTAATTTTTTTGAATGAAAATTTTGCTTGTTCGGGTCTATTGATATTCACATTAATTATCCTTTTTTCGTTATTAAAAAAAGCAGGGACCTATGAACAAAACCATTATTTCTAGTGCATTACTTTTATTATCACTTTTTCAAATTACTGCATTACAAGCAAAAACAAATGCAATGGAGCAAACCGTTAAAAGCCAAGTTGCGGAAACCGCAGATCAAGTTTCACCTTTATTAAATGGTCAAATGATCCCTGATATCGCAGTGACAACTGTAGAAGGAAATAATGTTCAGTTAGCAGATTATTTAAATGGTCAAAAAACAATATTATTTTTTTACCGTGGTGGCTGGTGTCCATTTTGTAATACTCAAATGGGCCAATTACAAGCCGTTGAAGGACAGTTAAAAAAATTAGGCTTTAAACTGGTTGGTATTTCTACTGATGCGCCTGACGATTTAAAGAAAAGCATTGATAAACGTAAGTTGTCTTATGATTTGTTATCTGATTATCAATCGAAAGTGAGCTCTGCATTTGGTTTATCATTTTTCACTTCTGAACAAACTACCAAACGCTATTTAGCAAAAATGAATTTAAAAAATCCACTTCAAAAAAATCAGGCAGGGGATGAAAGATTAGTTTTGCCTGTGCCAGCAATTTACGTTATTGATAGTAAAGGCTTAGTACAATTTAATTATGTCAATCCTAATTATAAAGTACGATTACATTCTGATTTACTTTTAAAAGCTGCCGAGTTAGTTAAATAAGAATCATGGATAAGCGTAGGTCACAATGATGTTCACCAAGATAATCCGCGTTAAAATATTTTGAGTTATTTATCATTAACCTTACGCTTTCTGAAAAGAAAAACAGAAATATTCGCTAACAGTGCCTATAGTTGACAACATTTTAAAGCATCATGCCGTGAAAAATTTGCAACTCGGTAAATAATTCATTTATTCTTGGTAAATACATTGTTATTAACTTTATATCTTGCTGTTAATAATTTTTGTTTTGCCATATAAATAATATTGCGAAATTGAAAGTTGCATGAACTAAAGAATCTCTGTTTCTAAGGAAAACACACGGAATGAAAACATTTAAATATCATCACGAAGATCCTGTCCCGTTAAGTAAAGCAGATCTATTTAAACTATTTAATGATAATCGTGTTTATAAATTCATCATTGAATTATTAGTCTCGCTTGGCAAAACTGATTTGCCTCAATGCAAAGTATTAGAGCCAGGCTGCGGCAATGGGAGCAAGTTGCGATTTTTTAGTGAATTTAGAGTTCCACCTGAAAACTGTTACGGATTAGAAATTAGTGAAAAGGCGATAGAAATCTGTCAGAAGTGGTCACCTGCAGCAATGAATTTTGATGTAGGCTCAGTAATGGATATGCATTACGAAGATAATTTTTTCGATCTCATTATATGCTCTGGCTTATTTGATTGCTTTAATGAAGATAAAGATATAGGCAAAGTCAGTAAAGAGTTATCTCGGGTATTAAAAAATGATGGTATTGTATTTATTCTCGATATTAATGAAAATTTTAATAATTACTACCGTAATAACCCTGCGGTAATGGCTAAAAACCTACGGCCCTTTAATAGCCAAACAGGTGAATTAGAAGCGTTACTCGAAAATGAGTTTACGGTTGTTAGTCGAGTCCCTTCTTTTGTCGTCGAGAATTATTTTAACTCTGATGGGGAATACGCATCCGTTTACGATCTTCCCAGTATTGATGCAAAAATTGATAAAGAAGAAATCAAATGTGCTTACACATTATGGACATTTTTTAAAAAACTATAATTGATGTAACGCTGAGGATAAATGCTTAAGTTTATTATCACCAATTTGTGATTACCTAGGTAAAGTAAATGATTAAAAAAACCTGTTATTTAATAACAGGTTTTTTTATTACACGTGAATATTTATCTGAGTGTTGCTGCTTTCATTTGACTCACAAATTGATTTAATGCTGTTAGCATTGCATCATGATCGGCTAAATTATTTTCGATAATTTTAACAACGGCAGAGCCACTGATGGCACCCGAAGCTCCTGCATTTAGCGCATCTTTGACTTGTTGTGGTTGTGATATTCCAAAACCAATGACCGCAGGCGCGGCTTGATAGCTTTTTAGTGTAGCAATTAACTCATTTGCTAATGTGCTGGTTGATTTCTTAGATTGTTTGCTCTCTACAACATCAACTCCTGTAACGCCTGCACGGCTCAACACGTAAGTGTAACCGTGGCTGAATGATGAAACTTTTTTCAATGTTTCATCACTCGCATTGGGGGGAGCAATAAATATTGGTGCCACATTTGCTGCTAATGCTGCTTGTCTAAATTTTTCACTTTCACGAATAGGTAAATCAGCGATCAATACTGAATCAACGCCAGCATCGGCCATATCTTGATAAAATTTATCGATGCCTCTGGCAAACACTAAGTTGCCGTAAAGTAATAAACCGATAGGTATGTGCGGTGCATATTCTCTCACTTGTTTTAAAATATCAATACAAACGTCAGTGTTTGTGCCAGTTGCTAATGCACGTTTTCCCGCTTCTTGTATGGTGATGCCATCAGCACTTGGGTCTGAAAATGGGATCCCTAATTCTAACGCATCTGCACCAGCATCAATTAACGTTTTGATGATCGCTAAAGACTGCTCTGGATTAGGATCGCCAATCGCGACAAAAGGAATAAATGCCCCTTCATTTTTTTCAGCAAGCGTAGCAAAACAATCGAGATAACGTTGTCCTGGCTTATTTGTAATATCAACTGTTGATTGAGTCATTATTTATTCTCCTTTTCAGCAGTCGCTTCTTCGGGGTGTAAAACGGTGTGAACGTGAGCTAAATCCTTATCGCCTCGTCCGGAAAGGTTGACTAAAATCACTGTTTCTTCCGTCGCGGCTTCTGCCATTTTTAATGCTTGAGCCAGCGCGTGTGATGATTCCAATGCCGGAATAATCCCTTCGGTACTTGCTAATGTTTGAAAAGCGGCAAGGGCTTCATCATCATTAATAGGCACATATTGTGCACGGCCTGTTTCTTTTAAATGAGCATGTTGAGGTCCTACCGCAGGATAATCAAGGCCAGCAGACACTGAGTATGATTCTTCAATTTGACCATATTGATCTTGCATAATATAAGTGTAATTTCCGTGCAGCATACCTTTAGTGCCCGCAGCAAGGGTTGCACCGTGTTTGTCGGTGTCTATACCTTTACCACCAGCTTCTACACCAATTAATTTGACTGATTCTTCATGGATAAAATCATTGAACATGCCAATAGCATTTGAACCACCACCAACACAAGCAATCACATAATCAGGTAATTTACCTTCTTGTTTTAAAATTTGTTGTTTGGCTTCTTCACCGATCATTTTTTGAAAATCACGCACAATGGTCGGGAAAGGGTGAGGGCCTGCCGCAGTGCCTAGCAAGTAATGAGCATTATCATAGTTTGCTGACCAATCACGTAATGCTTCGTTTACTGCATCTTTTAATGTACCTGAGCCTGCCGTTACTGGAATAACAGTTGCTCCCATTAATTTCATACGAAAGACATTAGGCTGTTGACGCTGGCAATCTACTGCGCCCATATAAACCCGACATTTCAAGCCAAGAAGTGAACAGGCAATAGCGGTAGCGACACCATGTTGACCAGCGCCAGTTTCTGCAATGATTTCTTTCTTACCCATACGTTTAGCGAGTAATGCTTGGCCTAACACTTGGTTCGTTTTATGCGCTCCACCATGTAATAAATCTTCACGTTTTAAATAAATTTTAGCTAACGGGTTTTTAGATAAATTTCTTGTGAGCGTTAAGGGGGTTGGTCGACCAGCATAGTTCGTTAATAAATCATTAAACTCGTCGAGAAAGCTTTGATCTTGTTGTGATTCAATATAGGCTTGCTCAAGTTGTTCAAGGGCAGGGACTAATAATTCGCCAACAAACATACCGCCAAATTCACCAAAATAAGCGGGTAACGTTTGTTTTTCTGCTGACATATTTTCTACTGTTTTATTTGTCATCTTAGTAATTCCGTATTTGCGTGAATACTTGTTGTAGTTTTTCACGACATTTTATGCCCGGACTTTGCTCAACACCTGAGTTTAAGTCCAAACCAAATAATTCTTGTGTGGTTAACTGTTCTATAGCGTTTTCAATGTTATCGCTATTTAAGCCGCCAGCTAAAAAGCAGCATGATAAGTCTTGCTCACTATTGGCTAACGCTTGCCAGTTAAATACTTGGCCGCTACCAGCATTTTTACCATCTAAAACAAATTGTTGTGCATTAACGGTAAGCGCTGGCACTTGTTGCTCAACAGCGATTGCTTTCCATATTTGACAATTTTTAGGCAATTGTTGTTTTAATTTGTCGATATATACTTGATCTTCATCGCCATGCAGTTGCACGGCAAAAAGGTTTAATTGCTGTGCAAGTTCAGCGATTTCTTGACGTTTATGATTTACAAATACCCCAACATAATTCAGTGAATTAGCATGATTAACCATGGCTAATGCTTGCTCAGAAGTGACACATCGTGGTGACTTTTCCGCGAAAATTAATCCACCGTATTGAGCACCAGCGTCTATAACCATTTGCGCTTGTTCGGGGGTTGTTAAACCACAGACTTTGTTGTTGCCATAAATTAATGTGCGACAAGCAAGGTCAATATCATCTTGCGCCATCACTGAACTTCCCACTAAAAAACCATCAACAGCCGGAGCTAACTCTCGTACTTGATCGTTGGTGTAAATACCGGATTCAGAGATGATAATTCTGTCATCAGGTAATGTAGGTGCAAAATCAAAAGTACGAGCAATATCAGTGGAAAGATCACGTAGATCGCGATTATTAATACCAATTAATTTAGCGCCTAATTTTACTGCGCGATCACGTTCTTCTTCATTCGATATTTCAGTCAATATTGCCAAATTATATTGTTTAGCAACGGCTTCTAGTGCTTGATATTCATCATCAGACAAGACACTTAGCATCAGTAAAATAGCATCAGCGCCATAATAACGGGCAAGATACACTTGATAAACATCAACAAAAAAGTCTTTATTTAATACAGGACAACTCACGGTATCCGTGACGATTTTTAAGTATTCAAATTTACCTTGAAAATATTTTTCATCGGTTAATACTGATATCGCTGCTGCATATTTATCGTATATTTGACAGATAGATTTGGGATCAAAATCCGCTCTAATTAACCCTTTCGATGGAGATGCTTTTTTACATTCTAAAATAAAGCCAGCATGATTGTTGCCTTGTTTACGATCAAGGGCCGCATACATGTCTTTTTTTGTTGGTGTTAGCTCATCAATAAAAGTATTAAGTGGCTTTTCTTGTTTTAAGCGTTCAATTTCAATGCGTTTATCAGCAACAATTTTTTCTAATACGTTTGCCATTATTGATTGTTTCCTGATTGTTCTTTTTGATTTACTTCATTATTGGAGATCGCAACCATCGCTTCTAATGTCCCTAAACCTTGACCTGATGCTAATACTTCGCTGGCAAGCTGCGCTGCTGATTTTAAATCTGCAGCTTTATTGTGTAAATAGAGCAACGCGGCACAGTTTATAATCACGGCGCTATTGTGCGCAGGTTGTCCGTTTCCAGATAAGATCGCCTTAATGATATCGGCATTCTCTTGTGGAGTGCCACCTTTAATATCTTCTAAGGTATAACGAGATAAACCAAAATCTTCAGGGGTGATAGTACGTTCAGTAAGCTGGCCATTGATTATTTCAGTGACTTGCGTTTCGCCGTGTAAAGCTATTTCGTCTAAGCCACTGCCATGGACAACCCAACCACGCTTAACGCCAGTTAAGATCAAACTTTTTGCCATGGTTGGTATGAGCTCAGGTGTATACACGCCAAGTAGCATAATTTCTGGTTTTGCTGGATTCACCAATGGGCCAAGTATATTAAATAATGTCCGAATGCCCATCGCTTTACGAACGGGGCCGGCATATTTGAAACCAGGGTGATAAGCTGGAGCGTATAAAAAACATAAATTGGTTTCTTGTAAACACTTGCTAGCCGTTGTTGGTGGCATCATTAGGTTGACACCAAATGCTTCCAGTAAATCAGCTGAGCCGGACATACTTGAAACGCTTCTGTTACCATGTTTGGCCATGGTTAAACCACACGCGGCGGCAAGTATTGCTGCGGTCGTTGAAATATTAATAGTATTAGCGCCGTCGCCACCAGTACCCACACAATCAGCAACACCATTTTCTTGCAAGGGAAAGTCGGTTGCATAATCTCTTACCGCTACCGCAGCGCCGGCAATTTCTTCTGGTGTTTCGCCTTTTATTTTTAAGGCGGTTAATACTGAAGCAAGCATTTCAGGGGCAATATTTCCTTGCATTACTTCACTAAAAAACGTTTGAGCTTGCGTTTGGCTTAACGATTGGCCATCAACTAATTGTTGCAATACATTACTCATAAGTACTCCCTGTGTTTTGCTGGATATTTTCTTGCAATTGACTGCTTTGTACATCATTTGACGTTAAACACTCAATGGCTTGTGCTAATAAATTACTGCCATAGGTGGTTAAAATTGACTCAGGATGAAACTGAAAACCTATCACGCGATCTGTTTTATGTTCAATCGCCATAGGTAAAACGACGCCATCGGTTGTGGTAAATTCTGCACTCATCGTTAGTACGTCGGGCATAGTCGTTGCTACCAAAGAATGATAGCGCGCAACCGGCAAGGGCTGCTGTATATTATGAAACGCGTTTTTACCATCATGTTGTACATTTGACGCTTTACCATGAATTATTTCAGGAGCACGGCCCACTTCGCCACCGTAATGTTCAATCAATGCTTGATGACCTAAACAAATGCCCAATATTGGGTATTTACCAGCCGTTTTTTCAATTAACGCCATTAAACAACCGGCATTACTTGGCTCACCGGGACCTGGTGATAGCACCAATAACACAGGCGTAGTACATGCTTGTATTTGTTCGAAAATATAGTCAGCACTAATGGTATTTCGATAAATAGTTGGCTCGAACCCTAGACATTGAAATTCATCAACGAGGTTATAGGTAAAAGAGTCCAAATTATCCAACATAAAAATTTTTACTTGTTCGGCATCGTTATGCGATGGATTAGAGGATAGCGACATTACTTAGCCTCCTGTTTATTGTTGGTATGTTTATTGGAGCTTAGGTTTTTCATCCTAGCCGCTTTTTTAATCGCATTGATCACCGCTTGTGCTTTTTGACGTGTTTCGTCCGCTTCTGCTTGTGGGTTAGAGTCAAATACAACGCCAGCCCCTGCTTGCACATGCGCCATTTGGTTTTTAACGAATGCGCTACGAATTACAATACAGGTGTCCATATCACCTTCGCCTGTTAAATATCCAACTGCTCCGCCATAACTGCCTCGCCGTTTTCCTTCAAACTGTCGAATTAATTCCGTGGCTCTTACTTTTGGTGCACCAGATAACGTGCCCATATTCATACAGGCTTGATAAGCATGTAGGGCGTCTAAGTCATCACTTAACGTGCCACAAACTCTTGAGACTAAATGCATAACGTGAGAATAACGATCAACTTTAAGTAAATCGGCAACATGTCGGGTGCCTGCTTTACTCACGCGAGCGACGTCATTTCGTGCTAAGTCTACGAGCATTATATGTTCTGACAGTTCTTTTTTATCTTGGCGTAATTCCAATTCTATTCTGCAATCTAGATCTAATGAAAAGTCACCATTGGCTTTATAACCACGCGGTCGAGTACCTGCGATAGGATAAATTTCTACTTGTCTATTGTGTTGCTGATATTTAATTGCAGATTCAGGAGAAGCACCAAACATGCAAAAGTCTTCATCTTGAAAATAAAACATGTACGGGCTTGGATTACTTTCTCGCAATGCTAAATAAGCATTAAAGGTATCTTCACAAGGCAAACTGAAAGTGCGTGATGGTACCACTTGAAAAATATCACCCGCTTTTATATGTTCTTTTAAAGTAATAACAGTTTTGCAAAATTCTTCATCGCTGATGTCGCAGGTCACTTCTGAGGGGGCAACTGAGTCTATATATTCTGTTTGTGGTGGAGCGATATCACTTTCTACCAACGCCTTAATTGCGGATAATCGTCTGGCAATTTCAAAATGACATTTTTGTTGTTGTGGTCCTGAAAATACATTGGCAATCACTTCACTTGAACGTTTTTCATGATCAATAACAACTAAGGTTTCAGCTAAATAATAAACAAAGTCAGGGCAAGTGTTATCACCGTCTTTAACGGCGGGTAATTGCTCGCTCATGGTGATCATGTCGAAGGCAAACGCTCCGCCAAGAAAAACCGCAAAAGGGTGATGTGTTTCATTTTTTAGTTGTTGAAATATACGTAAACTATGAAACGGATTTGTGGCCAATAATCGAGATTTTTCATCAAGGTTTTGTGATGTTTCAGCAAAACTAGCATGTAAATTATTACCCTGAATTGTGACGGTTGCATGTTTCTCTAATTGTTGCTTTGTAAAGCTGATCGCGGCTTCACCATTAACACTTAGCGGTGTAAAACTGACTTGGTTTCCATGACAAACAATTTTCACTGCCGCATCAACTAACAGTAAACTTTTTAATTGATGTTTTTTATCAATCTCAGCCGACTCTAATAAAAGGTTATTACTTTTATTACCACACAGTTTTTTAAACAACGTTAATGGGTCTGATTGATAACTTGCTTTGCTTGATAAGGTATTTACCGAACCAATTTCAGTATGGGCTGTAGGGTCAAATATTGCCTTCATAATGTTTTACCTGCCGCTGAAACAAAAGGTTTAATATCTGCCATTAAAGTCGCAAAGTCGTCTGCGGTCAGTGCTTGATGACCGTCTGATAAAGCTTCTTTAGGGTTTAAGTGCGCTTCCACAATAATACCATCAGCACCAACCGCAACAGCAGCACGAGAAAGTGGATTAATTAATGATTTAACCCCTGTACCATGTGAAGGGTCGACAAACACAGGTAAATGAGATTTCTCTTTTAAATAAGCTACCGCGTTTAAATCTAAGGTATTGCGAGTGGCGGTTTCGAAGGTACGAATACCACGTTCACATAAAATGACATTCGGATTACCAGCATTGATAATATATTCGGCCGCAAGTAATAATTCTTCAAGTGTTGCACTCATGCCGCGTTTTAATAAAACGGCTTTGTCCGATTGTTCACCAACGGCTTCGAGTAAACGAAAGTTTTGCATGTTACGCGCACCAATTTGATAACAATCAACGTATTCATGCATTAATTTAGCATCATTAGGATCGATAATTTCAGAGACTACCGGAAGATCATATTTTTCTTTCGCCGCTTTAAGTAATTTTAAACCTTCAAGCCCTAAACCTTGAAAACTGTATGGGCTAGTTCTTGGTTTAAAAGCACCACCACGTAATAAAGGTACACCTTGTTGTTTTATCATCTCGCTGACGCCAAATAATTGCGCTTGGCTTTCAACTGAGCAAGGGCCAGCAATGACAGTGAAATTGCCACCACCAACTTTTACGCCACCAATAGAGACGATAGAGTCGTGAGCTTGAAGTTCTCTGCTGACCAATTTGTAGGGGCTAAGTACTGGTTTAATTTCATCTACCATAGGGTAGCTATCAAGGTGAAGTTGACGTAACACGCGTTCGTCGCCTAATGCACCTAGTACGGTGCGCTCAATACCTGGCATATAAAGAGGCTTTAAACCAAGGCTGGATATTTTATCTAAAATTTCATTGGCATCTTGTTCAGACGCTTGGGGTTTTAATATGATGATCATGATTATTTCCTAAATCTGTTAAATTATTAAGTTCGGTCAACCAGCGTAAATAGGCTGAAGCCACCATATAAACCAACTTTTTACTCGTGTTGTTAACATTGTTAACCCTTATATTTTGAATGTGTTATAAATTTTAAAAGTATTAAAAAGAAAAACCCGCTTAAGTGACTAAGCGGGTTTTCAGAAAATTTTTGCGATTTCTTTTATGAAAAGCAAACCATCACAACCCACTTAAGTAGAGTTATGCCACCACCAAATTAATGAATTAGTTTGTTTTACTGGTATCATTCGTTTATTAACCTGAGTAAAATGAGTTTGCGAAAAAATCCTCTATAGAAGAACTTATTATGCCTTTGATGTCAACCGAAAATTTTTCCGATTTTAAAAATCGCCGTGTTGATCTACACAGTCATACAAAATGCTCCGACGGAGGCCTCACGCCTGAAGAGTTGATAGAACGGGCGGTTAACTTTCAAATTGATGTACTTGCAATTACAGATCACGATACTACCGCGGCACTTGATATTGCTAAAGCGTATATTGTAGAAAAAAATCATCCAATAAAACTCATCGAAGGGATTGAAATCTCAACGGCTTGGCAAGGATTTGAAATTCATATTGTTGGTTTAAATATTGATAAATCTTCGCCGGCGTTAAAACAATTAATTGCAGAACAACAAACTGCCAGAGAAAACCGCGCGTTATCAATGGGAGACAAGCTTGCTAAATGTGGTTTTGACAACGTGTATGAAAAAGCAAAGGCGATAGCCGGTGAGGGCTCAATTACTCGTGCTCATTTCGCCAAAGTATTATTACAACAAGGCAGTGTGCCAAAAATGCAGGCGGCGTTTGATAAATATATTGGCAAAGGTAAACGTGCCTATGTAAAACCGACCTGGTGCTCGATTGAACAGGCGGTGGATGTCATACATCATGCAGGTGGCCGAGCCGTTATGGCTCATCCTATTCGTTATGATTTATCGACAAAGTGGTTGCGTCGACTCGTCGTACAATTTAAAGAAGCTAGTGGTGATGGTTTAGAGATTGTTTTACCACAAATGAATAACGATCAACGCCGTTTAATGCTAAGCTTTTGTTTAGAATATGAATTACATGCTTCGATGGGCTCTGATTTTCATTATCCGAGTAAATGGTCAGATTTAGGTCGAAATTTAGTGATGCCAGAAGGTGTTTCGCCTATTTGGCAGTTATTTTAAAAGGAATCACTTATGAGTCAGTTTTTCTATGTTCACCCTGATAATCCTCAAGGCCGTTTGATGAAACAAGCCGCTGAGATAATTCGCCAAGGCGGAGTGATTGTTTATCCTACCGATTCTGGTTATGCATTAGGTTGTCATATTGGCGATAAAAAAGCGCTTGATAGAATTTGTCGCATTCGTGATATTGATAAAAATCATAACTTTACTCTTGTTTGTAAAGATTTATCTGAACTCTCAGAATATACTCGCGTAGATAATAGTGCCTTTCGAGCACTAAAAAACAATACTCCAGGGCCTTACACTTTTATTTTCAAAGCCAGTAAAGAAGTGCCAAAAAGATTATTAAATCCAAAAAAACGCACTATCGGTATTCGAGTACCAGACAATGCCATTGTTCATGGTTTATTGGCGGCGCTAGAAGAACCTATTATGTCAACAACCTTAATTATGCCGGGTAAAAGTATGGCGGAATATGATCCTGAAAATATCCGTGATATGTTAGAACATCAAGTTGATTTGATCATCAATGGTGGTCATTTAGGCGAGCATCCTACTACGGTGATCGATTATTCCGAAGGGGATGCACAAGTTATTCGCATAGGAGAGGGCGATCCTGCACCTTTTGAATAATTCATTTTACTTAACGTTTCAATATTTATGCAAAATAGCGCTAAAAATGACCAGATAAATAATCTCACCACAGATAATTTACAAACGGGTGAAATGCAGCAGCAAGTACTGCCGTTTGCTTTCATTCGAGGTGAAGCCGTGGTAGAAAAGCCGCAAGATTTATTTATCCCACCAGATGCTTTAGAAATTATATTAGAGTCATTTGAAGGGCCGCTCGATTTACTTTTATACCTTATAAAAAAGCAAAAGTTTGATATTTTGGACTTGCCAATAGCTCCCATTACCACGCAATACATGAGCTATGTGGAGTTGATGAAAGATGTCAAACTGGAATTAGCCGCTGAGTACTTAGTCATGGCGGCAATTTTAGCGGAAATTAAATCACGCTTATTATTACCTAAGCTGCAAGTGGAGGAAGAAGAAGCAGATCCTCGTGCTGAGTTAGTACGTCGCTTACAAGAGTATGAAGTGATCAAGCTTGCGGCACAAAATATCGATGAACTCCCCCGTTTAGAGCGTGATTTCGCTATTGCAAATGCGAGTTTTTCAAATACTTTTACTTATAAAACACAAGCGGCAGAGGTTGATTTAGCCGATTTAGTCACGGCACTCCAAGGCGTATTAAAAAGAACACAAGCTTTTGAACATCATCATATCGCAAAAGAAACCTTGTCAACTCGTCAGCGAATGAGTGAGATATTAGCTCGCTTGTCAGACACTAAAACAACACATTTTATTGAATTTGAATCATTGTTCGAGGTTAGTGAAGGTCGACATGGCGTTGTTGTCACGTTTTTAGCCGTGTTAGAGTTATTAAAAGAACAACTGATAGAATGTCAGCAAGTACAAAATCTAGGGCAGATCCATGTTCGATTAAAAGGGGCTGAGAGCAGTTATGATCAGCACTAAACATCTTGAACAACTTATTGAAGCGGCGATATTTTCTTCGGTGAAACCATTATCTGTAAAAGATATTAAAGAAAAATTACTTGCTCATTATGAGGTTTCAACCCCAGTCATTAAACAAGCAATAACAAATATTGAAAAGCACTATCAGTCTCGTGGTGTCTATTTGGTTGAAGTTGCATCAGGTTTCCAATTTCAAATTAAGGCGGAACATAACGAAGATATTGCGCGACTCACTGAGGAGAAACCGCAAAAATATTCACGAGCTTTATTAGAAACCTTAGCACTCATTGCTTATAAACAACCTATTACACGAAGTGAAATTGAAGATGTTCGCGGCGTAGCTGTCAGTAGTCAAATTATTAAAACACTAATTGAACGCGAATGGATAAAAGTATTAGGGCATAAAGAAGTTCCCGGCAGGCCTTCTATGTATGGAACAACTAAAGCGTTCTTAGATTATTTTTCTTTAAAGTCGTTAGAACAATTACCAGAATTAATACCAATAGAAGAATCTTCTATCGTTAATGGTACGATGCAAGATATAATGGCGAGTAATGAATGATTACTCAATCAATAGAGACAGAAACTAAGCAATAAAATTGGCCAATGCTGGCCGTTGTGATGTTACTGACGGAAGAGAGTTAGACCTATGTCTGAAAAGTTACAAAAAGTATTAGCCCGTGCGGGTAAAGGTTCACGTCGAGAAATGGAAACTTTCATCAGTGCGGGACGCGTTACCGTGAATGGCAAGGTTGCTTATTTAGGTGATCGTGTTGAGGGTAATGAACAAATAAAAATAGATGGCCATTCGGTGAGTCTACAAAGTAAAGAAGATGAGTTGTGTCGGGTATTAATGTACAACAAACCGGAAGGTGAAATGTGTACCCGTAAAGATCCTGAAGGGCGTCCAACGGTTTTTGATCGTTTGCCTAAACTTGAATCTGGTCGCTGGATAGCCGTAGGACGATTAGATATAAATACTTCGGGTATGTTACTTTTTACAACTGATGGTGAATTAGCGAATCGTTTAATGCATCCATCACAAAAAGTTGAACGGGAATATGCTGTTCGAGTGTTTGGAGAAGTGACAGAAGCCATGTTACAAACGTTAAGAGCTGGCGTTAAATTAGAAGATGGCCCAGCGCGTTTTCAAAAAATCACTTATCGTGGCGGAGAAGGGCGTAATCATTGGTTTCATGTGGTATTGTCTGAAGGGCGAAATCGCGAAGTTCGTCGTTTATGGGAAAGCCAAGACGTACAAGTAAGCCGTTTGATCCGTGTCCGTTATGGCGATATGGAATTGAAACGTCAACTGCCATCGGGTGGTTGGACAGAGTTAAATCTGCAGGATGTGAATTACTATCGCAAATTAGTGAAACTTCCTCTTGAAACGCAAAGTAAAGTCAAAGTGGATGAAAAAGCGATGGACAACGCGAAAAGCCGACGCATTCGCCGTTCCGTGAAAAAGCATCAACATCGTAACCAGCAAGCAACTAGAAGACGTAGAAGTTAACTCGCATATTCGCTGTTTGATTTGTCGTTCATCAATAAAAGGAAACTTTTTTGCAAAATCAATATATTGAAGATGATGAGAGTTTAGTTTCATTATGTCATCAATTATCTCAAGCTAATGTATTAACGATTGATACTGAATTTGTTAGAACTCGTACTCTTTATCCTCGATTAGGTTTATTACAAGTATGCGATGGTAAAGTCGTTGCCTTAATTGACCCGATAGCTATTAATGATTTATCGCCATTTTGGGCGTTAATGACCGATGCAAATATTGAAAAAGTGTTACATGCATGCTCTGAAGATCTCGAAGTGTTTTTAACGCAAGCTAATTGTCGCCCTAATAATTTGATAGATAGTCAAATTATGATGTCATTTTTGGGACATGGTTTATCGATTGGCTACGCAGCGATGGTAAAACATTATTTAGACATAGAACTCGATAAATCAGATTCACGAACCGATTGGACGAAACGTCCGCTCACGGCAAGTCAAATTGAATATGCCGGCGCTGATGTTGAGTATTTATATCAAGTTTACCCTTTATTAAAGAAAGAGTTAATGCAAACGCCTTGGCTAGAAGCGGCGCAGCAAGAAACTCAGTTAATGATAGAGCGTAAGTTTACTCCGATTGATGATAGCCAATTATACTTAAACGTAAAAATGAGCTGGCGGCTAAATGCTAAGCAACTTAATACGTTGAAATTTTTAAGCCAGTGGCGTTATCAACAGGCAAAGAAAAGAGATTTGCCTATTAGTTTTGTCGCCAAAGATCATACCATTATTGGTGTTGCGCAAACCTTACCTAAAAATGTCGGCGTCATGGCCAATATTGAAGGGGTTGATGTGTTAGATGTTCGTCATAAAGGCAAAGCGATGTTAGCCGTACTGAAGCAAGCTGAACAAGTTGATGAAACACACTATCCTGAAAAAATTAAACGGCTAGATGAATACCCTGGTTATAAACAGACTTTTAAAAAAATTAAATCGTTTATTGCTAGTATTGCGAAACAGCATCAACAGCAAGTTGAAGTGTTTGCTTCTAAAAAACAAATTAATCAATTTTTATCTTGGCATTATCAATTGAATACTGACACAACTCCAGCCGATAAAATTGATGTGCTTAGGGATTGGCGCTTGAACATTTTTGGTGAAAAATTATTGGCCGAAGCAAAATCCAACTTTTCACAACTATAATTTATTACAGTAACACTTTTCAGTTACGATTTTTCAGTTACAAAAGATAGGCCTGTATTATGCTATGCGTTATTTATAAAAGCCCTAAAAAGGCACAAACATATTTATTTATTAAACAAAGAGACAAATTTGAGGATGTGCCTGAAGCATTGATGGCGATGTTTGGTACCCCTACTTTGGTGACGATTATCAATTTAGATAATAAAGATAAACTGGCGTTAGCTGATATCAATAAAGTGAGAGAAAATCTTAATAATCAAGGGTTTTATCTACAGTTACCTCCACCGCAAGAAGATCTTTTGAAAGAACACAAAGAGCAAATGAAGCTTAAATCTCAACAAGTATAAAGGACATTATTAGGTATTTTATGAATTTAGTTAAAGTCAGCACTTTTGTTAGTTGTTTCATCTTTTTGATAAGTTATTCAAGCCAAGGCTTAGCTTTTGCAAGTAAAGAGCTTAGCCAAGCAGGTTTTGAGCAATATGTTGTTGAGTTGAAAAAAGAAGCACAAGAAAAGGGCTACAGCGAAGATTTTATTGAGCAAAGCTTTTCACATGTTAAGTTTCATCAACGTGCGGTTGCTGCCGATCGAAATCAGCCAGAAAAGGTGGAAACATTAGACACGTATTTACCGAAAAGAGTCCCTCAATGGAAAGTCGACAAAGCCCGCAGCCAATATAAAGAACACCTTGGTATTTTAGAAAAAGTATCCGAACAATATAATGTTCAACCACGTTTTATTGTTGCTTTGTGGGGGCTTGAAACGAATTTCGGCAAAATAATGGGGAATTATAACGTGATTTCTGCGTTAACTACCCTAAGCTATGAAGGTCGCCGAGAAGCCTTTTTTAAAAAGCAATTGTGGGCAGCTTTAACAATATTGCAAGAAGGGCATATCACGATCGAAGCAATGAAAGGCTCTTGGGCGGGTGCTATGGGACAAAACCAATTTATGCCGACGTCATTTTTAGCTTATGCGGTTGATGGTGATGGGGATGGTAAAAAAGACATTTGGGGTAATCTTCATGATGTTTTTGCTTCTATGGCAAATTATCTCAAAAAAGAAGGGTGGAATGACGCTTTAACATGGGGAAGACAAGTTAAATTACCCGCAAATTTCGATGTTAATTTGGCAATACCTAAAAATACCGGAAGTCGAAAAAACTGGTTAAAAGCCTGGAGTAACCGTGAAAAATCACTTAGTGAATGGCAAGCGTTAGGTGTTAGACGAGCAGATGGCACGAATTTACCTTTAGTAAATGTAAAAGCAGCGTTGGTTTTTCCTGATGATGAAAAAGGCCGCGTATATTTAGCCTATGATAACTATAAAAGCTTAATGCATTGGAATTTATCGTATTACTTTGTTAGTTCAGTGGGACATCTTTCTGATCGTATTAAATTTCCTCCTATTCATTAATCACGTTAGTAATTAAAACTATGACTGAAAAATTTTGGCAAACTAAATCATTATCAGAGATGACTCGCAGTGAATGGGAGTCATTATGTGATGGTTGTGCTAAGTGCTGTTTGCATAAATTCATTGATGACGAAGACACAACCGAAGAAACAGAATTAATGCCAACTACGCATATTAATGAAGGCGAGCAAATGAGTTATTCAAACATTGCTTGCTATTTGTTAAATGATAAAAGTTGCCAATGTACTCAATATGATAAACGGACAAAACTTGTTCCTGACTGTGTTCAATTGACACAAGATAATTTAGACGCCATCTTTTTTATGCCGCCAAGTTGCACTTACCGTCGTTTAAAAGAAGGCAGAGGAATACCATCTTGGCATCCGTTGCTTCATAAGGGGAAAAAGACAGCGATGCATAAAGCAGGCATGTCTGTACGTGGCAAAATAGTAAAAGACAGTGAAGTTGATATAGATTTCTTTGAAGATTATATTGTGAGTTGGCCATTAAACGATATTGATTAGGGTTAAAAACTGATGATTCATATAATTAACGTGAGACCCCTTATTTCATTACTTCTTTTTAGCGTACTTTTTCTAAAAACTTTCCTTGTTTATGCGATGAGTGAGCAGCAGGTTATTAACTTTGCTGTGTTAGCAAATACAAAAATCAAAGAGCAAATATATCGAGATAGGGCACGAGATTTTGAAATCATACATCCTAATATAAAAGTCCGTTTAATTCGTTTACATTCAAAAAATTACCCTGATTTATTAGCCGAATTGCTGGCGATAAGAGATGAAGTCGATGTTATTAATTGGTTTGCTAGTAATCGTTTAAAAACGCTTGTTGATAATGGTTTTGTCGTAGATATTAATGATTATTGGCAGGAAAACTATTTAGATTTTCAGTTTAAACATGCCTCCAAAGAACAAGTATTATTTAATAATAAAGTTTATGGTATTCCATTAACGTCATATATTTGGGGATTCTACTATAAAATATCCTTATTTAAGCGTTTAGGCATTAAACCTCCAAAAACTTGGCCTGAGTTTATTCATTTATTAGATACTCTTGAGCAGAATCAAATTGCGCCAATTGCCCTTGGTACTAAATACCCATGGCAAATTGCAGGTTGGTTTGATTACTTGATGTTGCGTTTACATGGGGCTGACAAATACAAACAATTAGTGAAAGGCGAGCTTGCTTATACGTCTGACGAAGTGGTGTTAGTATTTAATTATTGGAAAAATTTGTTAAATAAAAAATATTTTTTTGCTCAACACCGTTTCTTTGATGGAGATGAGTTAATGCCATTAATTTACCGCGAAGTGGTTGGGATTAATTTAATTGGCAGTTTTTCATTGAGTAGTTTACCGATCAAGAATCAAACCGATATTGGTTTTTTTCCATTTCCAACTATCACTGATAAGAATGAAAATAGTGTATTGGCACCTATGTCTGTTATTGCCTTGACTAACAATGGCGCCAAAAAATCGCATTTAATTCCTTTTTTACAGTTTTTTAATACCAATGAGACACAAGTTTTTATAAATGAACGCCTATCCACTTTTTCTCCAAAACAATCAGCGAGGATTGATGGACGCCCTATTATTAAAAAAACAGCGGAAATTTTTGAAGCGGCACATTATCACAGCCAATACTTTGACTTAGAGTTTGAATTTGAAATGGCAGAATACGCGAAAAAGGCATTTTCCGATTTTATCAACCATCAAGATGTTGATAAAATCTCTACGCTCATAGAGCAAAAAAGAAGAGCTCATTACTCAATAAAGGATAAATAATCCTGCCGCTTTTTAGCTTAGATTGTTAAGTACTTGATAATCTAAGCTTTAAATATCAAACCTGTCAAAGTCATAAAATAGGTGTTAATCAAGCATTGATTATCAGTGAATATCACTCGTTTTTTCCTTAACTTCCTTCAAATAAGCACATTTTTATTCACATTCATATCTTCTATCTTATAACTTAAAGTCTGTTTTTTAAGCAATTTTTGTGTTTGATTATTGTGCTATTAGTGGTAAAACATTGTACTAATAAAAATAAAATACAAAACGCATAATCAAAAGGTGGTTTATGAATATAGGAATCCCTAAGGAATCTCTTCGCGGCGAAAACCGTGTTGCGACTTCTCCCAATGCTGTTAAGGCGCTCATTAAACTTGGATATAGTGTCCATGTACAAAAAGGTGCTGGGGTGAAAGCCAGCTTCACCGACCAAGAATTTATTGATGCCGGTGCCAACATAGTGACTAAGAAAAAGTGTTGGGAAAATAGCATTATTTTTAAAGTAAATGCACCGACTTTAGACGAAGCCGCTCAATTAGTAGATGGCGCCACTTTAGTGAGCTTTATTGCGCCTGCACAAAGCCCTGAATTATTATCTTTATTAAAAGAAAAATCGGTTAATACCCTTGCCATGGAAATGGTACCTCGCATGACTCGATCTCAATCACTCGATGCATTGAGCTCTATGGCAAATATTGCTGGTTATCGTGCGGTTATTGAAGCGACTAATGCTTTTGGGCGTTTTTTAACAGGACAAATCACCGCAGCAGGTAATTTGCCTCCTGCGAAAGTTATGATAATTGGCGCGGGCGTTGCCGGGTTGGCTGCCATTGGCACAGCGGGAAGCTTAGGCGCAATTGTTAGAGCATTTGATACGCGACCAGAAGTTAAAGAACAAATTGAAAGTATGGGCGCAGAATTTTTGGCGTTGGACTACGAAGAAGAAGAGACTGGCTCAGGCGATGGTTATGCTAAGGAAATGAGCAAAGCCTTTATAGATGCGGAAATGGCATTGTTTGCTGAACAAGCTAAAGACGTTGATATTATTATTACCACCGCAATGATCCCCGGTAAACCAGCACCTAAGCTTATTACAGAGGAAATGGTTCAATCCATGAAAACGGGTAGCGTTATTGTTGATTTAGCCGCTGGTGGTGGCGGAAACTGTGAGTTAACGGTCGCTGGAAAAATTACGGATGTAAACGGTGTTAAAATTATTGGTTATACCGATTTAGTCTCTCGATTACCAAACCAAGCTTCACAGCTTTATGCCAATAATTTAGTGAACTTGATGAAGCTTTTAACAAAAGCAAGTGACGGAAATATTGAGATAGATCTTGATGATCAAGTGATCCGAAATATGACGGTTGTTCATCAAGGTGAAATTACCTTTCCACCACCGCCAATTCAAGTAAGTGTTGCACCACAACCAGTAAAAGCGCCTAAAACTCAAAGCATAAAAACTGAAGTAAACGAAGATAAATCTCCGAGTAAAAAACATTGGTGGATGGCTGCAGCAGGGGTGTTATTTGCATGGATCGCCAGCGTTGCACCTGCTGATTTTCTCTCTCACTTTACGGTATTTGTTTTAGCCTGTGTGATTGGTTATCACGTTGTTTGGAATGTTAGTCATTCACTTCATACGCCGTTAATGAGTGTTACTAATGCTATTTCAGGGATTATTATTGTCGGAGCCTTATTGCAAGTAGGCCAAGATAATACTGTTATTCAGGTGTTAGCGGGGATTGCGGTTTTAATTGCCACAATAAATATCGTTGGTGGCTTTGTCGTTACCAAACGTATGTTAAAAATGTTTAGAAAATAAGGAGCAAGATCATGGAGTTTTCTCAAGGTTTGATCAGTGCTGCTTATATCATTGCGGCGTTATTATTTATTTTCAGTTTAGCAGGGTTGAGTAAACAAGAAAGTGCTGAAACGGGTAACTGGTACGGTATTGTCGGTATGTTTATCGCATTAATTGCGACCATTGCTGATCCAAGAGTGAGTAATGTTGCTGTTATTATTGGTGCTATGGCTATTGGTAGTTTTATAGGGTTAAGACTTGCTAAAAAAGTTGAAATGACTGAAATGCCTGAGCTTGTCGCTATTTTGCACAGTTTTGTCGGTCTAGCAGCCGTATTAGTAGGTTTTAATAGTTATTTTGGTATGGGGCATAGTGAGCACATTGCCTTTACTGCAGAACAACAAATGGCGATAAATATCCATTTAGTTGAAGTGTTTTTAGGTGTGTTTATTGGTGCTGTAACTTTTACGGGCTCTGTTGTTGCCTTTGCTAAATTACGCGGCGTGATAAATTCTGCCGCGTTAATGTTACCGCATCGTCATAAATTAAATTTAGCGGCAGGGATAGTGTCATTTATCTTAATGATCATCTTTGTACAAAATGGTGGAGGTAATGCTGCGCTATATCTTATGACTGTAATCGCACTAATATTTGGTTGGCATCTTGTGGCATCTATTGGTGGCGCTGATATGCCGGTAGTTGTTTCTATGCTGAATTCTTATTCAGGCTGGGCCGCTGCTGCTGCTGGTTTTATGTTAAGCAATGATTTACTGATTGTTACCGGGGCACTTGTTGGGTCTTCTGGTGCAATTTTATCGTATATTATGTGTAAGGCGATGAATCGCTCTTTTATTAGTGTTATTGCAGGTGGCTTTGGCACTGACGTCGTTGTTGATAATGATAAAGATTACGGTGAACACAGTGAAGTGCAAGCGGAAGACGTCGCTGATATGTTGTCGCAAGCTAAATCCGTTATTATCACTCCAGGTTATGGTATGGCTGTCGCACAAGCTCAATATCCTGTTTATGAGTTAACACAGAAATTAATCAGTAAAGGCGTTAACGTACGCTTTGGCATTCATCCTGTCGCCGGTAGGTTACCTGGTCATATGAATGTATTATTAGCAGAGGCAAAAGTCCCTTATGATATTGTTTTAGGCATGGATGAAATAAATGAAGATTTTGCTCAAACTGATGTTGTATTAGTGATTGGTGCTAACGATACGGTAAACCCGGCTGCAAGTGAAGATCCTAGTAGTCCAATTGCCGGAATGCCAGTATTAGAAGTATGGCACGCCAAAAAAGTAATTGTATTTAAACGTTCAATGAATACAGGTTATGCTGGGGTACAAAATCCATTATTTTTTAAAGATAATAGTCAAATGCTTTTTGGTGATGCCAAAGAATCAGTGGAGAAAATTTCCAAAGCGCTATAGTCATTTCCCCGTTAAATTTTACAAGCCATAACGTATGTTATGGCTTTTTTATACGTTAAATTTGTCTTTATGTGCTATATTAAACACTTCAAAATTTGCCATCCTCCAATTCCTAGCCAAATTAAAGTGACATTCTAATGAGTAAAAAAGTATTAACCATTCGTGAGCAAACGATATTTGATGGCGTAATTACCCGGTATTTTTTGAAGTCGATTTTCTCACTTTGGTTTAAGCTAGCCGGTTGGAAAGTTACAAAAGCAACTAGTCATGGAGCAGGAGTTGCTATTGCAGCGCCTCATACGTCTAATTGGGATTTTATTTATGCTTTAGGAGCAGCGATTTTGCAAGATACCAAAATCTATTTTTCAATAAAAGACAGTTGGTGTCGTATCCCTGTTATCGGTAATTTTATGATGTGGTTAGGCGCGATACCAATTGATCGGTCTTCAAAAGGAAAAGGACAAGTTGAGTTAATTAATCAATTTGTTGTTCGACAAAAGAACAATAAGGTGTTCTTTTTATTTACCCCTGAAGGCACTCGCTCAAAAACACAGAAATGGAAAACGGGTTTTTATCACGTAGCCCAAAGTTGTAATATTCCTATTTTTCTTGCAAAAGTTGATTACCGTATAAAAGAAGCTGGTGTTTTTCATTCTTTTCAAATTACAGGAGAGAAGGAAGAGGATATTCAAGCTATCCAAGCATCTTATAAACGAGTTGCAGGCAAATTTATAGCTTTGCAGTTTCCCCCATATGAAGGGGCGTTACCTAAAATTACCGATGCAGAAGCTTTAGTCATGAAAGCACTTTATTCGTTTAAAGGCTTTGCCACTTGTGTTGAAATTTCAACTAAAATTAAGCGTCAAGAACTAGCAAGTTCTGTTCTAGCATTTCTAGTGGATAAAGGGATTGTTGAAGTAACTTTATCTGATCAAGAGACTGGAGTAGCAAGTTATCAATTAACTTTTTTAGGAAAAGGTTGTTTACTTCATTTATACCCTTCATTAGCATAGAATAAATAAAAAATTGTTAGGAGATTCAATTGATTGAGCAGTGGGTTGGTACCATAAATGGATACCTGTGGGGAAGTGTGCTTATTTATCTTCTGACAGGTTGTGGCATTTGGTTTACCGTTAGATTAAAAGGCATTCAGCTGACCAAGTTTTCACACATGTTTGTTTTACTGAAATCTAGTCGAAAAGCAAATGTTCATGGTATTTCATCTTTTCAAGCATTATGTACATCGTTAGCGGCAAGAGTGGGTACGGGAAATTTAATGGGCGTGGCTGTTGCGATCTCTTTGGGGGGCGCAGGTGCTGTTTTTTGGATGTGGCTTATTGCATTAGTCGGTATGGCAACGGCGTTCGCTGAAAGCACTTTAGGTCAACTATATAAAGAAAAAGATAGTTTAGGTAACTTTCGAGGTGGGCCTGCTTATTACATGAGTAAAGGGCTTCAAAATAAAAAACTCGCGATTGCTTTTTCATTATGCTTATTTTTTGGTTATGGTTTTGTTTTTAGTTCCGTTCAAGCAAATTCGATCACCGATGCGTTCTACGGTTCTTACGGAATAGAGCCGATCAGTACAGGCATTGTGATTACAATTGTAGCCGCCTTTATTATCTTTGGTGGTTTAAAAAACATTGCTCGATTTGCCGAATTAACCGTTCCGCTAATGGGAGTTGCTTATCTTTGTGTCTGTTTGGTCGTCATAGGGCTAAATATTCATGCGATTCCGGCGATTATTGCCGATATTTTTACATCCGCATTAGGGTTAAAAGAAGCGGGGAGTGGTTTAGTAGGTGCTGCTATTGTTCAAGGGGTAAAACGAGGTTTATATTCAAATGAAGCTGGTATGGGAAGCGCGCCAAACGTTGCTGCAGCTGCCATTCCACATCCACCACATCCTGTTTCTCAAGGATATATTCAAATGCTGGCTGTGTTTTTTGACACGATTGTTATTTGTTCGTGTACGGCTTTTTTAATTTTACTGTTTGACGGTGCTTCTGGCGAAATCCAAGGAATACAATTAACACAACAAGCGTTAGCCTTTCAAGTTGGCGAATGGGGAAGTGATTTTATTACCATTGCTATCATGCTTTTTGCTTTTACTTCTATTGTTGCTAACTTTGCTTATGCAGAAAACAATTTAAAATACTTAAAGCTCGATAATAAAGCCGGACATTGGTTTTTACGTATCGGTTTTTTGGCTATGTTAGTGTTTGGCTCAGTTGCGAGTTTGCCTGAAGTGATTGCATTAGCTGATTTATCTACAGGTTTAATGACAGTATTAAATGTTTGTGCGTTATTTTTGCTGACCAAAGTGATTGTGAATGTTGCTAAAAACTATCATCAGCAAAGCTCAGCGGGCCAGTTACCTGAATATATGCCTGATGAAAAAGAGCATAGTAAATATCATTTAACCAAAGGGATTTGGCAAAAGTAATTAAGTGAATAAATTGGTGTTATAATCATTAACTTTATTTAGCATAAATCATTATTTCAACTAAAGGCTGGCACAATATACCAGCTTTTTTTGTTCATGACTTTATGATGATGCGACCCTAATTACCAATCTTGATGAGGTAATCTAAATGTTTAGCTCGTATGATTAAATAGTTAAAAATAATTGTGTAAATAATACTAACGCGATTTATGTTTATTCGCGATAAGGCTGCTATAATCCGCAGCAATTTGTGTGAGAGTGATTTTAGGTGATAATGTGAGTGTAGATGCAATTGGTTTGTCGGCCGATTTATTAAAAGCGGTAAAGGCGTGTGGCTATAAAAATTTAACGCCAATACAACAACGGGCAATTCCGGTCATTCGTTCAGGCTCAGATCTACTCGCTAGTGCGCAAACGGGCACAGGAAAAACGGCTGCGTTTACTTTGCCTATTTTAGATACGATCGCTAAAAATAAGTCGACGGGTAATTTACAAGCATTAATTTTAACTCCCACACGAGAATTAGCCTCACAAGTAGCAGAAAATATTGCGACGTATAGCCAGTTTATGCCGATTAAGTCAGGGGTAATCTTTGGTGGTGTTAATATGCCAGCGCAAACAAAATTATTAAAATCTGGTTTAGATATTTTAGTTGCGACACCCGGTAGGCTTCTAGAACATATAGCATTACGTCATATTGATGTCTCGCAACTAAACTTTTTAGTGTTAGATGAAGCCGACCGCATGTTAGATATGGGCTTTTTAACAGAAATAGAACGTATTTTACCTTTGATCAAAAGTAAGCATCAAACGCTTATGTTCTCAGCAACTTTTTCTAATAAAGTAAAAAGTTTAGCTAATCAAATTCTTAACACGCCAAAAACTATCGAAGTTGCTAAACAAAACACGACCTCAGGTAAAGTTAAGCAATCTGTTTACTGGGTGAGTGAACAGCGTAAAAGAGAACTGTTATCTGAGTTGATTGGCGTTAACAATTGGCAACAAGTGCTTGTTTTTGCTGGGACTCGTGAAAGTGCTAATATCCTTGCTAAAGAATTAAAGCTTGATGGTATCAAAGCCGCGTTGTGTCATGGCGACAAAACGCAAGGGGCTAGAAACAAAGCTCTTGAACAATTTATTGATGGCTCAGTGCGAGTATTAGTTGCAACGGATGTTGCTGCAAGAGGATTAGATATTGCAGACTTACCTTATGTTGTGAATTTTCATTTACCTTTTTTAGCAGAAGATTATGTTCATCGAATTGGTCGTACAGGTCGAGCAGGAAAATCAGGTACTGCAATTTCATTGGTGAGCCCGAAAGATGAGCGTTTTCTTGAAAATATCGAGGCACTAATAGAAAGGAAATTTGAGCGTATAGTCGTACCCGGCTATGAACTAAATCGACCTTTACCTCAACAATATAATGAGGTTGAAGAGCCGCTTGTGAAGAAAAATCGCTATCAAGCCACACAAGAGAAAAATCAAGAAGTAGCCCGTAAGAAAGAGAAGTCGGCGTTAAAGGTTTTAAAAGGCAAAGCTAAAAAAGGTAAAAAAGGTAAAGTTGCCAAGAAAAAGCGTAAGTAATCATGCTTAATGAGCCTTTGGAAAACGGTTATTCATTTATTGAAACCCCATTTAGTTTTCGAAATTGTTGTTGGTTTTGTGCAGAGCCAGCAGCAAAGGTTTTTCATTTCCCTCAAAGCAATAACTATGTAGTCAATTGTCCTCATCCCCCGTTAAGCTTGCGCACTTGCCAAGAATGTTATTTACCTGCCAATAAAAGTCGAGCGAATGCTATTTGGTTCGTTTTTAAAGAAGTAAAAAGCTTTCTTATTAAACAATATCAGAAAGATCTCGCTATTGGCATTAATTGGACACAAGAAGAACTAGCGAATAGCGAATTTGAAGGCGGAAATTTTGCCGGTTTTCAACGAAGTGCTTGGTTTATGTATGAAGTCGCGAAAAAACGAGTAAATTTTCAAGGCTGGCCTCTGATTGTCGATGGTATCAATATTGAAGAATTACAATACAGTGAAGAAAAAAGCTTTAGTTTTGATAATATAGAATACCCTTGCATTGACGATGCAATAAATCATTATGCCCAAGCATTTTTTATACCTGTAGATTATTTTAAAGAAGTTTTAGTCGCTGTTGGACTTGAAAGGTTCGCATATGCAGTGAGATTTTGCCGTTTATTAGTTGGGACAACGCCTAACGAAAGAAAAGCGGCATTAAAAAATTTAATTGAAGATGAATAATTAATCTTTTCATCTTCAGTTGTATTAATTTTTAGATCAAACTTAATTTTTTGTTAGAGATTATTTTATGACGGTATAACAAATTATCCGCACGTTTAAAGAAACTTGAGGCATCATCGTCTCTACTCATAAAGGTATAGCCTAGCGCACAAGCAACCTGATACTTTGCTAATAAACTATTGTTAGATAATGCTGATTTAATTCTTTCTTCGATAATTATTAGTGATTGTTCACTGGCATCTTCAACAATAATAGCAAACTCATCTCCTCCAAATCTAAAACTACTATCTGAGTCTCGCACCGAGTGGGTTAGTGCTTTAGCAAAATTTACTAAAATTTCATCACCAATATCATGTCCAAACGTATCATTGATCTGTTTAAATTTATTTAAATCACACACCATTAATCCGACTTTCGTTCGTTGTCGATTGGCATGATGCATAGCACGATGAAGTTGCTCATCAAAATATCGACGATTACCTAAGCCGGTTAAACCATCTTGCATCGCTAGTTTTATCGCGTTTTGGTATTTTATCGCGTTATTTATTGGGTGAATAAGTAATTGATGTAGTTCTTGCAGAATTCTTCTATTTGTTAAACTAATAGGGGCGTTAAGAGCATAGGTGAGTGTCCCTATATATTCATTGTTAATTTTCAATTCAAAAGAACGCTCACTTTTTCCTGGTTTACTCCCTCGAGCGGCAGCAGACATACTTTCTTGTTTAAAATATAAACCAGAAAAATTCACAAACTTTGATGCTTCCATTGCAAATATATTAAGTAAAGTCTTTAATTCTAAACTTGTTTGTAATTGTTCAGTTAAAGCTAGCTTTCGATAATTATCTTCATGATCGCGAATATCAAATAATTTAAATGCATTAAATTCTACATTTGCACTCTCAACTACATTTAATGTCTGCATATCTTCACCTTTATACCACTGTTCTGGCTATTTAAAGCAAAAAATATGCCTCTTAAACATTTGATAAAAATATCAATAATTTATACTTGTTTGCTTTAAGTTAACGCGGTGAAATAAAGAAAGTGAAATTATACGTCAAAAAGGTGTCGGCAAATTGTTGCCACTTTAGATATTTTTTTATATTTGAGAATAATTTTGTCAATTATCAGATATACTTAACTGATTAATATCATGTTAATTTATTTTTATAAAGAGGTTTTGTGTCTAGCCATCTTGAAATTTTAGCTATCCTGACAAGTGCTGTTCTTATCGTTTGGTTGTTCAGACGGTTACATTTACCTGCAATTCTCGCTTACCTTGTTGCTGGTATGCTAGTTGGCGAGCATGGTCTTGCTTTAGCGCATGAGCATGTTGATTATGAACATTTTGCCGAACTTGGCATCGTGTTCTTGCTATTCACTTTAGGTTTAGAATTTTCATTGCCGAAATTAATGGCAATGCGACATCTGGTGGTTGCTGTTGGTAGTTTACAAGTAGGCATCTCTTTAATCGTTTTTCTTATTATTGCCTTGTTTTTAGGACAAAGCTTTGCCAGTTCATTAGTCATTGGCGGAATTTTAGCTCTATCTTCAACCGCTATTGTGATCAGGCAATTAAGTGAAACTGGCGCGATGAAAAGAAAATCAGGTCAAATCGCTGTAGCGGTGTTGTTGTTTCAAGATGTTGCCGTAGTTCCTTTATTAATCATTATTCCGATGTTTGCTCAAGACTCTGATACATCGATGATTTATGCATTGCTTTTTGCCTTGGTTAAAGGTGTTTTTGTCGTTGGGATTTTACTTTCTGTAGGTAAATGGGTTTTACCTCGGTTATTTAATTTAGTCGCACAAGTGAGAACAGATGAGCTATTTGTTTTAACGACCTTATTAGTCACATTAGTTGCTTCAGCTTTAACACAATGGTTTGGCTTATCTATGGCGTTAGGTGCATTTTTAGCCGGAATGATGCTTGGCGAAAGTCAGTATAAACATCAACTTGAAGCAGATATAAGGCCTTATCGAGACATTTTACTTGGTTTGTTTTTCGTAACTGTGGGTATGAAGTTAAATTTAGCCGTTTTGTTTGCGTCACCTTTCACCATGTTTAGTTTGTTAATTGGTTTTATGCTGGTTAAGATTTTAGTGATTAAATCTTTAGCGATTAAAGCAGGAGAACAAACAAAAGATGCTTGGGCGTCAGCAATTATGTTAGCGCAAATGGGCGAGTTTGGTTTCGTACTCATCGCCTTGGCAACACAAGTTAATATATTACCTCCAGATATTGCCTCATTATTACTGGGAGTAGGGGTTATTAGTATGGCTATAACGCCATATATGATAGATCATGCACGACAAATGGGCTTGTGGTTAAGTAATGAACAACCTGATGATACTCAAGAATTATCAACTTTACCTAATAACAATGAATTAAAAGACCATGTCATTATTTGTGGTTTTGGCCGCATTGGTCAAACGGTCAGTCGTTTTTTAAAACAAGAAGCGATTGATTTTGTCGCCATAGATATTGATCCTTTAAGAACAACCAAAGCGCGAGAAGCTGGTGAAAATGTATTGTTTGGCTCATCAAGGCAAAATGAATTATTAGAAGCGGCACATTTATCAACAGCAAAGTTAGTGGTGATAGCCTTTGGGCAAGATAAACAATCTATTGATGTGATCCAAAAAGTACGTTCTATGTCACCAGATGTTCCTATTTTAGTTCGCACACGCAACGATGATCAACTGGATGCTCTACAAGAAGCTGGCGCAAATCAAGTTGTTCCTGAAAGCTTAGAAGGGAGCTTAATGTTAGTTTCACAGGTATTGTCATTAACGGGCGTACCGTTTTCACGGATTATGCGCCGTGTGCAAAAAGAGCGGAAAAATCATTACAATCACCTCCATGGTTTTTTCCAAGGGGAGCATACTGATATGAGTCCTGATGCTATTGATCGTATTGAGTTTGCTAATGCTATTATTATAACGGACGATTCATTTTGTGTAGGCCACTCATTAAAGTCGCTGAATCTTCAGTCTAGAAGAGTTAATGTGGTCGCGTTGCGAAGGGATGGTGTTGAAATAGAAGAGCCTGAAGACGATGTTATTTTAAAGGTACAAGATACGTTAGTTGTTAGGGGGAAACCTCGTCGTGTAGAGCGTTTTGAACGCTATATGCAAGAAGGGCGATAAGTTTTCCGTTCATTAAGTGCAGCTAAACACCTGAATGAGAAAAAATTAAACGATGGTTTTAAAGATTTAAAAATTGACGGATATTTGCTTCTTGCTCAAGCGCATCGTCAAAGCCAAGTTTTATTAATTGTTTACAATAGGCTTTATCAAACAATAAGTAGCTTAAAATACTCGACTCTTGATCGTTAGTAATACCTATACCGCGTAATAACATACGAATGGTGTAGGGAAGCTCTTGATAATACTCTACCGCCATCGAGTTAAAATTATGGCTCGGATTTAGCACTAACGAGTCAATATTTTTTAATCCTTCATTATTGTGCTTACTTTCATCTGTGATCAACGATAGGGTGTTATTCACTCGGTGCATTCGTTCTAAATCACTTTGTAAAGTATCTGAAAATATACCATCAAGAAGGTGACCTGCTATTGTAGCAGTCGTTGGCGGATGAGGGTTGTTTTCATTGATATGAAGAGTTTCTTTGGGTTGTTCTACACCGACAATAAATAGTTTCTCACCGCCAAGGTGAATCGCTGGGCTTAATGGTGATAATTGATGAATTGAACCATCACCAAAGTGATTTCTTTTGATTTTAACGGAAGGAAAAATTAAGGGTATTGCCGCTGATGCTAATAAATGATCAGAACTAATTTGTGTTGGAATACCACTGCGTTTTGCTCTAAACCAAGGTTTTATTGAATCATGAGATTGATAAAAACTAATAGAATTTCCATTAGAGTAACTCGACGCGGTTATAGAAAGCGCAGATAAATCCCCTTTTAAAATATTTTGGTCAATGCGACTATAATCCACAACATTACTGAGTAAGTTACGCAACGGCGTGTTATTTAATAAACTTCGTGCAGTTTTATTGGCATAATCAGCTTGAAAACTTCCAAGAATACCACTGAGAATATGACTTCCCACTCTTAATGGGTCACTGTGATAAACCCTGTCTGTTTTTAAGCTATTCCAAACCCATTCTAATTTTTTGACGCCCAGTTGAAAACACGAAGCATAGCAGGCTAAACCGGTAGCATTGATAGCACCAGCCGATGTCCCACAAATGATAGGAAAGGGGACTGGATAATGCCGAGGACTAAATTTACTGATAGCTGAAAGTACGCCAACTTGATAAGCAGCTCTTGCGCCACCACCAGTTAAAATTAATGCGTTTTTACTATGTTTTATATTGTATTTTTTTGACATCTAACTTTTTGATTTAAGCACAATAAATTTATTGTAATGTGTTTAAAAAGATAAACCAGCACAAATTTATTTGATAAATGAAATATTACGACTAGACTGATGAAATATGCTGAAAAATAGCAAAGAAAAAGCCAGCATAAGCTGGCTTTTTAAATCGACATAGAATTATTGACTAGTAAAACATTTTATTGCATGAACAAATAACGCCTACTAAAAAATAATTTAACTACTAACGCGTTCGTTAGCAGCGTCTATTAACGGTTGCGATCCGCTTTGCAAAAGTGCCAAGTTAGCTGAAACAACTTTCTTAGGCAGCTTGTTGATCATCAAAGAGCCAGTTTTTTCTGAACCCCTATCAGCTGCAAAGACCAACAGGTTTTTACCATTACATTGAATACCATCGAAGATACTGCGAATTTTTAATTTATTCGCCTTTAAAAATGAACGCATGCGTTTCTTGTCATCGGCGGCAACATACTCACATAAGCTCTGGGCTATGTTAGCAGCTTCAGCTTTTGGGGCTGATACGACAGACGTTAATGTTAAAGCAGTAATTGTAGAAACTAGTAATAATTTTTTCATTTTAATAACCTTAATAAGTAAATTGAGTTAGTAAAAGAAAAAACCACGGGATGTACCTAATAACATGGTAACTCCGCTGTCATAGATTTATTCAAGATAAACCCTTAGACCGGTGGTTTTGCGTAGTACGTTTTCGCGCACCTTGCCTTTTCTTTGTCACTTTTAGTATTACCAAAATAAAACAAAAATGCAACCATCTGTTGAGATATTACATTATTTCATGTAAGACATTCACCATGAGTTAATTTAATTTATATAATTTACAATAAGTTATAATAAATTAATTTAGAAAATCATTTCAGGAACATCTTCAGGAATTACCAGTTTTCCGGCGGTTAATTGACTAATTTCTTCTATTGAAACACCAGGTGCTCGCTCTAATAAGTGAAATGCGCCGTCTTTAATTTCAAGAAATGCCAGATCTGTTAATACTTTTTTGATACAGCCTTTACCTGTTAATGGTAGTGTGCAATGAGGCAATAATTTTGAAACGCCGTGCTTAGAAGCATGAGTCATGGTAACAATAATATTATCTGCACCAGCCACTAAATCCATTGCTCCACCCATACCCTTAATCAGCTTACCGGGGATCATATAAGAGGCAATATTACCATTCACATCTACTTCAAATGCACCTAATACAGTTAGGTCAACATGACCACCACGGATCATCGCAAAAGACTCAGCTGAGTCAAAGATTGAAGCACCAGTTGCCATAGTTACGGTTTGCTTACCTGCGTTAATTAAATCTGCATCAATCTCATCTTCGGAAGGAAACTGGCCCATACCAAGTAAACCATTTTCTGATTGCAACATGACTTCCATGCCTGCCGGTACATAATTTGCGACTAACGTTGGGATGCCAATGCCTAAATTAACGTAATAACCATCCTGTAATTCTTGAGCAACTCTTTGTGCTAATTGTTCTCTTGTTAATGCCATTGCTATCTCCTCACTTAGCATTAGAACGAATAGTTCGTTGCTCAATACGTTTTTCGAACGTGCCTTTTATAACACGGTTAACATAGATACCAGGGGTATGGATATGATCAGGATCCAACTCGCCAGGTTCAACAATTTCTTCTACTTCAACAACAGTGATTTTCCCTGCTGTAGCGGCCAAAGGGTTAAAATTACGTGCGGTTTTACGAAACACTAAATTACCGTATCGGTCTGCTTTCCATGCTTTGACTATCGCAAAATCACCAGTAATGGCTTCTTCTAAAATATAATGCTTGCAGTTAAATTCTCGTTCTTCTTTACCTTCTGCAACGGGGGTCCCGTAACCTGTTGCAGTAAAAAAAGCTGGGATACCCGCACCACCAGCACGCATTTTTTCTGCAAGCGTGCCCTGAGGGGTTAATTCAACTTCAAGTTCTCCACTCATCATTTGGCGTTCAAATTCTGCATTTTCACCGACATACGAGGCGATTATTTTTTTTATTTGTCGGTTCGGTAATAACACCCCTAAACCAAAATCATCAACGCCACAATTATTGGAAACCATGGTCAATCCCGTAGTGCCTTTTCGTTTTATCTCTGCGATGAGATTTTCAGCAATTCCACAAAGCCCAAAACCACCCGAAATAATAGTCATATTATCTTCGAGACCAGCCATCGCTTCTTCATAGCTTGACACAACTTTGTCAAATCCAGCCATGTAATACTCCTTAACTCTATTCTATTTGATGATTATTGTGCGCGAATCGCGGTAGATACTTTAGAGACCGGTGCTTTACCTAAAACGTCACTAATAAACCATCCTGCGGTCAGTAATTTTTTTAAATCTATGCCCGTTTCAATACCTAGCCCATTTAATAAGTACACGACATCTTCTGTAGCTACATTACCTGAAGCGCCTTTAGCATATGGGCAACCACCCAAACCAGCAATGGCGCTATCAATAACCGTGATGCCATTTTGTAATGCAGTGTAAATATTCGTTAACGCTTGACCGTATGTATCATGAAAGTGAACGGCTAGTTTTTCTCTCGGAATACGGGCTGATACGGCTTGTAACATCTTATGTACACTTGCGGCTGTTCCCACACCAATAGTGTCTCCTAATGAGATTTCATAACAGCCCATTTTGAATAGTTTTTCAGCAACATCAGCAACTTGCTCTGGCTCTATATCACCATCATAAGGGCAGGCTATAACGCATGAAACATAACCCCTTACTGGAATATTGGCTTTCTTTGCCGCAGCCATCACCGGTTCGAATCGCTCTAAACTTTCAGCGATGGAACAATTAATATTTTTTTGACTAAATCCTTCAGAAGCTGCACCAAATATGGCGACTTCATCGGCTTTAGCAGAAATGGCCGCTTCAAATCCTTTTAAATTTGGCGTTAGCGCGGCATAACTCACGTTGTGTTGGCGTGTTAACCCATTAAAAACGTCGGTTGATGTCGCCATTTGCGGCACCCACTTAGGTGACACGAAACTTCCGCTTTCAATAGTTTTAAGTCCTGCATCTGCGAGTTTATTTATTAATGTGATTTTGTCTTGCGCAGTGATTAATGTTTTTTCATTTTGTAAGCCATCTCTGGGGCCTACTTCAACAATTTTTACGCTTTGAGGGAATTGATTCATGATATTTCCTGCGCGTTAAATGCTAATAATTCACAGCCGCCGTCTACCATGTCGCCAGTAGCGTAGTATAAAGCGTCAATCATGCCATCTTCGGGCGCTTTAATCGTATGTTCCATTTTCATCGCTTCCATTATCATTAACGGTTGATCTTTTTTAACTGTATCTCCCTCTTTTACTAACACGCTAACCATAGTGCCATTCATCGGCGCAAGTAAGCCACCTAAGTCATTACTGATATCTTCATTGCCACATTCAGGCTCAATGTAAGTGAAATTAAAAACACCATTTTGACGATATAAGCTGATTTCATTGCCATTTCTAGCAATCGTGGCATGGCTTCGGTAACCGTCAATACTCACGTACAAGGTGTCAGCTGAAATTCTCCCTTGGCAATCAAGGGTTTTATTTGACACTGTGATTAAATAATAACTGTCGCTCCCTTGCCTTTTTTGTTCAACGGTTACTGGGTAATCAGTATCATTATGAGCCAAGGTTAATTGATGGATATGAGCTTCGTTTAATCGCCATGCATTTGTGTTGTTCCAAGGGGAGTATGGATCTAAAGTATCTGCCGCATTTGCTTTGGCTTTATCTGCTAACGATAAAACTAAATATAACGCTGCAATAGGTAACTCATCAGCCAAGGTTTGTTCATCCTCATGAAAAATATCGTTCTGATGTTTTTCGATAAAACCAGTATCAATATCTTCGTGAATGAATGCAGGGCAAGTGGCTAAATTATATAAGAAATCTATATTCGTTGTGACACCGCTAATACGGTATTCTGAAAGAGCCTTACTTAGACGTTGTAAGGCTTTTTCTCTATTTTCATCCCAGACAATTAATTTTGCGATCATCGGATCGTAAAAAACACTCACCTCATCACCTTGTCTGACTCCGGTATCTACTCGCACGTGAGCACTTTCTACTGGCGGTTGTAAAAAATTAAGTTTGCCGGTAGCCGGTAAAAAATCGTTATTGGCATCTTCTGCGTAAATACGAGCTTCAAAAGCATGGCCTTTTATGACTAATTCTTGTTGTGTTTTAGGCAGTACTTCACCTGCGGCGACACGAAGTTGCCATTCCACGAGATCTTGACCTGTAATTAATTCTGTAACAGGGTGTTCAACTTGAAGGCGAGTATTCATTTCCATAAAGTAAAATGAACCATCAACGTCTAGTAAAAACTCAACGGTACCAGCACCTTGATAACCTATTGCTTGCGCCGATTTGATGGCTGACTCACCCATTTTTTGACGAAGTGATTCAGACATGCCAAATGCTGGGGCTTCTTCAATCACTTTCTGATGACGTCGTTGTACTGAGCAATCACGCTCAAATAAATACACCGCGTTATTATGATTATCACAAAAGACTTGAATTTCAACATGTCGAGGTTGAGTTAAATATTTTTCCACTAACATGGTATCGTCACCAAAGGACGATTGTGCTTCGCGTTTAGCCGCAGCGAAACCTTCTGAAAACTCGGCTTCACTCCAAACTTGACGCATACCTTTGCCTCCGCCGCCAGCAGTTGCTTTTAATAGCACAGGGTATCCCATATCATCAGCTGCTTTTTTTATCACTGCTTCGGATTGATCTTCACCGTGATAGCCAGGCACAAGTGGGACTTGCGCTTTTTCCATAATGTTTTTTGCCGCTGATTTTGAGCCCATCGCTTCAATTGCGGCTACCGGAGGGCCAATAAACTTAATATTTTCTTGCTCACACATCCGACAAAAATCAGCATTCTCTGATAAAAAGCCATAACCAGGATGGATCGCTTGAGCGCCAGTTCGTTTTGCGGCTTCAATGACTTTTTCCGCCACTAAATAGCTTTCTCTTGAAGGTGAAGGACCGAGATAAATGGCTTCATCAGCCATATTGACATGCAAGGCATCACTGTCAGCATCTGAATAAACGGCAACCGTTAATATGCCCATTTTTCGTGCTGTTTTTATGACTCGACAAGCTATTTCGCCGCGATTAGCAATAAGAATTTTGGTAAACATTTTATCAGACCTAGTGGTTAGATTATTAGTAGAATGCGACATGTTATGATCCTTGTTTCGAAGACTCTTGTTGCCATTGTGGCGCGCGTTTTTCGAAGAATGCGCTTAAACCTTCTTGACCTTCTCGTGAAACTCGAATGGATGCGATGCGCTCACTGGTAACATCGAGTAATGCATCATCTATGTCTTGAAAAGCAACATCTAAGGCAAGCTGTTTTGCTTGTCTAACTGCAGCAGGACTATTACTTAGAAGTGTGCTTATCATGTTTTCAACAGCGGCTGGTAATTCATTTAATTCAACCACTTCATCAACCAAACCAAGGCTTAAGGCTTTATCAGCGAAAAAGCGCTCTGCCGTTTGAAAATAACGACGACTGGCTTTTTGGCCCATCGTGTTGACAACATAAGGGCTAATCGTGGCAGGAATAAGTCCGAGCTTTACTTCACTAAGGCAAAAGCTGGCTTTATTACTGGCAATAACAATATCACAACAGCTTGCTAATCCAACCGCACCGCCAAAAGCTGCTCCTTGTATTTGAGCAATGGTCGTTTGTGGCATAAAATTTAAAGTTTTTAGCATGTTGGCTAATGCATTGGCATCCGCTAAGTTTTCTTCATAACTATAACTCGCCATACGTTTCATCCAGCCAAGATCCGCACCTGCAGAAAAACTTTTTCCAGTTGACGTTAACACCATAATGCGAACATCATCACGTTTGCTGAGGTGCATAAAAATCTTGGTAAGCGTTGTGATAACCTCATCATCAAAAGCATTGTGCTTTTCGGGGTTATTTAAGGTAACGGTTGCTACTCCAGAACTGTCTATGGTTAAGAGCACCTTGGTATTATCAATATTTAAACTATTTTCTATCTGAGTCATCTTGTCGCCTACATTCTAAAAATGCCAAATTTTGTCTCTTCAATAGGTTTATTAAGGGATGCTGAAATCGCTAACCCTAAAACTTGTCGAGTTTCTGCTGGATCAATAATGCCGTCATCCCAAAGCCTTGCTGATGCGTAATATGGATGACCTTGATGTTCATAGTTGTCAATGATGGGTTGTTTAAAATCAGCTTCATCTTGTGTTGACCAAGTTTCGCCGCGTTTCTCTTTTTGATCACGTTTAACTTGAGCTAGTACTCCGGCGGCTTGTTCACCCCCCATAACTGAAATACGGGCATTCGGCCACATGAACAAGAATCGAGGATCGTAAGCACGCCCACACATACCATAATTCCCTGCACCAAAGCTTCCGCCAATTAACACGGTAAATTTAGGGACTTGTGCGGTAGCAACCGCTGTCACCATTTTTGCGCCATGTTTGGCAATACCACCGGCTTCATATTGTTGCCCAACCATAAAGCCGGTAATGTTTTGCAAAAATACTAACGGAATTTTTCGTTGAGCACATAGCTCAATAAAATGTGCTCCTTTTTGAGCGGATTCACCGAAAAGGATGCCATTATTAGCTACAATGCCGACCGGATAACCGAAAATCCTTGAAAATCCGCAGACTAAAGTGGTGCCGTATAAAGCTTTAAATTCATCAAAGTCGCTACCGTCAACAACACGGGCGATAATTTCACGAATATCAAAAGGTTGACGAGAGTCTTTCGGGATAATGCCGTAAATTTCTTCGCTGTCATAAGCCGGCTCGATAATAGGTTGAATGTTCATTTCAACGGGCTTAGTTCTATTTAAGTTTGCAATCGCGGTTTTTGCTATTTTTAAAGCGTGATGATCATTTTGTGCATAATGATCTGCTACCCCTGAAGTACGACAATGTACATCGGCACCGCCTAACTCTTCAGCACTAACAACTTCACCCGTGGCTGCCTTTACTAACGGAGGTCCTGCTAAAAATATCGTACCTTGCTCTTTCACAATGATTGACTCATCAGCCATTGCTGGTACGTAAGCCCCTCCGGCAGTACAAGAGCCCATCACAACGGCTATTTGCGGAATTGCTTGTGCTGACATATTCGCTTGGTTAAAAAAGATTCGACCAAAATGCTCTCTATCTGGGAAGACATCATCTTGGTTTGGTAAATTAGCACCACCAGAGTCGACTAGGTATATGCAGGGTAAATTGTTTTCTTGGGCGATAGTTTGTGCACGAAGGTGTTTTTTAACCGTAAGGGGATAATAAGTTCCTCCTTTTACGGTAGCGTCATTGGCAACAATAATACATTCTTGGCCACCAACACGACCAATACCGGTAATGATCCCTGCTGATGGTACATTGTCTTCATAAACGTCATAAGCGGCCAATTGTGATAATTCTAGAAATGGCGAACCTGAGTCGAGCAGGGCATTGACTCTATCTCTAGGCAGTAATTTACCACGTGATAAATGGCGTTCACGGCTTCGTTCACCGCCTCCTAGTTTTATTTCTGCAAGTTTTTCTTTTAAGTCACGAACTTGTTCTTGCATTGCTTGAGCGTTTTCGATGAACTCAGGATTACGGGGATTAACTTTAGATATTATCTTCGCCACGACTATCTACCTTTATTGTGGAAATTGTGATTATCATCATGAGTATTTCAGTAGGCTGTTTTTTACAGCCTACTGAACATGCCAAATTAATTAGATTCGTTAAATAATTCACGGCCAATTAGCATACGACGGATTTCAGAAGTACCAGCGCCAATTTCATACAGTTTTGCATCACGTAGTAAACGCCCGGCAGGAAATTCATTGATATAGCCGTTGCCACCGAGTAATTGGATAGCATCAAGGGCCATTTTTGTGGCAAGCTCTGCAGCATATAAAATTACACCAGCAGCATCTTTACGTGTTGTTTCACCACGATCTGCCGCTTGAGCACACATATAAGCATAAGATTTAGCCGCGTTCATTTGAGTGTACATATCGGCAATTTTTCCTTGCACTAATTGGAATTCGCCGATAGATTGACCAAATTGTTTACGATCGTGTATATAAGGGACAACTAGGTCCATACATGCATCCATAATACCTAATGGTCCACCAGTTAAAACTAAACGTTCATAATCAAGGCCAGACATTAATACTCGTACGCCTTTACCTTCTTCACCTAAAATGTTCTCTGCAGGTACTTCACAATCTTCAAACACTAATTCACAAGTATTTGAACCGCGCATGCCTAATTTATCTAGTTTTTGATGACGACTAAAACCCGGATAATCTCGCTCAACGATAAAAGCTGTGATGCCTTTTGAGCCGGCTGCCGTATCAGTTTTTGCATATATCACGTAAACATGCGCATCTGGGCCATTGGTGATCCACATTTTATTACCATTTAAAACGTACTTATCACCTTTTTTATCGGCACGTAGTTTCATACTTACTACGTCAGAGCCTGCATTAGGCTCACTCATGGCTAAGGCACCAATATGTTCGCCGGTACACAGTTTTGGTAAATATTTTTGTTTTTGTTCGTGGTTACCATTTTTGTTTAGTTGATTTAAACAAAGGTTAGACATGGCGCCATAACTTAAGCCGACAGAAGCAGAAGCTCTACTAATTTCTTGCATTGCCACCATATGCTCTAAATAACCTAGGCCAGAACCACCGTATTGCTCATCTACGGTCATTCCTAATAATCCCATGTCGCCAAATTTACGCCATAAGTCGTGTGGAAATTCGTTATCTAGATCGATCTGCTCGGCTCGAGGTGCAATTTCGTCACGCGAAAAAGCGTTTACTTGATCGCGGATCATGTCCACCGTTTCGCCTAAGTTAAAATTGAGAGATGAAAAACTTGAAATCATGACGGTTCCTTATTGATATAATTTAGTGTTACTGATGCATTATTGTTTTATTTTTTGATGAGATTTAACGCATCTTGACAATTTTTTTCTAAGCCGGTTAATTCTATTAATACGGCTTGGATATCTTCTAACTGCTGATTAAGGTCATTTTTTTTCTGAGCGATAAGATCCATAATCGTTTTTAATTGCGTGGCACTACTTTTATCTGCATCGTAGAGTTCAAAAAGTCGGCCCGTTTCTGCTAATGAAAAGCCTAATCGTTTGCCGCGTAGAATTAACTTTAGTCTAACTTTGTCTCTTTGGTTATAAATTCGTGTTTGACCTTTGCGAGTTGGTAAAATTAGTCCTTGGTCTTCGTAAAAACGAATACTTCTCGTGGTAATATCGAATTCTTTTGCTAACTCGCCAATAGAGTAGGAAACGGTGGTATGCTTACTCATAAAATACTCAAATTTAATTATTATATTCTTACGATATCATGAAGTTTACGTAAACGTAAACTTTTCTGTGTTTTACGCGATATTAACTGGCAATAATTTAGTACATTTATCTGATACTAGTACTAATTAACTACCGGGTTAACGTTGGCGTTAACTAGTTCCTCGGGTATTATGTCGAACAACTGTTTGAAAAATATTATGTTGCGAATTTTCGCTGGAGAGTTTTATGTCTACTGTTGATCCTATTGTTATTGTATCTGCCAAAAGAACGCCAATGGGCGGTTTTATGGGAGGTTTATCTACCGTTACCGCACCTACTTTAGGGGCCACGGCTATTCGAGCTGCACTTGAAGAAGCAAATCTGAAAAATGATCAAGTAGATGAAGTGATCATGGGATGTGTGCTTCCTGCAGGCTTAAAACAAGCACCTGCACGTCAAGCAGCATTGGCGGCAGATTTAGATTTATCAACTGTTTGTACCACTATTAATAAAGTGTGTGGTTCAGGTATGAAAGCTGCCATGCAAGCGCATGATGCTTTAGTTGCTGGCTCAATTGATGTCGCCATTGCCGGTGGTATGGAGAGTATGACTAATGCTCCTCATTTATTACCAAAGGGAAGAGCCGGTATTAAAATGGGCCATGGTCAAGTATTAGATCATATGATGACCGACGGTTTAGAAAATGCATATGACGGTATTGCTATGGGCTGTTTTGCACAAGGTACAGCGGATGAAAATAATTTTACACGTGAAGCTATGGATGAATATGCTATTCGTTCTTTATCTCGTGCCAATGCTGCTATTGAATCGGGTGCATTTATCAATGAAATTGCACCTGTTACGATAAAATCTCGCCGTGGTGATTCAATATTTGAAATTGATGAACAACCCGGTAATGCGCGTCCTGATAAAATTCCTTCATTAAGAGCTGCCTTTAAAAAAGACGGTACTATTACTGCCGCTAATTCAAGTTCAATATCTGATGGTGCTGCAGCATTAGTGATGATGAAGCTATCTGAAGCCGAAAAACGTGGCTTAACGCCATTATGCAAAGTTGTGGCACATGCCACTCATGCACAAAAACCAGAAGAATTCACCGTTGCACCGGTTGGCGCAATGAAAAAGGTGTTAGATAAAGCAAGTTGGACAACTAAGGACGTTGATTTATTTGAAATTAACGAAGCCTTTGCCATGGTAACTATGCTGGGCATGAAAGCGTTAGAACTCGATGCTGAAAAAGTTAATATTAATGGTGGTGCTTGTGCTTTAGGGCATCCTTTAGGTGCTAGTGGCGCACGTATTATGGTGACATTAATTCATGCGTTAAAAAACAAAGGTTTATCTAAAGGGGTTGCTTCACTTTGTATTGGTGGTGGTGAAGCGACAGCAATTGCGGTTGAAATGTTATAGTTTTTAATACGGCTATGCATCTTGGTAAAATCGTAAGCGCTCAACCGCTTACGATTTTTTTTAGCGTTGATTTTTAACTAGGTAGTTATTAATGAATCGTTTGTGGGAAAGGAGTATTCAATAATAATTTTATTGCCTTATCTAATCTAGGGAGCAGTTTTCGGTGTTTTTTATGCAAAATATGAAAACCAATTTTTTCTTCAATTAAGAATTTATTCTTAAAAGAGTTTTTCGCTTCAATATCTTTTTCATCAAAAACCATAAAAATATAATCGACTCTTTTTTGTTTAAACATTGCTAATAATATTTTGAAACTGCTCACTTCCGTTATACGAATTTTACTATTGCCTAATAAGTTGCTGTAAAACTCATCTCCGGCAATAAGTCCTAACATTTTATTGGCTGATTTTAGTACACTCAGATCACAGTTTAACTGTAACTGACAAATGAGCATCACTTGAATTTTGCTGATTGGCGTTGGTACTTTGATAATATTAGGATACAGGGTAAATACCTCACCTGATTTAGCCGTATCTGCATCGATTTCACCTTGGTTTAATAATTTTAAGGCTCGTTTATCATTAATTTGAATAAATTCAGGTGTAATGCCTATCGAACGGTAAGCTCTATCCAATAAAGGGACATAAAAATTAATGATTGAGTCATGCTCGACATAACTGATAATAAAGGGGGCTTTTATTTCTTCAGCAAAAGCCTGTTTAAAAAGGCTAAATATGCAAAGAACGAAATAGAGGGTTAACTTCATTTGTATCTATTAATCAGCATTAATAAATTTCAGTATAGTGGATAAATGTAAACTTTGTCGGAACTTGAATTACTTTGAATTTGTTATTAGATACGTTACTGTTCTTTATCCTTTTCATCGCTAGTTATCTTTATGGAAACTCAGTTACCTATCTCAATAAAAGTAAATAGTTTACTTACAGAAAAATTCACGACGTTAAACTCCATTGCTAATCGATTAGAATCACAGCTAAATTTTCAAACCATGACTGCAGGATGGTATGGCGATGAAGAAAACATACTTTCGCTTTACTTTTCAATTGAAACAGCTGAAAGTTTTCGAGAGATCAGTTCCAATTATCCGGCGATAAAAGATGAACTTGCTGATGATGTTTTGTATGCCACAGAGCAAAACAATCAATTTCAAACCTGTTTCGTTGCAATAACTGAGATTGAACATCATTTGCTTGATGAACATCCCAAATTAATGGCAGGATTGTTAGAGAAAAAATTATATAAAGTATTAAACATGATCGCGAAAAAATTAAAATTTAATGAGCTTTAAATCACTTATTCACGACTTATTTTTCTGTAAAATGTGAATCTCTATATTGCTTCGGAGACATGCCAACTATTTTTTTAAATAATCGTGAAAAATAGTAGGGATCTGCATAGCCCAGTGACTCAGCAATATGCTTTATTGAATCATTTTTATTGTCAAGTTCGTTACAGGCATATTGCATCTTCATATTAATGAAATGTTGTATGGGTGAGGTATCAGTTAACTCTTTAAATTTTTTTGAAAAATGAAACTTCGAAAGTTGGCTATAATGAGCCAGTGTATCCAAACTTAAGTCTTGATGGATATTATTGCGCATTAAGCTCTCAACAGCCTCAATATCAAAGTGACTATTTTGATTAAAAGCTGTCAGTCTTAATTGTAAGGCAAGAGAGCTTAATGCTTGTTGTAATAAATGCACACCATGGATGACATTGGTAGCGGTATATCCTCGAGTGCCTAGTGCCAGTAAATTATCAAAATCTTCAACAATATTCGCTAATAAGCCTACATGGGCTAATCCATCATCCATTTTCATCAAAAGCCTTTCAGCAAAATCATCTGCTAACTTGCCGGTGAAGTTTATCCAATAAAAGCTATTTTCTTTTTGTGATTTTACTGCGGTATTTGTTGAGAACGTAAAAGCTTGATGTGGACAACATATGACTAAATCGCCTCGTTTAACTTCTCGTTTTTTACTTTTGTGGTCTAATATTCCACTACCTGATTGGCAATAAATTAAACTGTGATGATGCGCATTATTTTGTTTTATATTGAGTTTATTATGACTGGTTGATTTTCCCAGAGCCAAAGGATAAAGCCCTGCTGTAAGTGGATGTAGTTTAAGTTTCTTCAACAAAAACAATGGAATTACCAAGCGAATATGATCATTTTGATCTTGGTGAATAATTGTTGACTTGATGATTGGTGTACTAGTAGCCATTTACTTCGTTATTTAAAAAGTAATCAATAACAATATAGTCCATTAAATTAACAATAAAATCAATTTTAACGTGGTTTGTAGTGTGTTCAAATATGACTAATGTAAATATTTTTGACAAGAAAACACTAAATATAAGATCTAGTTGCTTTATCTATTACCTAATTTACGCGCTAGTAATTAATAAATAACACCAAAAGTGAGTTTGTTATGACGACCGAACGTTACCAATTAAAGAATAAAATTAGAATTGTTACCGCAGCTTCGCTGTTTGATGGCCATGACGCGGCGATTAATATTATGCGTAGAATTTTGCAATCAAGTGGTGCTGAAGTTATTCATCTTGGTCATGATAGAAGTGTTGAAGAAGTAGTTAATACTGCGATTCAAGAAGATGCGAATGCGATTGCCATGACTTCATACCAAGGTGGCCATAACGAATATTTCAAGTATATGTATGACCTTTTAAAAGAACGAGGCTGTGAACATATTCGTATCGTTGGTGGTGGCGGTGGCGTTATTTTACCTGAAGAGATTGCCATGTTGCATGATTATGGTATCACCCGTATTTACTCTCCTGATGACGGTCGTGAATTAGGTTTATTAGGCATGATAGATGACATGCTTGAACGTTGTGATTTTAAAACAGGCACCAATGTTAAAAAAGAAGATGTGGCCAATCTTAAAAAGAATGATAAACAAGCCATCGCACGTTTAATTTCAGCTGCAGAAAACGCGCCAGAAGAAAATAAAGCAGCACTTGATAAAATTCGTAAAATTTCTACTGCGAGTAAAACGCCTGTACTTGGTATTACCGGAACCGGCGGCGCAGGTAAGTCTTCATTAGTGGATGAATTAATTCGACGCTTCTTAATGGCAACGCCTGACAGCAAAATCGCAATTGTTTCAGTTGATCCTTCAAAACGTAAAACCGGCGGCGCATTATTGGGTGATCGTATTCGGATGAATGCCGTCAATAATGATCGTGTTTACATGCGTTCATTAGCGACACGACAGTCGAACTTAGCTTTATCGGTATATGTCAACGACACCTTAGAGATTTTAAAAGCGACGGATTTTGATTTAATTATTTTAGAAACCTCTGGTATCGGCCAGTCAGATACAGAAATAGAAGAACATTCAGATGTATCTTTATATGTGATGACGCCAGAATATGGTGCGGCAACGCAATTAGAAAAGATCGATATGCTCGATTTTGCCGATATTATTGCGTTAAACAAATTTGATAAGCGTGGTGCTTTAGACGCATTACGTGACGTGAAAAAACAATACAAACGTAATCGTGGCATGTTCGAAGCAGGCGATGATGAGGTACCAGTATTTGGCACCATAGCTTCACAATTTAACGATCGTGGTATGACAGAGCTTTATAATGCGGTGATCACTGAGTTAAACCATAAAGCTGGATTAACGGTTGGTGATGTTTTATCAATAGATGGCACTTTGGCTAACAAAAGTAGTGTTATTCCTGGTAGCCGCATTCGTTATTTGTCTGAAATTTCTGAAAATAACCGTGGTTACGATGCTTGGGTTGAAAAGCAAACTCAGGTGGCTCAAAAGCTTTATGGTATTCATCAAGCGATTGAAACGGCGAAAGAATCAGACACAGATGTTTCAGAACAGCTTATTCATCAACTTGAAACCTTATACGCCAAGGTTGAATTAGACCTAGATCCTAAAAATAAACTATTGCTGGAAGAGTGGGCAAATAAGGTTCAGCGATATAAAAATCCAGAATTTAAATTTAAAGTACGTAATAAAGAACTTTCTATCGAAACCCATGCAAAATCGTTGTCTGATACTAATATCCCGAAAATTAGTATGCCTAAATACCAAGGTTGGGGAGATATCTTAAAGTGGAGTTTACAAGAAAATGTGCCGGGTGAGTTTCCTTATACGGCAGGATTGTTTCCTTTTAAACGTGAAGGTGAAGATCCTACGAGAATGTTTGCTGGTGAAGGCGGCCCAGAACGTACTAACCGTCGTTTTCATTATGTATCAAAAGGCATGCCGGCAAAACGGTTATCAACCGCATTCGACTCGGTAACGTTATACGGTAATGACCCTGCTATTCGTCCTGATATTTATGGAAAAATCGGAAATGCCGGTGTGTCTATATGTTGTTTAGATGACGCGAAAAAACTGTATTCAGGTTTTGATTTAGCAGATGCTATGACTTCGGTATCTATGACCATTAACGGGCCGGCGCCGATGTTGTTAGGTTTCTTTTTAAATGCGGCGATTGATCAACAATGTGAACGTTATATTACTGAGCATGGTTTAGAAAAAGAAACTCAGGCGTTGATCACTAAAATTTATAAAGATAAAGGCTGTGAACGTCCTACTTATCAAGGCGAATTACCGGAAGGAAATGACGGCCTAGGTTTAATGCTGTTAGGAGTTACAGGCGATCAAGTTCTACCCTCAGCAATATATCAAGAGATCAAAGCTAAAACTTTAACGCAAGTGCGAGGCACAGTTCAGGCGGATATTTTAAAAGAAGATCAAGCGCAAAATACTTGTATTTTTTCTACAGAGTTTGCCTTGCGTTTAATGGGTGACGTTCAAGAATACTTTATCGAAAAAGGCGTACGTAATTTCTATTCAGTCTCTATTTCTGGATACCATATTGCTGAAGCAGGTGCGAACCCTATCACGCAATTAGCGCTTACGTTAGCTAATGGCTTTACGTTTGTAGAATACTATTTAAGCCGTGGTATGGACATTAACGAATTTGGACCAAATTTATCTTTTTTCTTTTCAAATGGTATCGACCCTGAATATGCGGTTATTGGTCGTGTTGCCCGTCGTATTTGGTCAAAAGCGATGAAAAACAAATATGGCGCGAATGCTCGTGCGCAAATGTTGAAATATCATATTCAAACCTCCGGACGCTCGTTACATGCACAAGAAATTGATTTCAATGATATTCGTACAACGTTACAAGCACTTTATGCCATCAATGATAACTGTAATTCTTTGCATACCAATGCGTACGATGAAGCGATCACAACACCAACTGAAGACAGTGTTCGTCGCGCCATGGCAATTCAATTGATCATTAACCGCGAATTAGGTTTATCTAAAAATGAAAATCCAATTCAAGGGGCTTTCATTATAGAAGAATTAACCGATTTAGTTGAAGAAGCTGTATTGACGGAATTCGACAGAATTAACGAACGTGGTGGTGTGCTTGGTGCGATGGAAACTATGTATCAGCGCGGAAAAATTCAAGAAGAAAGTCTTCATTACGAACACTTAAAACATTCTGGCGAATATCCGATTATAGGTGTGAATACTTTCTTAAGCTCAAAAGGCTCTCCAACGGTTGTTCCTGATGAAGTAATACGAGCGACAGAGGAAGAAAAAAATTATCAAATTGATATGTTAGCAAGTTTACATAAAGCCAATGAAGCCGAAACAACTGTATTATTAAAGCGTTTACAAACGGCGGCAATTAATCATGAAAATATTTTTGAATTAATGATGGACGCTTGTAAAGTCTGTTCTCTTGGACAAATTGTTAACTCATTATTTGAAGCGGGCGGTCAGTACCGTCGTAATATGTAATTAGTGGACTATTAATCAAATAATTCACGCTAAAACATAATTAAGCATGTTTTAATTAATTTTAGCGTGAGTCATGAACAAAATGTTAATGTTGGTTCTAGGACTAAAGTCGACTATCTGTGTTGCTTTTGGCAGGTTATGTTAGTTGGCAATTTCAATCTATTTGAGAGCAAGAATATGACCCCATCGATAAAAAACATGCCACAAAAATTTACGGCCTTTCGTATTCATCAAAATATTAATGGTGATAACAAAACGATAACTAGCGGCTTTGAAAAAATAAATCTGGATGATTTAACTGAAGGCGAAGTGGTTATCAAAGTTGCTTACTCTGATATTAATTATAAAGATGCGCTAGCGGCTACAGGTAAAGGGCGGATCTTACGTACTTATCCGCTTGTTGGCGGTATTGATTTATCGGGGGTTGTTGTAACGTCAAGTGATAGTCGATTTACACAAGGCGATAAAGTACTGGTTTGTGGTGCACAGCTTTCCGAATTATATGATGGTGGTTACAGTGAATATGCCCGAGTAAAAGCTAATTCTGTGGTGAACTTACCTAAGGAGATAAGTTTGCGTGACGCAATGGCGCTTGGTACAGCAGGTTACACTGCGGCAATAGCCATTCAACGCATGGAAGATAATGGCCAAAAGCCAGAGTTTGGTCCTATTCTTGTTACCGGTGCGACAGGTGGTGTCGGCAGTTTTGCGATCAATATGCTGGCTGAACTTGGTTACGAAGTCGTGGCCTTTACGGGTAAAACAGAGCAAAAAGACTATTTAACATCGCTGGGGGCATCACGTTTATTAAATCGTCATGATGTGGAAATGGGGACGAAACCACTTGAAAGTATTCAGTGGGGAGGCGCTGTTGATAATGTCGGCGGTGAAACACTATCATGGCTAACTCGTACCACAAATATTTGGGGCAATATTGCCTCTATCGGTTTAGCGGGGGGGATAAAGTTAGATTCCACCGTAATGCCATTTATTTTACGAGGGGTTAGTTTACTAGGGATTAACTCGGTAGAAATGCCGACATCTGTTCGTACTAAAGCGTGGCAACGTTTAGCAACTGATTTAAAACCTAGCAAACTTGATGTGATCTCGCCAACAACGATCGCGTTTTCTGATTTACCGAATGCTTTTGATGCTTATGTTCAAGGAAGTGTCACAGGAAGAACCGTTGTTGCTATTGATGATACGCTTGCATAAGTTATTTAATATTGAATTCATAGAGAAGATGATAGGTAAAACATGATAAAGCCTTCGAATGAATTACCTGTAATTTTAACCGAGCATATTGTAGACAACGGGATAAAAATTGCTTTTGCTACGTTAAATGCGGGTAAAAGTTTAAATGCCCTTAGTTTACCTATGATTGATTTATTGCTGCCGCAATTAAAAGCTTGGTTAGCTGATGATGCCGTTGCTGTTATTGTTTTTCAAGGCTCTGGAGATAAAGCCTTTTGTGCCGGTGGAGACGTGGTAAGTGTTTATCGTGACCTTATTACTAAACATAAAAATAACGCAAGAAACACCTTAAACGATGATGAAATTTCAGCGTGTTTAGGTGTGGAGTTTTTCACTAAAGAATATCAGTTAGATCAACTCATTCACAATGCAAGCAAACCGATAGTAATGTTAGCGAACGGTTACGTTATGGGAGGCGGCATAGGTTTAGTTGCAGGGGCAAGTCATCGTATTGTTACCGAAAAAACAGTGATGGCAATGCCAGAAATCACCATTGGCTTATATCCAGATGTCGGCGCAAGTTGGTTTTTAAATCAAATGCCAAAAGGTGTTGGCTTATTTCTCGGTTTAACGGGCATGACTTTTAATGGCGCGGATGCAAAGCGATTAAAACTGGCTGACTATGTTATTGATAGTGAGCATATTGATGTTTTAGTCAATGCTCTTTTTCAGCTTGAATTAACGATGAATGAAGGTGATAACCATCAACGAGTTTCGGCATTGTTGAATAGCTATAGTGTGCAAAGTAAAGTGCAGAATGTTGGCTTAATTGATAATGAAATAAGGAAGATACAAAAGGTTACCGCTTATGATAATGTCGTTGATATATACCACGCGATTGTCAACGAAAAAACAAGCAGTGCTTGGTTTAACAAGGCTCAGCAAAAGCTAAGCCAAGGTAGTCCATTAAGTGCACATATTATTTACCAGCAATTAAAGAATTGTCAGACGTTAACATTAGCACAATGTTTTGAAAAAGAGTTTAATTTGTCTATTCGCTGTTGTCAGTTTTCTGAATTTACCGAAGGTGTAAGAGCACTATTGGTGGATAAAGACAAACAGCCTAATTGGTTATATAAAAATATAGAGACGGTTGATAATCAGCAAGTAGCATGGTTTTTTACGTCAATTGAAAAATAAATTTAGCCATCAATAATCTTTAATCATTGAAGGTTATTTAAACCGATAAAACAATAAAGTCTGATTTAACAAAAAAAATTAGGCAAAAAATTTAAGAAAAAGGGTAAAGTAAGTTATGAATCTTAACGATAAAACAATTGTTATCACTGGTGGTGGTCAAGGCCTTGGCAGAGCGATGGCAATCAACTTAGCAGAGCAAGGTGCTAAACTTGCTTTGATCGATTTAAATGAAGAATTATTAAAAGAAACTGTTAGCCTTGTAGAAGCAACAGGCTCATCGGCAAAATACTATTTAGCCAATGTAACCATTGAGCAAGACGTAGAAACAACGTTCTCACAAATCAACAAGGACTTTAATGGTATTGATGGCTTGATTAATAATGCAGGGATCCTTCGTGACGGAATGTTCGTCAAAGCAAAAGATGGCGTTGTAACTAAGAAAATGTCATTAGATCAGTTTCAATCAGTTATCGATGTTAATTTGTCGGGAGTTTTCTTATGTGGTCGGGAAGCTGCTGTTCATATGATCGAATCTGGCAAAAAAGGCGTGATTATAAACATGTCCTCTATTGCTCGCGGTGGTAATATGGGACAAACGAATTATGCTGCTTCAAAAGCAGGTGTTGTTGCTATGACAGTAACTTGGGCTCGAGAATTAGGTCGTCATGGTATACGTGTTGGTGCAATTGCCCCAGGCGTTATCAGAACTGCGATGACTGATGCGATGAAACCAGAAATGCGTGACCGTTTAGAGAAAATGAAACCAGTAGGGCGTTTAGGTGAAGCGGATGAAATTGCTCATACGGTAAAATATATCTTTGAGAATGAATTTTTTACCGGCCGTGTTGTAGAAATTGACGGTGGATTATGTATGTAATTCTATTGTTTTGTAACGTTAGTTTTAGACATTACATCAATAGTTAATATCATAAAAAGCGAGTTTTACTCGCTTTTTTCTATTATCCTTACAAAAACAGACAATTTATATAAATATGAATAAAGCTTTATTTTTAGACCGAGACGGCATTATTAATGTTGATCACGGCTATGTTTATCAAAAAGAAAACTTTGAATTTACGGATGGTATTTTCGAATTATGCATAGAAGCCAGTAATAAAGGGTACAAGTTAATTGTCATCACTAATCAGTCCGGTATTGGCCGTGGTAAATATACGGTTGACCAATTTAAAGAGTTAACACATTGGATGACTGATCAATTTAAAGCAAAAAACATTGATATTGATGATGTTTACTTTTGCCCTCATCATCCGACAAAAGGGATAAATGAGTATTTAAAAGTTTGCGAATGTCGTAAGCCTAAGCCAGGTTTGATTTTAAAAGCAGCAAAGAAATATGATATAGATTTAAAGCACAGTGTATTTATTGGCGATAAAGGCTCAGATATGGAGGCCGCAGCAGCTGCAGGAATAAATAATCGTATTTTATTAGCCAGTCAATATGATGATAACTCACATGTAAAAGCCCAATATATTGAAAAAATCACTCAAGCGTGCTCACTTATTAAGTAAATTGTTTACTTAATAATCGAACAGTTCGAAATCTTTAATTAATCTTCAAAAAAGGCTTGACCTGAGCGCAGAAATCCCTAAAATGCGCTCCACTTCTTCAGGGAGACCTG
>NZ_JAVRIF010000008.1:0-190265 GCF_031846185.1 Thalassotalea castellviae
AGAAACCAACTTTCGGGTTGGTTTTTTTTCGTCTTGAATTTGTTGTATGAGCTAATGTTATAGATAGAAGCAATGCAATGATAGGTGCAGCCTCCACTTAATTGTCAAGCCTTATCAAAAGTTTAGTGGCTACGAAGCTATCCCTTACCGGTCGCAGGTTCGACTCCTGCCGCGTCCGCCAAATTAGCTTTGCTAGAGAAAACCAACTTTCGGGTTGGTTTTTTTCGTTTTGAATTTGTTGTATGAGCTAATGTTATAGAAAGAAACAGTGCAATGATCGGTGCTACCACCACTTCATTGTGATGCCTTATCAAAAGTTTAGTGGCTACGAAGCTAACCCTTTCCGGTCGCAGGTTCGACTCCTGCCGCGTCCGCCACATTAGCTTTGCTAGAGAAACCAACTTTCGGGTTGGTTTTTTTTCGTCTTGAATTTGTTGCATGAGCTAATGTTATAGATAGAAACAGTGCAATGTTCGGTGCTGCCTCCACTTCATTGTGATGCCTTATCAAAAGTTTAGTGGCTACGAAGCTAACCCTTTCCGGTCGCAGGTTCGACTCTTGCCGCGTCCGCCACATTAGCACTAAAGCCCCTATTTACAGGGGCTTTTTTGTATCTAATCCTCTTTCTATGAACTTTCATTATTTTTCTGTTTTAAAAAGTTAAATTATCTATATTTGCTTCGTATTTTCCTTACGCTTATTCTTAACAAGTGAATAAAGTGAGTGTTACTATCAATTTTAATTATTTTAATGAATTATTAGGGAATTAAATGATTCAATTAATTTATATTAGCTGCGCAACTAGAGAGATGAGTGAGAAGGACTTATTCGAACTTTTACAACAATCTAGAATTAAAAATGAAAAGTGTAATGTCACTGGATTATTGCTATATGCTAAAGAAAACTTCATGCAGGTGCTTGAAGGAGACGAAGTGGTAGTTGATGACATATATCAATCAATTTTAAAAGATGAGAGAAATACGCTAAATTCTGTTCTACAAAGAAAACATATTGAAAAAAGAAGTTTTCCCAGCTGGTCAATGGGCTTTAAGACTATTGATGATATTCCTCCACAAATGATGAATGGATTTTCAAATTTTTTGATGACAAGAGAAAGTAAATCTCATCTCGAACTTGAAAAAAATAGAGTATTGAGTTTATTAAATAGCTTTAAGGTTTGTACTGACTCGTAACCTCGTCAACTGTTTTAATGATTAACTTGATAAATATACATCAAAATTACGATTAGCATGAAAAGTTAGTTTGATTGTTAACATTATGGATAAACTGCTGCTAGTTTTATAAAACTAACATCGAGATTAGCTTCTTTCTAAAATCATCAAGATTAATTGTTGTGGGGTATTATAATTTAATCACTTCTCGACCAAATAAAGCGCATTATTTGATTTTATCCACGGTTGTAAATGATAAATATTCAAGGTGTATTCAGTAGCTATTATTAAAGTATGATTGTATACAATATTGCATTATACCGTTTTATATAGCGATTTTACTGATTGCGTAATTGTATACAATATCTGTTTTTATAACTAAAAAGTGAATTTTTATTAAAAAAATTTGAATAATTTGCTTTTATTTGCCTGATTAACTATTGACTTGAATTTTTTTTTCTGAAACGGCGAAAATTCATTTGCTTTTTAGTGATTGGAGTGATTATTCTAATTCCATCATTTTTATAGATTGAGATAAATCATGGATAACTTAACGCAGTTATTTATTGAAGCTGGTACTTTAATGTTAGCCGGAATGGTATTTGTTTTTGCTTTTTTAGGACTATTGATCATTTTTATCAATAAAGTGCTCTTAAAACTAGCGATCAAATTTCCAGATCCTATTATTCAATCAAAACCTCAACGCAAAACAAATAAAACTAACGTTGATAAAGGGGGGATTGCACCTCCTGTTGTGGCGGCTATTAGTTCTGCTGTCTCACAATATCGTCAACAACATAGTAAAAATAAATAGGAGCATCCTCACATGTCAAAGCCTTTAGGTATCACAGAAGTTGTCTTAAGAGACGGTCATCAGTCATTATTGGCTACCCGTCTTCGTTTGGAAGATATGTTACCGATAGCTCCAGTATTAGATGAAATTGGTTACTGGTCTATTGAATCTTGGGGTGGTGCAACCTTTGATTCATGTATTCGTTATTTAGGCGAAGATCCTTGGGAACGAATTCGCGCGTTAAAAAAGGCTATGCCGAAAACGAAACAGCAAATGCTTTTCCGCGGCCAAAATATTTTAGGATATCGCCATTATGCTGATGATGTGGTAGAGAAATTTGTAGAACGAGCACATATCAATGGTGTTGATGTTTTTCGTATTTTTGATGCGATGAACGACGTACGTAATTTAGAAACAGCAATTAAATCAGCAGTAAAAGTTGGTGCTCATGCACAAGGAACACTAAGTTATACCGAAAGTCCTGTTCATACGCTTGAAGGTTGGTTAACCATGGCCAAGCAACTGGAAGATATGGGGGCTCATTCAATTTGTATCAAAGATATGTCTGGTTTATTAAAACCTTACGACGGCCAAGAGTTGATTGGCAAATTAAAAGAAACCGTTTCTTTACCTATTGCGCTTCATTGTCATGCAACGACAGGCTTAAGTGTTGCTACTCATATGAAAGCGATTGATGCGGATATTGATGTCATTGATACTTCTATTTCTTCAATGAGTCAAACCTACGGTCATTCACCAACAGAAACAATTGCTTCTATTGTTGAAGGTACAGATCGTGATGCTGGATTAGACACTGAGAAACTTGCTGAAGTGGCAACATACTTTCGAGAAGTTCGTGAAAAATATGCCAAGTTTGAAGGCAGTTTGAAAGGGATTGATGCGCGCATTTTATCTGCACAAGTACCAGGTGGCATGTTAACAAATATGGAAGGGCAGTTAAAAGAGCAGGGTGCTGCTGATAAATTTGATGATGTATTACAAGAGATCCCGCGAGTACGTAAAGATTTAGGTAATATTCCTTTAGTCACACCAACTTCTCAAATTGTTGGAACGCAAGCGGTATTAAACGTATTAACGGGTGAGCGCTATAAATCAATTACCAAAGAAACCGCAGGTGTATTAAAAGGTGAATATGGCGCCACTGCTTCAGAAGTGAATGCAGAGCTTCAAGCGCGTGTATTAGATGGAAAAGAAGCGATAACTTGTCGCCCAGCTGATTTAATTTCACCTGAGATGGATAATTTAACGGCGGAATTAAATACTCTCGCTAAAGAGAAAAATATTACTTTAGCCGATGATGTGATTGATGATGTACTAACTTATGCATTATTCCCTCAAATTGGTTTGAAATTCTTAGAAAATCGCAATAACCCTGATGCTTTTGAACCAGTACCTTCAAAAGATGATATGAAAGTTACGCCTGCTGCTAGTCAAGCTAAAGGAGCAACAGAAAATTATTCAGTGAGTGTTGATGGTAAGGTTTATGAAGTCGTTGTTGGTCCAAGTGGCAGTGTTAACTCAGTGTCGGCTTCTGTTGATTCTGAAACGCAACAATCAGCCTCTGTTAGTGCTGATGAAACGTTAAATGCCCCGCTTGCTGGTAATATTTTTAAAGTGTTAGCCAATGAGGGTGATCATGTCGAAGCCGGTGATGTCGTTATTGTCATGGAAGCGATGAAAATGGAAACAGAAATTCGCGCGGTAAGTAGTGGTGAAATTGTTTCTATTAACGTCAGAGAAGGTGACTCAGTCACTGTTGGCGATATTTTGTTAAGTATGGCATAGGGTGCACTGATGGAATCGTTACATATATTGTGGATGTCAACTGGCTTAGCTAACTTTGAGTTAGGCCAAGTGATCATGATGCTCGTGGGTTGTGGTTTATTATTCTTAGCAATTGCAAAAAACTTTGAACCGTTATTACTATTACCTATGGGTTTTGGTGCTATTTTAACGAATATTCCTGTCGCTGGCTTTTCAGAGGTTGGCGGTTTATTACACTATATTTATTATGTAGGCATCGATACGGGGATTTTCCCATTACTTATTTTTATGGGCGTTGGCGCAATGACCGATTTCGGCGCTTTAATTGCTAACCCCAAAACATTGTTATTAGGCGCATCAGCTCAATTTGGTATTTTTGCAACCCTATTTGGCGCTATTGCATTAAACGCCATTCCAGGTTTTGAATTTACGTTAAAAGATGCTTCTGCCATTGCTATTATTGGTGGAGCCGATGGCCCTACGGCGATATTTTTAGCCTCTAAATTAGCGCCTGAGTTACTCGGTGCAATTGCTGTGGCGGCATATTCATACATGGCGTTAGTACCTATTATTCAACCCCCTATAATGCGTGCGTTAACGACTGAAGACGAACGTAAAATTGAGATGGCGCAGTTACGTCATGTGACTAAAATTGAAAAGGTCATTTTCCCGTTAGGTGTGTTGTTGATGACAATTTTCTTTTTACCTGCAGCAACGCCGCTTGTTGGTATGTTTTGTTTAGGTAACTTGATGAAAGAGTCTGGTGTTGTTGATCGCTTAAGTTCAACTGCTCAAAATGAATTGATCAATATCGTGACTATCTTTTTAGGTTTAGGTGTTGGTTCAAAATTAAGTGCTGAAGCATTCTTAAATGTGGAAACCTTAGGTATTTTAGCGTTAGGTGCAGTGGCATTCTCCATTGGTACCGCATCTGGGGTATTAATGGCGAAATTGATGAATAAGGTGAGTAAAGAGAAAGTTAATCCACTCATTGGCGCAGCAGGAGTTTCTGCGGTACCAATGGCGGCACGAGTTGCCAATAAGGTTGGATTAGAGTCAAACCCTCACAACTTCTTATTAATGCATGCCATGGGACCAAACGTTGCTGGTGTCTTAGGCTCGGCAGTTGCTGCGGGTATTTTATTAGCCTTAGTTGGTTAACGTTAAGCAATTACTTGATAAAACACTCTCATAAAATATAAAACGCCACTGTTAAAGTGGCGTTTTTTTGTAGTTAAGGTGAAAGTAACAAATTTTTGTGAAGAAAGCTTACGCGACTCTTCCCCAAATACCGGTATCATTTTTTTCTGCTTTAAACTTTGACCATTGAATAAACTTCTTTACGGAACATTGCCCTGAAAAGCCAATATTCACACCTGCTTCTATATTGTACTTAACAATGTTCTTACCTACGATTGACTCGACACATCTGACCTCCCAAGCTTTACCTATTTTACCATTACTGTAGGAACAGCCGGCCTCAATATGAGCAGGATGAACATCATCAAGTTCAGCGTGTCTTTTAGCATTTTCAAAAATTTCAATCCAACCTTCATCCGTCACATCAATAAATGAGGCATGCTCATGAATAGATTTTAAAAAATCTTCCGTAGTGATCTCATTTTTCCTATCACCAGGAGAAATCTCAGTCGTTAAATTGTTTTTATAAAACAAATGAGATGGATAACGACGCCATTGAAAAGGATAATTAAACAAGGTTGCCGCAAACACAATTAGCAGTGAGTTTAATAAGGTTGGCACTAGCACATAGAAAAAGCCTAACTGATGGATTGCATCACCACCGATAACAGCAGCGAGCGCTGTAGCGCCTCCAGGGGGATGAACGCAACGAAAAAGTATCATTGCCATGATAGAAAGCGATACTGCAAGTGCTGCTGCTATACGGATGTTATCACCAAAATATTTAAAGCATAATACCCCGATGACCGCGCTAATTAAATGACCACCTATTACTTGCCAAGGTTGTGACAATACGCCATGCGGAACTACAAAAACCAACACTGAGGTAGCGGCAATTGATATTAGAATATAAGCTTCTGTCGCTACATTTAACTGACTGAGCAATGTTTTTGACAAGCAAAAAATACAAAATGTTGCAATTAATGCCGTCAAGGAGGCTACAAATACTTCCTTTATAGAGGGGGTGATCGTCTGAATACCTAAAAATAGACGGCACTCATTCATTAATTTATTTATCTTCATTCTGCTATTCCTGCACTTCTTAAACTAATTAACCGTAAAACATAAGAAAGTTTAAAAAGGGCAGGCATGATCATAATGGTAATATGACCCCCAATGAGTTGAACCATGGTTAACTTTTCTTCAATACCGTAAACAAAATATACTGCTATTGCGGTGATTATTGCAGTGAGCAGCATTAATGAATTCGCGATTTTTAATAATTTGCTTGGTGAGGGGGTATTCATCTTTATCTCTTGTACAACGTATAAAAATTATTGGTGCGCCATTTCGACTCGTAAGCACAAATTTGGTGCGAAGAGGGTATATCAATTCAATGCTTTATGTATAATGAATAATAAGTGGATTTATTATTTATAATTTTGATATTAAAGGGTGAGTATGGATTATATCGTTGGAAAAACATTTCTTACTATTTGTGAATTGGGCACCTTTGGTGCAGCAGCCGACACACTTAATGTGACGCAAACGACGATCACCGCGCGTATTAAATCGTTAGAAAATGCATTAAATTGCACGTTATTTACCCGAAATAAAAGTGGTGCGGTACTGACAAAAAATGGTGAGCACTTTAAATCTTATGCAAGGCAAGTGGTGCAAACATGGGATGCGGCGAGAAGGGATTTGCCGTTACCTGATACGGCTAACAATAGTTTGGCGATTGGCGTTGATCTAACGTTATGGAATCCCATCGCAGCAGCTTTACTTACATTGTTAAATAAAGAGGCAGCTGAGTTAGCTATAACCATTGAAGTAGGTGATAAAAAGCAATTAAATGAGAAAGTTCGATCTGGTGGTTTAGACGTCGCGTTAGTCCATCAACCTGAATATAGCTCACGCACCATTGTTGAACATTTATTAGATGAAAAACTGGTCCGTGTTCAGTCGGTTGAGCAGCCTTCGCCGTATCTTTATGTGGATTGGGGGGATGAGTTCAAACGCCTTCATGATCAAGCTTTACCGGAACTTGCTCGGAGTAAAATTTCAATTAGTTTAGGCCCTGTAGCTTTGCAGCTCATGCTTAAAAGTGGTGGTAGTGGCTATTTTCGTACTCGTGTGATTAATCGACATGTGCAAGAGGGCACGCTTGAATTTACGCCTAATGCGCCAGAATTTTCCTATCCAGTATATTTATTGCAATATGCCAATAAAGACATCAATCTCACAGAGATCAAGAAAATTTTTATTCAAGTGCTAGAAGATGAAAACGAATGGTTTTAAAGCGTGTCAGAATAACGGTTTAAGCTTTCTTTATCAGTAAAGCTTAAACCCTGATTAAACAATAAGTAAACTGGTGGTTTGCAAGTTAATGTATGGCGTCAATATGGACGACGGTTTTTTGGCCGTGAATAAGTGGCCATTCTATTTCTTGACCAATTGATAGCCCGAGCAAAGCGCTGCCAACAGGTGATAAAATTGAGATAGTCCCAGTGTTTTTAACTTCTTGTGGATACACCAGCTTTAATGAAAAGCACTCTTGATTGTCTTGAACCGTAAATTTTACGGTTGAATTCATCCTAACAACATTGCTGGGCAATTCATTAAAATTGACAATATGGGCGCGGTTTAATTCATCTCTTAATAATTTAAAAGAGGATTCATCTTTTTCATTTTCTAATAAGTCATAAAGATCATCGTAATCTTTACTGCAAATCGTTATTTTTGGTGGTTTCATAGGTAACCTCCTCGGCGGTATCATTGTATATTCAAAACTTAGATGGCATTTTCAGCTACCGTATTATTTTGAATCGTTTGTGAAATGGTATTAATTAATTTTAATGCAACATATGCTTCAAAATCGTCGGCAGGATCAAAGGTTTTTTCATATAAAAAACCAATATTTTTAAGACGAGCTTCTAGTTGAACTAAGCTGATTTTTTGATCAGAAGATTCAATAAACTCTGTGGTTTCTAGGAGGTAACTCCAAAAATTATTTTGCATATTGTGTGCTCAATGTTGATCAAATTAATGGCAATATATACTTAAAATTACTTTGTGAAATCGATAAAAAGAAAACAACAAGGTAATTGGGTTGATAAAACTTTTATCATTTGAATTTAACTTGGACGATTAAGCATAATGGCACTTAATCGCCCTTAATTGGGAAAGATACAAACAGGACTTATCCACACCGTCAGAGGGGCAGATAAATAAACTTTCTTCTTTATTAAAGTGATGGTTTGCATACGATAAATCTAGCACAGCCCTACTCAGGTGTGAAGTGCAAGTTTTATCAATATCATAGGTGTTAATTCTGTGTGGTACTGTTTCGAACGTTCGTGATTTTCTTGTAATAATTATTTAATCGTCGACTTATGTAAACTTAATGATAACGTAAATAGTACAGAACTAATCAAGAATGTTAACAATCCCTGTTGGTGGTAATTTGTTGTATAGGGATAATTTTTCTTGATATTTTTCAATGTTTTTAGTGCTCATCAAGTTATCGAGCTTCTTTTGTAATTGCAGACCGTCGGGGGTATTTTTTACCGCAAAAGTTGCCGGTATTTTCATTAACTCTCGATAATGAATATTGGCTAATTTTAGTTTTTTAATGGTCGACATCATGGATATTCTATCGAATATTACCGTTTTAATGCGCCCTTTATCCATCATTTTAACCAGTTGCTTAAGGTTACTGATTTCAACAAACTTATTTCGAGGGATATTAGACAGTTCAGCAAAAAAATCAGCATTACCGATAAGCGTGCCAATACTTTTATTCGGGAGGTTCTCTAATATTAAATTACTTTTTTCTTTAGAGAAAAGATCGACGGTGGCAATAAATGACCAATCAAGTTCCTTCGCGTACTGATAATAATCAGCAGTTTCATTATTTTTAGGACTAATGCCTATTAGATCAACATGATGAGACTTTAATTCTCTTTTAGCTCGACCCCAAGTCATTAAATTAAATTCAAAGTTAAGGTCTGATTGTTGTGTTAAAGCATTAAACATTTCGATGGCAAAGCCCGAGCCATCTTCATTAATAAAGGGGGGGAAAGGCTCAAGCCCAACTATAACGTTTTGAGCATTCGCCGTTAAAGGTGTGATACATAACAGGGCAATAATGTAATATTTCAGAAGCGTCAAAAATGAATCCAGTGTATATCTGTCATATCATGTGTATGTAGATAGTTTAAAATTAAACCATAAAAATAATAAAGCTGCTATCTATTTAACACTTCATTTAAGGATGACGCTTAAACCATTGCCAGTTATCATTATGTTTTTCAAAACAAATACGGTCATGTAAACGACTTGCTCTCCCTTGCCAAAACTCTATGTAATGAGGTTTTACTCTTAAACCACCCCAGAAATCTGGCAGTGGGATCTCGCTGCCCGAAAACTTTTGTTGATATTTTTCAAATCGTTGTTTCAGTTCGTTGTCATGTTTAAGTTTTTGACTTTGTTTTGAAGCCCAGGCACCAATTTGGCTGCCACGATCACGACTATGGAAGTAATCTTCAGACTGTTGCTGACTGGTTTTTTCAACGGTTCCTTCAATGCGTACTTGTCGTTGTAAAACATTCCAGTGAAATAATAACGCCACCTTATTATTACTACCTAACTCGATACTTTTTCTACTATCGTAATTGGTATAAAAGACGAAGCCATCTTCATTAAAAGATTTTAACAACACCATACGAGAGCTAGGTTGACCGTTTTCATTACATGAACTTACTGACATAGCTTCAGGAAGTAAGATGCCAGATTTGTTCGCATCATCAAACCATTGTTGAAATAATTCAAAGGGTGACGTTGTCGCTAATATTTCGGGGGCAGGTAGAGCAACACCTTGACCAAAAGTTAATAGGCAACGAAGTTTTTCAAGGAATGTCATTGTTAATCAAATTTAAATAATGGAGTGGTTTAATTCTAACAGGAAATTTTTGCAGCGAAAATCATTTATCGTGAGGTTAACCTTAATCAACAAGGAATAAATTAGAAGTTAATTGTATTTAGCCAAGCTAAAGCACAGGCGTATTACAGTGATATTGCCTTGGGTCTAATATGATATTTACCAATCTTCACTGTCGTCTAACAGCGCTTTTAACCGTTTTTGTTCTAATAAGTCATCAATACGTTGACGAATGCTAGCGTCTTTAACCTCAGAGTCTTTAACGTCAACCGTTAAATCTGCATCAATATCAACATGACTACTACTAATATTCTCGGAAATTTCATCTGACATAATGGGTGCCTAATTCATGACTCATCATATTTTGTAACATAGGCAAGAAATATTAAATTTTCAAATCTTTTTAACTATTTTATTTTCATAAAAAAAGCCAGCAAATGCTGGCTTGATAATCATGGTAAATAAATTTACCAGCCCTCTACCCCTTTCATATCAGGTAGTTGATGTGCAATCCCTTTATGGCAGTCGATACAGGTTTTTTCACCATCGGCAAGCGAGGTAGAATGTTGTTGTGACGCTCTGGTGCTTTGTGCGGTAAAGTCCATATAATCAAAGTTATGACAATTTCGACATTCTAATGAGTCGTTCGCTTTTAACCGGGTCCATTCATTTTGAGCAAGTCTTTTACGGTGAGCAAGAAACTTATCGCGTGTATTGATGGTACCAAAAATTTTCCCCCACACTTCTTTAGAAGCTTGCATTTTACGCGCTATTTTATCTGTCCATTTATGCGGAACATGACAATCAGGGCAAGTTGCTCTTACACCTGAACGGTTTGAAAAATGAATGGTGGTTTTTAACTCTTCATAAACATTGTTTTCCATTTCATGACAACTGATACAAAACTCTTCGGTATTGGTTGCTTCAAGTGCGGTATTAAAACCACCCCAAAAAATAACCCCAGCAATAAAACCACCAATGACTAAAAAGCCTAAACTGAAATATGCACTGGGTTTTTTCAGCGTTTGCCATCCTATTTTTATTATTTCTTTCATCGGAGACTCCTAATGCTCATTCTTAGTATTTACTTTTGATTTCATTAATGTGTGCATATCAACAAAGGTATTTTCTACTAAAGGCTCTACGTCTTTTTGAGGAGCATGACATTGGTTACAAAAATAACGTCTTGGTGATATTTCAGCCAAGAAGTTGCCATCTCTATCCATGTAATGCGTAACACTCACCATAGGAGCCTGAGACTCTTCTGTACGATTTCTACTGTGACAAGACATACACTTATTAGAATTGAGATTAACCTCATAATTTCTAATTTTATGAGGGATAACCGGAGGCTGCATTGGATAATTCCTTCCTTGTTTAATATCTTTATTGACTGTATTTGCAATCGCCGAAGGTGTCGTTTGAGTATCAATGTTGACCTCACCACGTAATGTCGCGACATGTTTTTCGGCAGCTATTACAGAGCTAGTGAAAAGCGTTAAAAGGACAAGTGTTTTGACTAAATGATTCATCATAGTTTTCATAAATTTCTCCTATACCTTTACAACTTTCACAGCACATTTTTTGAAGTCAGTTTGCTTTGATAAGGGATCAGTGGCATCCAAGGTAACTTTATTCACTAATCGACTGGCGTCAAACCAAGGCATATATACTAAGCCCTTTGGCGGCTTATTGCGGCCACGGGTTTCTATGCGAGTTTGGACTTCACCACGACGTGACACTATTTTCACTAAATCACCACGGCGCATGCCTCGATTTTTAGCGTCATCAGGGTGCATATAGACCAGCGCGTCAGGTACTGCTTTGTATAATTCTGGTACTCGTTGTGTCATTGAGCCTGAATGCCAATGCTCTAATACCCGTCCCGTTGATAACCACATATCAAATTCTGCATCGGGTGACTCTGCAGGTGGCTCATATGGCAAGGCGAATATAATGGCTTTGCCGTCTTTTTTTCCATAAAATTGAAAATCTCTACCTGCTTCAACATACGGATCTGAGCCTTCTTTAAAACGTCTTAGGGTTTCTTTGCCGTCAACAACAGGCCATCGTAAGCCACGCTCTTCGTGATATCTGTCGTAATCGGCTAAATCGTGTGCTTTTCCTCGGCCAAAACTTGCGTATTCTTCAAATAAGCCCTTTTGAATGTAAAAGCCAAAATGTCTCGCTTCATCATTTAATCTATCTGTTGGAACTTGGTTAATAGAAAACTTATTCACTTGGCCATTTTTATATAACACCTCATACATTGATTTACCTTTGTATGTAGGGTTTTTATCAAGAAGTTCTTTGGGCCACACTTCTTCAATTCTAAAGCGTTTTGAAAACTCCACTAACTGCCATAAATCTGATTTAGCTCCTTCTGGCGCTTCTACCATTTGATACCAAGCTTGAGTTCTTCGTTCTGCATTACCATATACGCCTTCTTTTTCGACCCACATTGCCGTTGGTAAAATAAGATCTGCGGCTTGTGCAGTAACGGTTGGATAAGGGTCTGATACAACGACAAAGTTTTTAGGGTTACGATAACCAGGATACGCTTCTTCATTAAGGTTAGCGGCGGCTTGCATATTGTTGTTACACATAGACCAATAGAAATTTAACTCACCATCTTTTAATTTACGGTTTTGTAGCACCGCATGATAACCCGGCTTAGGTGGTATGGTCCCCGTAGGAATTTTCCATAATTTTTCAGACAAGTCGCGATGTTTTTTATTATTCACAACCATATCTGCAGGTAAACGATGCGAGAATGTTCCTACTTCACGAGCCGTACCACATGCCGAAGGTTGGCCGGTTAATGAAAATGGGCTATTACCAGGTGTTGATATTTTTCCTGTTAATAAATGAATATTATAAACAAGGTTATTCGCCCAAACACCACGTGTATGTTGGTTAAAACCCATGGTCCAAAATGAACAAACTTTGGTTTTAGGATCTGCGTATAGTTCTGCTAACGCATTTAAGTTATCTACCGGAACGCCTGATAACTTTGAAGTGTATTCTGCGGTATACGTACTTACAAATTCTGCGTATTGTTCAAAGTTTATTGGCGAAGAACCACCGGCAGTTTTACCATTGTTTTTGGCTTTTTTCTCGAGGTGGTGTTCTGGGCGTAAACCATAGCCAATGTCTGTATTACCTAACCTAAAATTGGTATGTTTGTTAACAAAATCTTTATTAACTCGGTTGGTTTTTATAATGTAATGGGCAATAAAGTTAAGAATCGCCAAATCAGTTTGTGGGGTGAAGATCATACTGTTGTCAGCAAGATCTGAACTACGATGTGCAAACGTTGATAGTACGGCAACTTTAACATGTGGTGCACTTAAGCGGCGGTCGGTAATACGTGTCCATAAAATAGGGTGCATTTCGGCCATATTTGAACCCCAAAGCACCATTGCATCCGTTGCTTCAATATCATCATAACAACCCATTGGTTCATCAATACCAAAAGTACGCATAAAACCACCAACAGCTGATGCCATACAATGACGAGCATTTGGGTCGATGTTGTTGGATCTAAAACCAGCTTTCATTAATTTTGATGCCGCGTAACCTTCAAATACCGTCCATTGACCAGAGCCAAACATACCAATGCCGGTTGGGCCTTTTTCTTTTAAGGTTTGCTTGGTTTTTTCCGCCATAATATCGAAAGCCGCATCCCAAGTTATTGGCGTGAAATCACCTTCTTTGTCAAACTTACCGTTTTTCATACGGAGTAGCGGGGTAGTTAATCTGTCTTTGCCGTACATAATTTTTGAAAGGAAATAACCTTTAATACAGTTAAGACCTTTATTTACAGGCGATTTTATATCGCCATGGGTGGCAACGACTTTACCATCCATTACGCCAACATTAACGCTACAACCTGTTCCACAAAAACGACAAGGCGCTTTATCCCACTTTAATTTAGTGACATCACTACTGGTAATAAGGTTGGTGGCATTAGCTGGGATAGATACTCCGGCAACCGCAGCAGCCGCGGCAACAGCATTAGCTTTTATAAATTCTCGGCGATTAATAGTCATATTGGTACCTATTATTCTTCTGTTAGAAATTGATGATATATCGGGGATAAACTTAATAACCCGACATGATGTTTTAACTGGTCAATTAAGAAGCCTATTTTCTTTTGGCTAGAGGCTTCTAGGGTAAAGACAATTTTTCCTTCTTCACTCACTGCATGTATTTCAGCACCCTCAGTGCAAGTTATTTCTTCTGTCACTTGTGTGATATTTTTTTTAATCGCATGAGCTACAAAGCTGGCGACATGATATTCACAAGGTTGCTGTTTATTTGTTGAATTTTTGTCAATGTGCAAAATATTTTCAGTCATGAACCACCTCAATATTGTTTGCTAAATCTAATGTAATTGCTTGTTGTGGACAGGTAGAAATACATGCACCACATTGATTACAATCGGCTAAATTAATCGTTGGCTCTGCAATGCTTGATGTTTTGTAACTAAATGATATGGCGCGAGGTTCGCAAACATCTTGGCAGCTTTGGCACATAATTTGGTTCTGTGCTAAACATTTTTGGTTAATTGTTATCGTGCCTGGCCAAGGTTGGGTCTGGTTAGATTCAATAGTGTTTTTATCAAGAAATAGCGGTTTTTGACAGACTTCTTGGCATTTGCCGCAGAAAGTACATTCATCGGTAGAAAAGTCTACAAATGGAAAACCTAATTCATCTTTTTTAATAAGGTTAGATTCACATACTAAGATGCAGTCATCACATTGATTACATAGTTCAGTGAATGTATTTTCGTTGATTATCCATGGTAAACGAGGCAGTGAAGGTTGTTTGGTAACCTTTCCGCGGAATAATCTTCTTCTGCTAGGGTTTTCTAATGGTTGAGTCATAGATATAGTTAATACTTGGTCGAGTTACTAAGAGGTTGGCGGGCCAAACAGCATTTGGCTGATCCAAATCATAAAACCAAATCCACCTACAATGATGATGGAAAGGATAGGCGCAAGAAAAACAGCTAGAAAGACGAAAGTATTTTTTTCATATTTTTTAATTTGCTCTGGCGAGCTGTGTTCAGTCATGAATAAATCCTTACTTTTTGTAGAGGTTTCATTGTCTCTATTATCGTGATTCACTATATTGATTTAGATCAAGGTTGTTAGCCTTTAGTTATTATTTAAGCTTCAACTAATTGAATGATATTTAGTATAGTTTCGATTTAGTAAAATGCTTGTTAGAATCAAACTATCTTTTTGAAAATTAAGCAGCATAGTGAGTCAATCAGACATTCGTTATTGGTTTAAAACCTTAACTCAACAATTGCGTAAAAATAGGCAAAGAAGCTTAATCGTTTTACAAGGTGATATTGCTTGGGCAAGTGAGGTTTATGGCACCATGATTGAGCAACTATCTCAAGAGGTTGGCAGTTTAGCGCCTAGATGTGCTATCACCTTTGGCAAAGCGCTCATTGATGATGAAAATGAAGTTATTGCTAACTTTAGACATCAGTTAGGCCGAGAAAATGAGCTTGTATTATTTAATGACCCTGATTTTCACCCAGATGCATTTGCCGCACTTTCTGGCACTATAGTCGCAGGCGGTGTGATGATTTGGTGTTGCACCCAAGCGCAAGCACTTGAAAGTGAAAATTTATTTGTACAACGCATATTAACCAAAGCCAAAAATGATACGTTTAGCTTTGTTCTCTCTCAAACAGATAATGATTTACCGGTGATTGTTGAGCAACAAGATAATAGTAATGAACAGCTAAATTTCGAACAAGAACCAAAATGTTCGTCGCTAGAAAATGGCTGTAAGACTGTTCAACAACAATGTGCAGTGAATGCGATTGAAAAAGTAGCTTTAGGGCATCGTAAACGTCCGCTATTATTAACAGCAGACCGTGGTAGAGGAAAATCTTCTGCGTTGGCAATTGCCGTTGCTAAGTTAATCATGGCTGAAAAGCGTAACCAAGCGCCGCAAAAATTTATTATTACGGCGCCTCATAGCAATGCTTTAGCTATTTTTTTTCAACAACTACAACAATCATGCCCGGAAGGCGAATGTATCCAAAACAGGTTTATTTATCATCATCATAGGGTTGAATATATTGCAGTTGATGTGCTGATCAAAGAAAAGCCTCAAGCACAGTTATTATTAATAGATGAAGCCGCGGCAATCCCCGTTTATATATTGTCGCAACTAGTTGATGTTTACCCTCGTGTTGTTTTTTCTTCAACACAACATGGTTATGAAGGAGCAGGTCGTGGTTTTGCTGTGAAATTCACTCAGCTCTTAATTGAAAAAACGCCTTATTTTAATCAATATCATATCAATCAACCTATTCGTTGGGCGGAAAATGATCCTTTAGAGTCTTTTGTTTTTGATGCGTTTTTATTAAAGAGTCGTAACCTTGAAGAGCCTTTTATTGAAAACAAGGCTGGTAATAAACAAGCCATTGAATTAACCGATCTGAAACATAGGTTACAAGAAAATTTTAACAGCCAAGATGCGGTGTTTAGTTGTATTGAACAACAACAATTAATGGCAGATGAAAGCTTATTACAGCAAATTTTTTCGGTATTAATTACCGCGCATTATCAAACTTCGCCAAGTGATTTAAAGCTATTGTTAAATAATAAAGCACTGCGTTTATTTGTCTTAGAATTTAAACAGAAAATAGTTGCCGTTGCGTTGACGGTTAAAGAAGGCGGCGCTGAAGAGCACGAAATAAGTCAGGTAGCAAACGCTAAACTCCGGTTAAAAAATCAATTTTTACCGCAGTCTTTATTTTTGCATAATCATTGCTCAACGGCATTTGATTTTCAGTATTTACGTATCATGCGCATTGCCGTATTGCCCTGTGTTCAACAACTAGGCTTAGGTTTAAAGCTTTTAAGCCATGTAAAACATTATGCTGAGCAAAACCACATTGATATGCTTGGCACGAGTTTCGGCGCTAATGAAGCTTTATTACGTTTTTGGCACAAAGCTCATTATAAATTAGTGCGTTTAGGTTTTTCAGTGGATAAAGCCAGCGGCGAGCATTCCAGTATGTATTTACAAGCGTTAAATACTAAAGCAGATGATTTAGTCGCTCAATTACAACAGCGGTTTTATCGAAGTTTTACTTATTTGCTCAACGAACAATATCAAAATATCAGCGCGCAAGTGATCATTGAGCTTATTCAGCAATGGCCGACAGAAAATTTACCTTTGTTCACTGATTATGATCGACAAGTGATTGAAAATTTTATCACGAGAAAGAGTTTATTTGATAACTGTAGTTATAGTCTGCATGTCCAGTTGATTCACTTTCTTGCGACTAACTTAAACAATAGTTTGCATGATGATGCTGAAAAACAGCGTTTAATTGAAATTTTAATCAAACGATTAATACAAAAACAAAGCATCGAGAGTATTTGCCAAGAGTTTGATTTAACAGGTAAAAAAGAATTAAATAATACAATCATCGGCGGCGTGAATTACGTAGTTCAAAAACTTTAAAACGTAAGCCTTTAACGAAGTGGTATTTTTATACTGATAAAAAACTGAGAGTGTTTACTAAGCACTGCGCCAATGCCAAAATTTTTTCATCGAACAATATTTCATTAGTTTACGATGATCACATTTTATCTCTTCATCATGAATAATTCGTACTAGGTAATAATTTATCACCTGTGCTAAACCATGACTTGGGTGGCATTGGTAAGTATTCATTAAAATTTGCAACCAATTTTCAAAAGACTTTAATGTCGAAGTAGACTTTTCCATTTTAGATTCCTTTTAACTTATCGTGCAATATGGGCGCTGTTGTTCAATAAAGTTTGCCAGATCACTTGCTTGGCGACTTTATTTAAACAACGACATTGATCACCATGAACGATACCGAGTGATATTAGCTTCTCTAGGACATTTGTCGGTAATGCAACCTGTGCTAAATTTTGGTCAATATTGGTGTGGTTCATTAACATTTTCAACACTCCATTTATTTTACTTGATTGATAAATGTTAGTTTAGGTTAAGTCATAAACCACCTGAATGCAAATGATAATTATTATCAATAGCGTAAAAAGTGAATGATTAGTGATAAGTAAACGAAAAACATCAGTAGGATCAGTGAAAATTAAGATATTGAATACTTATCACAGTGATTTCCCCTGCTTTTTTATTTATTCAGTCAACAGTGTATTAATTTGGCAATTTGCAGGTTACCATTTCTGATAATTGTTAAGGCCAAAAAGGAGTTACCTTTGACGACAACAGTCATTGAAGTAAAAGAGTTAACTAAAATTTATAATGATGTGAATGCGGTTGACGGTATCGATTTTACGATAGAAAAGGGGCAATGTTTTGGATTGTTAGGGCCAAACGGTGCTGGCAAAACCACAACAATTGAAATAATGGAAGGTATTATTCAACCATCGTCGGGATTTGTTGAGTATTATGGCAAACCAATTCATGCCGATATTTCTCAACAAATAGGCATTCAGTTTCAAAATACTGCTTTACAAGATTTTTTAACGGTCAAAGAAACGCTAGATTTATTCACCGCTTTTTATCAGCATACTTTATCTCACGAGCAATTAATTGAGTTATGCGATTTAGGCGACTTTCTTGATCGAGATAATCGGTTGTTATCGGGAGGACAGCGACAACGATTATTACTCGCACTTGCGCTGATAAATGATCCGGAAATAGTGTTTCTTGATGAACCCACCACAGGGTTAGATCCACAAGCGCGTCGAAATTTTTGGAAGTTGATCAAGAATATTAAAGCACGTAATAAAACGGTTGTGCTAACCACCCATTATATGGATGAAGCGGAACAATTATGTGATGAAGTTGTGATCATGGACAAAGGTAAAATTATCGAAAGTGGTACACCGCATCACTTATTAGATAAGCATTTTTCTGATGTTTTTATCTATTTACCTTTGGTGCAAGTTAAGGCTGATTTAATTGAAAAGCATCAATGGCAAGTTATTGGCGAACGAGTCGAAATCACCACAACTCAAGTAGAATCGACATTAGCATTATTAATGCAAGAGCAAGTTTCACTGGAAGGCTTACACGTAAAATCTGCCAATTTAGATGATTTATTTTTAAAACTAACCGGCCATTCTTTGAGGGAATAATATGAATTTCAAACGTTTTTTAGCTGTTGTGAAAGCGCGAAATATTGAATTTTTTCGTGATAAATCTTCATTAGGCTGGAGCTTAGCATTTCCTATTTTATTGTTGGTCGGTATGTCATTTGTTTTCTCTGGGGATGGCAAAGCTGCATATAAAGTTGGGGTAATGAATTTATCTTCGGCACAATCTTCTTTTTTAGACACTAAATTTATTAGTTTTGTTGATTATCAAGATAAAGCGTTAGCTAAAACAAAATTATCGCAGCATAGTTTAGATATGCTGATTGATTTTTCAACACAGCAATATTGGGTGAATCAACAATCACCTAATGGTTATCTAGTCGAGAAAATATTTCTAGCGACTCATCAAAATTTTCAACAACTAACTTCTGAAGGTAAAAAAATTCGTTATGTTGATTGGGTTTTACCTGGTGTATTAGGGATGAATATGATGTTTGGTTGCCTTTTCGGTGTCGGCTATGTCATTGTTCGTTATCGTAAAAATTCAGTATTAAAGCGTTTAAAAGCAACACCGCTCTCTGCTTTTGAGTTTGTCAGTGCACAATTGCTTTCTCGTGCTTTTATCGTAATGTTTACTTCATCTGTGGTGTACATTGGTTGTAATTTCTTTTTTGATTTTTACATGCTCGGCAGTTACTTGGATTTATTTATTGTCGGTCTATTAGGGGCATTTAGCTTGATCACTTTAGGTTTATTGGTGGCATGTCGAAGTAAAAGTGAAGAATTAATAGGGGGGTTACTCAATTTAGCCTCGTGGCCGATGATGATACTTTCTGGCGTTTGGTTTAGTTTAGAAGGAGCACCGGATGCACTCAAAACGATAGCTGATTTCTTACCGCTCACTCATTTAGTTGCTGGTGCGCGTAAAATAATTACAGAGGGAGCTAGCCTAGCCGATATTAGCTACCACTTAGGTGTCTTAGCAATTATGTCAGCAATATTTTTAGTCTTAGGCGCGTACTTATTTAATTGGAATACCGAAAGGTAATTGACTTAAACCTTATGTTCATAGGCGCTAGTTAATTATCTGAGTTAATTATTATCCGTCAGGTGCTTAGAGGACAGAGTGTTAACATTGGCACTCTGACTGCTCGAGTTTCTATTAATCAGTTCACGTTATAACAAAGGGTGACTCAAGGATTTAATATCAGCTTGAGGAGAATACGCTCGAGAAAATAAAAGTTCATTATTCTTGGCTATTTTACTTAAGGTTGTACTGGTTCTCAGCGTACTTCTTGGTAACCTCAAGATTGGCGTGCTTTGTTGCTCAGCATAGTTATAAAACGATATTTGATGGTGTTTATCGTATTTTTGATGAAAATATACGCCTTGTTCGGTGTGATCCCACGTGTAAGTCGTTTTAAATATTTTACCGCTTACCTTATTCAAAGGCTGGTTATTTGCATAATTATTGAATAATTTTTGGTTCTCGAAAGCTAATTCTAATTGCCATAAACCTTTGCGTTCACCCGTATAAAGAAGGGTTGTCGGTGACGTCATGATACCGAAACGACTACCATCATTTGATAGTCGGGTGCTATCACCCGTTACTATATTTATATAATGCAAATCAACGTATTCTTTTTCATAAACGGCTGAAATAATAGCATTATCATCCCACGACCAAGTTGGGCGATTATGAATTTGGTGCATACTTGGCACAATGGATAACGTGTTAGTGGTTAAATCATAAATATATATTTTATCAGCTTTGTCTGATTCTACGGGACCAAGAAAAGCGATTTTGTCGCCAGAATGCGACCATCTAGGATAACGAATGGTCTGTTTTAAAAACGTTAATTGTTGTCTATTTAACCCTTGTGTATCTGAAATCCATAATTCGTAAAAACCAGATTCATTTGAGGCATAGGCAATACGATCCTGCTTAGTCGAATAATGGGGATCTAGATGACTAAACTCGGACTCTATAATAGGGAAAGGGCTAGAAGCAACATTGTTACCTAATGGTAAACTGGCTAAATAATATTTTTCATAGCGTTGTTGATAAAACAATTCTTTACTCTTTCTGGCAAAAGCAGGGTAACTAAACCCCTCAAATTGAAAGTTGCTAATAGCTTTAGAATTTATATCTAACACATATCCTCGGCGTATATCTGCTCGTTGTGCACCAAAAACCAATTTTTCGCCATCTGGATGCCAAGTTAAGCCAACTATATCTTCTTCACCTTTTGTTAATTGCTCCAATTCTTTGGTCGCTAAATTGACTAAATAAATATTTTCATTAAATCTATTGATTCGTCGGGTAACGGCAATACTTTTACCGTCTGGCGAAAAAGCAAAATCACGCTCTTTATAGTCGCAATTATTACTACAGGAAAAGCGTACAGGCTGACTTTCATTGTTAGTTAAATCGATGAAATAAATACCACTTTCATCTGCTGGTTCTCGGTAGCCATGAAATGCTAAGGTATTATCGTCAGGAGAAATATCTAAGTAATAATAACCCCCTTTGGTGGGACAGTCGACAATCGGTTTTTCTTGCTGAGTTAAAACTTTTAACTGGATCACTTGGCAACTATCATTACTTTTGTCTTTTCGTGAAAAGTATAAATATTGCCCGTCATTACTCCAAACTGAATGACCGACATAGGCGTTACCAAAGGTTAATTGTTTTGGTGATAACTGAGGGTTATTGCGATCTTTGATATATAAATTACTGTTGTGTTTATCAGTCAGCCATTTAAAAACCACTTGCGTGCCGTCAGGAGATGGCGAAGGAAAAAGCTCACTGCCGGGACTTTTAGTAATTTGTTTAATCACTGCTTGATCAAAATTTTGAGGCGTTTTAAATAAGCTAAACATCAAACCTAAAACAAGGAATACGACACAGGCAAATACTAGGCTTTTTGGTTGAGTCAACGTGCTAAGATAATTATCCTGAGAACTCACTGGGGCGTTATCGTCAGCATTGTTGTCAATGTACTGAGGAGCAACTAATAATCGATAACCAACTTTTCTAATGGTTTCAATAGTTTCATCTTCGTTGTTACTGCCTTTTAAACTTTGCCTTAAATGCCAAATAGCATTAGTTAAAGCTTTCTCGCCTACATAACTATTGCCCGCCCACACATTTTCTATAAGCTCCTCACGAGGAATGACACGTGGAAAATGCTTGGCAAGATAACAAAGTACTTCAATAAACTTTGGTTGAATTGATTGCTTTGAATGGTCTTCAAATTTTATCGCGTATTCAATTGGAATCACTTTGCATGTTCCAATCATAAATGCTTGGTCAAATTTCATAATATGTAAAAAAGTGCCTTAGCATTATTATTTTTAGGAAGTTTATTAATGGCTAAATCATAGCTATTTCAGTCTTTAGGTACAATGAAATATTAGCAATATATGTAGAAAAAAATGTAAATAAAAATAATTGTTAACCGAGCGAATATTACGGAAGATTTTATTTTTAGTTATTGATTTTGTTGATTAAAAATCAAATAGATATTGAATAGATATATAAAAGAGTTCCCACCGATTGTACTTTATCACGATTTTACTTAGAAAAGTCATTGTCAATAATTTACTTATTGCTCAGTACTGATTCGAAAGTGTCATTGATCTGTCTATGAATTGATATTTCTCGAAAAAGTTGTAGATAAAAACATTATAAAAAATGCCAAAGTGCAAAACATGAATGGGAAACATAATGAATAAATCACTTATCACGGTTGCTGTACAAACCGCAATTATAAGTTCAGCAATGACAATGTCGGCAACGACCTTTGCTAATAATGCACAGGCCGTTAACGAAATATCACGACAAGCTCAAGCATCATCAACCCCTGTTGAAAATGTACAAAAAGAAGAGACCACAGAAAAAATTACGGTGACAGGATCTCGCTTAAGACGTGATAGTTTTAGCGTGGCAACACCATTAGCTATTATGAGTAAAGATGGTATTGAAGATACGGGCTTAGGTTCATTGTCAGAAATTTTAGTGGACGAATTACCACAAATTTCAGAAAGCAGCAGTAATACGAATACTCAATCAAATATTACCGCTACTGGCCTTTCAACCATCAACTTGCGTAACTTGGGTTCGAGTAGAACGCTAACATTAATCGATGGTCGCCGTGTCGTTTCAAATAGTCATGGCAGTAACTCGGTAAGTTTGTCTACTATTCCAACGGGTATGGTGCAAAGGGTTGAAGTGATCACCGGTGGCGCGTCAGCCGCTTATGGCTCAGATGCTATCGCGGGTGTCGTTAATATTATCACTCAACAAGACAAAGAAGGTTTTGAATTTAAAGCACGCGGCGGTGAAAGCCTTGAAGGCGGTGCCAAAGAGTTTTCTTTAGACTTTAGCTACGGCACTGAATTTGCTAATGGTCGAGGTTATATTTATGCCAGTTCTTCTTATGATAAACAATACGGACTCACTTACGCAGATCGCAAAAGAGCGCAGCAACAAGAATCACATTTTTATGATGACGAAAGAATGTGTAACGCGATGATCACTTCCGCTGAACCTAAAGACGGTCAATGTATGAGAGACATTTCACCTGCTGACTGGCGTGGATTAAATGACGCAATACCAGGCGGGGTTTTTCATGAAGGTTCAGGCAGTGTTGGTGGTTTTTGGTATGACGGACAAACCTTACGTGATGATTGGGTAGAAGAGCAATACGGAATTGATACCGATCAGTTTGTGCAACTTAAGGTGCCTGATGAGGGATTAAATACGGCGATTAAAATAGATTTCGAATTAACCGATGACATTTCTTTTTATGCGCAAGTTCAACACAGCTTAAATAAATCCTTTAATAATAAAGCGCCAGAAAGCGAAGATGAAAGTGATAAAGTGATTACTTTTGATGCCACGACTGGCGAATTTGGTGAAGTGGTTATGGGGCGTATTTCTCGAGATAACCCTTATGTGCCAGCTGAAATAGCCGCTGGCGGTGGAAGCACCATCAAATGGGATAGAAATTTTGCTGAAGTTGGCCAAATTTTTACTGACAATGAACGTAACACAATTCGTTCTTGGGCCGGTTTACAAGGGACTGTATTTGATGGCGATTGGGATTGGGATGTCTCTGTAGGTTACGGCCGATTTACCCAAGAACAATTACGCGGTAATGAAATCAACACCATTAAAGCGGCTTATGCTTTAGATGCTGAATATGCCGAAGATGGGGTCACTATTCAATGTGCTGACGAACAAGCAAGGGCAAACGGTTGTTTACCGATGAATTTATTTGGCGAAGGCTCTATTACTCCTGAAGTTGCCGATTATATTCGTGCCAACCCAACCATTGATACCACCGTTGAGCAATTAACGATCACAGGTTATATGGCGGGTGATTTATTTGAAATGCCAGCAGGACCAGTGGCCACCGCTTTTGGGTTTGAATGGCGTGAAGATTCACAAGATGTTAAAACCGGTGGTGGTGCAACTGAAGGTGGCATTACGTTCAATTACGTTCCTCAATATTCTGGTGAAGTAACCGTTAAAGAAGTTTTTGCTGAAGCGGCTTTTCCATTATTGAAAAACGTTGCTGGCGCTAAAAGCTTAACCGCTGAAGTGTCGGCACGTTTTGCTGATTATAGTTGGTCAGGAACAGATTTAGTTGAAAGTTACAAAACAGGCTTAGTATGGGAAATCGTTGAAGGTTATGCTATTCGTGCAAATTGGGCGAGAGCACAACGCGCGCCTTCTATTGACGATTTATTATCGCCACCGGCCGGCGATTATGACTCTTTCACGGATATTTGTTACGGCACAACCGCAACTTCGACTGACGAAGGACATGATAATTGTCGTAAAGAACCTTCGATAGCAGCTGCTATCTTAGTTGATGGTGAATTTGATGAAAGTGATAATAATTACTCGCCAAGTGTTGGCAATGAAAATCTGATAGAAGAAAGTGCAGACACCTTTACCCTTGGGGTAACCTTAGCACCTGCATTTGCTGAAGGTTTACGTATTGCTGTTGATTATTACGATATTGCCATTGAAGATGCTTTATCGAGTTATTCAAATGAAGACATCATGAGATATTGTTATGACTCTTCATTAGCTTGGGATGAAAAAAATGGCAGCAACTCATTTTGTAATGACTTAAAACGTGATGAAGACGGTGCATTAATTGAAATCATGCAACGAAATTATAACGTGGATGAAATAAGCACAAGCGGAGTTGATTTCGCTTTAGAATATGCCTACGACTTAAATGAAAATGGCCGTATCAAGTTTAAAACTGATTGGACGCATGTTATCGATTGGGAAAAAACCGTACAATCGCCAGACGGTTTAGAAACCACTGATTATGTAGGCTATTACAACGAAGATATTTTTGATACACAAGGCTCTGCTTCATTAACTTGGTATAAAGATGCGTGGCGAGTGCGTTGGAGTACAAAATATAAAGCAGCTATTACCGTGGATAAAGATGACAAAGAAAGCTGGCTTGATGATATGGCTGCTAATGATGAAAATTGTGCAGCAGGAAGTGCAGATTGTATCGAAAATCCAGAAGCTTTAGCATTTAACGAAATAGCCTCTTACGTAAAGCATAGCATTTCTGTTTCTTATACTATGGATACTGACAGTGGAGCAGAAGTTCGATTGTCGGGTGGTATAAATAACATATTTAATAACCAAGGCTCGTTTAGCTTAAGTGGCCGAGGTCATTATTATAGTGGTTATGGTAGTAGTGTTGGTCGTTTTGCCTATTTAGGTGCAGAAGTTAAGTTTTAACTTGTTTTAGGTTAAATAGACACAAGGAAGTGTCGTAAATTCAAAGGGATTGTATAACAGTGATTTGGATTGTTTTATGTTATTTAAAAAATATTTTCTATGGATGTTGCATACGGTTATTTCGTTGAGCCTACTTATTAGTTGTCGCGCTGAAAATCTCGAACCGTCACAAACAAAAGTAGGAAGAAATACTGAGCCTTTACTAGAAAAACAGTTCAACGACGGACCTTATATTTTTAATACGCCTGAAAAGTTGCAAGCATTTTGGTTATGTAATGGAAAAATTGAAAATCTGACGGTAGAGAATCAATTTATTGAAAATGCGCACCATAAACAATTGTTCCATCATTGTGCTACAGATGTGGTGATTGACAGAATTCATTTTAAAGAACAGTCAGTATTAACCTATCAAGGTAAATTTAACGTAGTCGCTACAAGTGATTTTCATGGTCAATATGGCGTAATGAATACCTTGTTAACGAACAACCGAGTGATTGATGCAGAAGGTCACTGGGCATTTGGAAATGGCCATTTTGTTATTACCGGAGATGTATTTGATCGTGGTGATAAAGTGACTGAAATATTATGGTTTTTATATCGTTTAGAAAAAGAAGCGGAACTTGCAGGTGGTAAGTTACATTTATTATTGGGCAACCATGAAGTCATGGTTTTAAATGGCGATTTACGTTATTTACATCCTAAATATGTTGAAGTAGCTGAAAAACTCAATCAACCGTTTGAAAAGCTCTATGGTAAAGGGACCGTGTTAGGCGATTGGTTACGTACAAAACCCGTCTTAGTAAAAATTAATAATATGTTATTTGCTCATGGCGGATTTCATCCTTCACTTGCTAAAGAAAAAAGATCTTTAACAGCGATTAACCAAGTATTTAAGGATAATCTGGTTATGGATGAATTATCGACTCCACGTGATGGCTGGGGGGAGTATTTACATAAATCTGACGGGCCTATTTGGTATCGTGGTTACTTTAAAGACAATGGTGCTAGTCCGCAAGAAATTGATTTGTTACTTGCACATTTCGACATAGATTATTTAGTCGTTGGTCATACATCGCAAAAACAAGTCGAAACAAGGCATCAAGGTAAAGTTATCGCGATAGACTCAAGTATAAAGAAAGGCAAATATGGCGAATTATTGTTTGTTGCGGGTGACAAAAAATGGCGTGGTGCATTAACAGGTGAAAAACTGCCGTTACATTAAACATCTAGCAAAAACGAGAAATACATAAAAAATACCAATCACATAAATACACGGTGTAAAACGAAATGTTTTTTGGCCGGTAAACTCATTTGTACTTGCCTTAGCTAAGCGATAAAATATACCCGTGTATGATTGATTGAGTTAAGGTGACATGTTTTTAAGGGTTGTCGGTATCTTTTTTGTTGGCTTAGCAGGATTAGGTGTTGTCCTACCTGTTTTACCCACAACACCATTTTTATTGGTAGCGGCGGGATGCTTTGCTAAGTCATCGCCGCACTTACACCAAAAACTTCTGAATAATAAAACCTTTGGTCCAATGATTTTTCATTGGCAAGAATCGCGTTCAATTCCCAAACGAGCAAAAATTGTTTCGCTGATAACTATGGTATTAGGTGTCAGTTATTCTTGTTGGTTGTTAGACAGTCATTATCTTCGCATCTTTGTGGTGATACTTGTCGCATTTCCTTTTATTTTTGTTGCCCGTTTGCCTTTGGCAAAAGGAGAGAATTAATAACGCTTTACGAACGCTTGGTATGCATTCTCTTAAGTTTTTATTAGCAATTACTCATCGCCTTATTAAGCCAAAGCTTTATTAACTAATGCCGCTAAATGATCAGGCAAGGTTAACGACAGCGCAATTTCATGGCCTCTTTCTGACATTTTTTTCCACGTTAATTGCACGATACGGATGATTTTCTCTTCATTATTAACTGCGGTATATTTGGCGGCAAATTCATCGAAATAATATTGTAGAAACACTAAGCAAGCGACATCTTCTAAAGTTTGACTATCAGGGTTTGTTTTTAATTTTTCTTTACGAATGATACAAGCCGTTTTTTCAGCTGATTCTTCATCATAGCCATTTTCGAGCATCAACTGTTTAGTAGTTTCTGCATGAAACTTACCTAATTCTTTTCGCCATGTTAAATACCCTTGTTTACCCGTAGGATATTCAGCGCGTTGCAAATGCCAACGTTTAATGTGTTGTGCTCTAACCGCAATTTGTAGGTGTTCATTTGAATTTGGCCAATACTGATTTAAACAAGCCGACATGTATTGGCCATAAATTAATTCTTTTGGCTGTTGTTGATTATTAATAACAGTGAAATTGGGATCTTCTTGGTTAATCGCGTCAATGGCGGCTATAACCTTTTGCAATGGCGTAGTCATAAGAGTGAGTTTTTACATGAGGTGATAATAATATAGTAATGACTTTAATGGTTTTTTCAATGATCTTACTTAATTAAAATCGCACGAAATCATTGCAAAATAATTGTGCAGATTGATCGTCAGATCGTATTGTCGTTTTGCCCTATATTAAGTATAATGTTTTCCCGTCCTGTTAGTGAGGTGTGTTTATCTTAAACAACGCTAAACTAACATAACAAGTTTATATAAAAATTCTGTTTCCCCTGACATTTGGTATCACATGACAACTAGATATATTTTTGTAACCGGTGGCGTTGTATCGTCTCTTGGTAAAGGTATTGCTGCTGCATCACTTGCGGCAATTCTCGAAGCTCGTGGCCTTAAGGTTACTATGCTTAAACTTGACCCCTATATAAATGTTGACCCAGGCACCATGAGCCCTATTCAACATGGTGAAGTATTTGTTACTGAAGATGGTGCTGAAACAGATCTAGATTTAGGTCATTACGAACGTTTTATTCGTACCAAAATGACTAAGTTAAATAACTTTACTTCTGGCCGTATTTATCAAGATATTTTAGCACGCGAGCGAAAAGGTGAATTTTTGGGGGCAACTATTCAAGTTATTCCTCATATTACTAATGATATTAAACGTCGTGTTGTTGAAGGTGCCGAGGGTTACGACATCGCCATGGTAGAAATAGGCGGAACCGTTGGTGATATGGAATCACAGCCATTTATGGAAGCGATTCGTCAATTAGCGTTAGAAGTTGGTCGTGATCGTGCCATGTTTATGCATTTAACTTTAGTGCCTTTCTTGGCTGCCGCAGGTGAAATCAAAACGAAACCAACGCAACATTCAGTAAAAGATTTACGTTCGATTGGTATTTTGCCAGACATTTTAGTGTGTCGTTCAGACCGCGTGATCCCTAACGCTGAACGAGGAAAAATAGCATTATTTACTAACGTAGAAGAAAAAGCCGTCGTATCGATGCGTGATGTTGACAGCATTTATAAAATTCCAGCGATGTTAAAATCGCAAGGGACGGATGAAATTGTTGTGAAACGTTTTGGTTTAGATGTACCTGAAGCTGATTTATCTGAATGGGAAAAAGTGCTCTACCAAGAAGCTAACCCTAAGGGTGAAATTACTATTGGTATGGTTGGTAAATACATTGAACTTCCAGATGCTTATAAGTCAGTAAATGAAGCACTAAAACACGCTGGTTTGAAAAACCAGGTTGCGGTAAATATTAAATATGTTGATTCTCAAGATATTGAAGTAAAAGGTGTTGGACTCTTAGATGAACTAGACGCGATACTTGTTCCAGGTGGTTTTGGCGAACGTGGTGTCGAAGGTAAAATTTTAGCCGCACAATATGCCCGTGAAAATAAAGTCCCTTATTTAGGTATTTGTTTAGGCATGCAAGTCGCGTTAATTGAATATGCACGAAACGTGGCAGGATTAACCGATGCACACAGTACCGAATTTAAAGCGGATACACCGCATCCCGTTGTTGGTTTAATTAATGAATGGTTAGATGAAGAAGGCCAAATCGAATACCGCTGTGAAAATTCTGATTTAGGTGGAACCATGCGTTTAGGTTCGCAGTTGTGTCACATTGTGAAAGGTACCCATGCGTATAACGTATATGGTAGTGAAACAATTTATGAGAGACACCGCCATCGTTTTGAGGTAAATAATAACTACCGTGAGCAATTAAGTAACGCTGGCTTAGTATTCTCCGGTTTATCTACGGATAAAACCTTAGTTGAGGTGATTGAGATCCCAGATCATCCTTGGTTTATTGCTGGGCAATTCCATCCTGAGTTTAATTCAACTCCTCGCGATGGACACCCATTATTTGAAAGTTTTGTTGCTGCCTCGTTTGAACATCAAAAACAGCAATCAAACTAAAATAAAAATAACTAAAACCGTAGCCTAGAGCTACGGTTTTCATTTTTAGAGTTAATTTAGAAGTTTACGTAAACGTAACGTTTAAAGGAAATATAATGTCAAATATTAGTAAAATTATTGCACGTGAAATCATGGATTCTCGTGGTAACCCGACAATAGAAGCCGATGTATATTTAGAGTCAGGTGCATGGGGCCGCGCTGCTGCTCCTTCAGGTGCATCAACGGGTTCACGTGAAGCACTAGAATTACGTGATGGTGATAAAGCACGTTATTTAGGTAAAGGTGTTTTAAAAGCGGTTGCCGCAGTTAATGACAGCATTGCGCCTGCGTTAATTGGTCAAGATGCCCTAGCTCAAGCTAAAGTAGATCAGATCATGATCGATTTAGATGGCACAGAAAATAAAGAAAAGTTTGGTGCTAACGCTATTTTAGCGGTTTCTTTAGCGGTAGCTAAAGCAGCAGCAAACGCTAAGCACGTACAGTTATTCGAACATATCGCTGACTTAAACGGCACATCTGGTGTTTACTCTTTACCTTTACCAATGATGAATATTATCAATGGTGGTGAACACGCTGATAATAATGTTGATATACAAGAGTTTATGATCCAACCTGTTGGTGCTGATAGTTTTAAAGAAGCATTACGTATGGGCGCTGAAATTTTCCACGCACTTAAGAAAGTATTATCAGCAAAAGGCATGAACACAGCGGTTGGTGATGAAGGTGGTTTTGCACCGAACTTAGAATCTAACGCTGATGCATTAGCGGTGATCAAAGAAGCAGTTGAAGCAGCGGGTTACGTATTAGGTAAAGACGTAACGTTAGCGATGGATTGTGCAGCTTCTGAATTTTACGATGCAGACAAAGGTATTTACGACTTAACGGGTGAAGGCAAACAATTCACCGCGAATGAATTCTCTGACTTCTTAGCAACACTTTGTGAACAGTACCCAATTGTTTCAATTGAAGATGGCTTAGACGAGTCAGATTGGGATGGTTTTGCTTACCAAACTAAATTAATTGGTGACAAAGTTCAAATCGTGGGTGATGACTTATTCGTGACCAACACTAAGATTTTAGCCCGTGGTATTGAGCAAGGTATTGGTAACTCTATCTTAATCAAATTCAACCAAATTGGATCTCTAACTGAAACGTTAGCGGCTATTAAAATGGCTAAAGATGCTGGCTTTACTGCTGTTATCTCTCATCGTTCAGGCGAGACAGAAGATGCCACTATTGCGGATTTAGCGGTTGGTACTGCTGCTGGCCAAATTAAGACAGGTTCTTTATGTCGTTCTGATCGTGTGTCTAAGTACAACCAGTTATTACGTATTGAAGAATTCTTAGGTGACAAAGCCATATTTAACGGCCTATCAGAAGTTAAAGGCCAGTAACGGATAAATTATTGCTAATTCATCTTATAGCTGCATTGCTCATACTCACTGACTATCGTCAGCTCCGTGTGAGCGCTTTGCTCTAAAACGAATTATCTTCAATTTATATCATTACAGTTGATGCTGTAAAATAAAAAAACCACTCATTTGAGTGGTTTTTTGTTTTCTAAATCAATGAAATAATAGGAACGAGAGTACTAGTTCATTTTCCGATTTACTTCATGCTTTTCTAACTATCATTCGCAATTAAATGTACATCTCGTTGTGGGAATGGAATTTCTATATTCGCGGCTTGTAGAGCTGAATATATTGCCTTGTTTGCACTGTATTTCGACGCATAAAGGTTTTCGGTTGGCGTCCAAATACGTAGATCAATATTGATTGAACTGTCAGCAAATTCACCAATTCCTATTTGCGGCTCTCTTGAACTACTGGCAATTTTTAGATCTTTAATAACGTCTTCAAGTAATGCAATGGTTTTAATCGGATCTTCTTTATAAGCAATACCTATGGTTAATTCTAATAATGAGTCACCATTGGAGTTCGACAGTATTTCACCAACAATATGTTTATTTGGGATGGTGATTTTTACATTATCTTCATCATATAAAATGGTGTAGGCCAATAAAACTTCTGTCACGATTCCTGTTCTACCTTGCACTGTAATCGTATCGCCAACCACGAAAGGCCTAATTAATATAATATTAAAACCAGCAGCGTAATTCGCTAATAGGCCTTGTAATGCTAAACCAGCACCTAGAGAAACAGCACCTATTGCGGCGATAAATGGGGTAACACTAATGCCTAATTTTCCAAGTGCCATAATGCTGATCATAATAACAATCAGCATTTTAGTGGTATTTGATAAAAAATGGCTTAACGTAGTATCAAGGTTATGACGTTGGCATAAGCGCAAAACAAAGTTAGCGATTTTACCCGCAACAATGTAACCGAGAATAAAAATGATAAGGGCGCCAATTAACTGAAAGCTATAATTGGAGAAAAAATCGATAATAAGATTGTAAAAATAACTTACTTGGTCTATCTCATCTTTTAATAAGGCGGCAGGATCTAAAGATTTGGCGTTTAAGGTTTTATTTGCCGTTTCACTCTCTGTTTCACTAAACATTGACAGTATTGCTCTATTTTTTGAGGATTTACGATATAGTGTATTGTTTTTTTTAAACAATGCTAAGGGGAATTTGAATTTCAGTAACTTTTTTGTTGATAAATGACTTTAAGACTTGCTTTGATAAACTTCTTTGGTGAATTTTAATAGACAATGCAGTATGCTTAAGCCTTAGGCAATAAGCTAATAAAAAATAACCAATATTTTATGACTGAGCAAGTTTCACTATGGCAAGATGATACCAAAACAGCAGACTTTGCTGAGCTTTGTAATGCCTTATATGAACGTGAAATTATGCTTTTAGCTCATAGTGAAATTCACTCTTTGCAAGTTTTTCAAGGACGTTTAAAAAGTTTACCCTATTATATTAAACGAACCGCTCATTTAATGTTTCAAGCAAAAACTCCCCTGACTATTGATGTGCAAAATGCCAGTTGGTCGGCAAAGCAGGCCGGACATATGCCGCTTAACGGTCAAGATATTGACAGCGTGAACCAATGGTATTTATCGACTGAATTAACGCATGGCTTAGTGATCCCAATAGAGCATGAATCATTTATTGTTTTAGACTCCATTGATCGTATCGATAAAAATAACAATAGAATTAGAACCAATGTTCATGGCTGGTTTTACCTTGACAAAAATCATGAACAAAATAACCAATCTCTTCAAACAAACCGGCTGTTAAAACCGAATAAACGAGTAATGACAGCAGCTTGTACGGGCCATAGCTGGGTGAATGATCAAAAAGTAAACCCGCATATGCCAACCCTGCGAGAATTATTACTTTCATGTGCAATTAATTGGCGAAACTTCAAGCAACCCGCTCATGTTTAGGATCTTGAAATACAATAAAGCGTGATTTGTATTTACACCAGCGAGTAGCCTTTTATAATAGCCTTTTAATCTATCGTTTTTAAAAGATCTATTTTCAATAATATGCGCGTTATTACTATTGTATTGCTGATATTTTTAGTGTTATTACAATACCGACTGTGGTTCGGAAAAAATAGTGTGCCCGATTACTTATCGCTTGAAGATGAAGTTGCTCGACAAAAGATAGATAACGACAAATTACGTCAACGAAATAAATTACTCTATGCCGATACCGATGATTTAAAGTCTGGCAGTGACGCGATTGAAGAACGTGCTCGAAATGAATTAGGCATGATTAAAAGCGGAGAAACATTCTTTCGCATTATTCCCAATAAAAAAAAGCATAAAAAGGGTTAACACGACAATATGCCTTCTAAGAAAATTCCTTTGGTTGTTGTCGTTCCCGCGGCAGGGGTTGGCAAACGCATGAAGGCCAATTGTCCCAAGCAATATTTAAAAATAAATCAAAAAAGCATTTTAGAACATACTGTTTCGCGTTTATCTTCACACCCAATGATTAAAAAGATTATTATTGCGCTGAGTCATGAGGATGAATACTTTTCAGAAACTAGGCTCTCAGAAAATAGCAAGGTTATGGTTGTTGATGGTGGCAAAGAGCGGGTTGATTCTGTTTTAGCTGGTTTAGCGGTGATTGACCCGCATGAATTTCCTTGGGTATTAGTGCACGACGCGGCTCGCCCTTGTTTAACGTTAAATGATTTAAATCATTTAATTGAAGCTTGTTTGTCGAATGATAAAGGCGGTATTTTAGCTAGCCCTGTGCGAGATACCATGAAACAAGGCTGCAATGGTGTTATTGAACAAACGATCGACCGTGAAAATCTCTGGCATGCATTAACCCCTCAAATGTATCCAACGCTTCAATTAAAAGCCGCGATAGAACGAGCACTTTCAGCTCAGGCGATCATTACCGATGAGGCCTCTGCCATTGAGTTTACCGGTGAAGTAAGCCAATTGATCTCCAGCAGTAGTGAAAATATAAAAATTACCCAACCCGATGATTTAGCTTTAGCAGAATTTATTTTGAATAAGCAATCGAAAGACAACCAAAATATACAGGAAATGCAATGAGAATAGGTCATGGTTTTGATGTCCATAAATTTGGTGGGCAAGGTCCTATTGTTTTAGCCGGCGTAGAAATTCCTTTCGACTATGGTTTTATTGCTCATTCAGACGGAGATGTTGCTATTCACGCCTTATGCGATGCCATATTAGGCGCGTTGTGTTTAGCCGATATCGGTAATCATTTTCCTGATACCGATGGTCAATATGAAAATATTTCTAGTCGAATTTTACTACGGCATGTAGTTGGATTAATGGAAGAAAAAGGTTATGAACTTGGCAACGCTGATATCACAATTGTGGCGCAAGCCCCTAAAATAGCGCCACACCTTTTCGCCATGCGAACTTGTTTAGCGGAAGATTTACATTGCAACTTAGATCAAATAAACGTGAAAGCAACTACCACTGAAAAATTAGGTTATGTCGGCAAAAAACAAGGTATCTCGGTGCATGCGGTTGTGTTATTGACAGAAAATAAATTATCAAACGAAAAGACTGAAAATGGTCATGTTAAGGTGAGTCAATAAGATGTTACCGACTTTTGATTATCTTTATGGCAAACCAACTGTCACGGGTGATTTACGTAGCAGTGAAAGCGACTTCAAAGTCTTTGAACAGCTACCTTTCTCTCCATGTGGGGAAGGTGAGCATTTATTTATACATCTTAGAAAAACAGGGCAAAATACAGGATTTGTCGCCAAACAATTAGCCAAATATTTTTCCGTAAAAGAAAACCTCGTCAGTTATGCTGGGCTTAAGGATCGTTTTGCGGTTACCGAACAATGGTTTGGTATTCATCTTCCAGGAAAACAAGCATTCGACTTATCTGATTTATCTATTGATGGCGTAGAAATTATTGACTATGCCCGACATAATAAAAAGCTTCGCATCGGCTCGTTAAGTGGTAATCGTTTCGAAATCACCTTAAGAAATGTCTCAGATATTAATGAATTACAACGCCGGTGGCATGCTGTTACGGCATTTGGTGTACCAAATTATTTTGGTGAACAACGCTTTGGTATTGATGGCGGAAATATTGAAAGAGCAATCGCTTTGTTTGCGGGGCAAAAAGTAAAAGATAAGAAAAAACGGGGCATGTATCTTTCAGCCGCCCGTTCGCTGCTTTTTAATCACATTATTGCAAAGCGTATTGAAAACAATACTTTTGATAAACTGCAAACGGGTGATGTATTAATGCTTGCTGGTAGCCAATCGGTTTTTTTACTTGAAGCTATTGATGACATTATTGAACAACGTTTTATCGAAAAAGATGTTGATATCACTGCGCCATTATGGGGAACAGGGCAGTTAATGACGTCTGGAAATCCTTATACATTGGAAGAATCATTGCTTGAAAGTCATGCTGACTTTTGTCACGGACTAGCGAAATTTGGTTTGAAACAAGAAAGACGACGTATTCGCTTATTAGCAAAAGATGGCGCAATCACAACTAATGAAGCGGAAAAATGTGCCACGTTAACATTTACTTTGGCGGCAGGTTGTTTTGCTACCACGATATTAAGAGAGTTACTTGTTTATAAAGATTTAACTGCACGAGTTGGCTCACGCATTGGATAAATTATGAGAATATTATTAAGTAATGATGACGGTGTGCATGCACCAGGCATCAAAGTGTTATATCAAGAGCTAAGTAAATTTGCAGATGTAACCGTGGTTGCACCTGACAGAAACTGTAGCGGTGCAAGTAACTCATTGACGTTAATGAACCCATTGCGTGCAGAAAAATTAGACAATGGTTTTATTTCTGTGAATGGCACACCCACAGACTCCGTTCATTTAGCAATCAGCCAACTGATGGATCCATTACCTGATTTAGTGGTAGCAGGTATAAACCGCGGGGCTAATTTAGGTGATGATACCTTGTACTCTGGAACTGTCGCGGCCGCAACTGAAGGTCGACATATGGGGATGCCAGCAGTCGCAGTATCTTTAGCAGGTAAAGATGAAAGTTATTATCAAACAGCGGCTATTGTGGCGGCTAAATTTATTCAGCGATTAAAATTACACCCTTTACCGAGTGATCAAATAATCAATATTAATGTCCCCAATATTACTCTTGAAGCACTCAAAGGAGTGAAAGTGACTCGCTTAGGGCATCGTCATAAAGCCGAAACTATGAGATCCACTCAAGATCCTTGGAAAAGAGATATTTATTGGTATGGCTCTTTAGGTGCCGAATTAGATGCCGGTGAGGGCACTGATTTTCATGCGATAAGTGAAGGTTATGCCTCTATCACTCCGTTAACTATCGATATGACAGCCTATAAAAGCATGGCAACAATTACAGAATGGATCAGCGATTTTACAATATGAGAATAATAAAATGAATGTCAGAGTAGGAAGTCGTACCGGCGGAAAATCAACCCGCAGTGGAGAAATACTGGCACAAAAGTTATATGCTGAAGGCATTGTTAACCAACAAGTTTTGCAAGCTATCGCTCGTAGTCCAAGACATGTGTTTATCCCCGAAATACTGGCGCATAAAGCATATGATAATACGGCATTGCCGATTGGCCAGGGACAAACCATCTCTCAGCCTTACATTGTTGCGAAAATGTCAGAGTTATTATTAGCTGATGGCACGCCAGAAAGTATCCTTGAAATTGGCACAGGCTCAGGTTATCAAACCTCTATATTGGCGCAATTAACCCCAAAAGTCTTTTCTGTTGAACGAATAAAATCATTACAGTTTCAAGCAAAGCGTCGCTTGCAAGCCATGGACTTACATAATATTTCAATGAAACATGGTGACGGATGGCAAGGGTGGAAATCTAAAGCACCGTTTCAAGCGATCATCGTCACTGCCGCTCCTTCTGATATACCAAAAGCTTTGCTAGAACAACTTGCTGATGGAGGACGTTTAGTCATTCCAGTGGGTGAAGAAACGCAAATATTAAAAATTATTACTCGTCGTGGCGATAATTATGACGAACGTCAAATTGAAGCTGTTCGTTTTGTTCCTCTAGTTCCTGGAGCCGTGCAATGAAAATATTTTCTTGGCTATACGAATGGACATTAAAATGGGCGGAGCATAAATTAGCCCCTAAAATATTGGCGATACTCACCTTTGCTGAATCGGTATTTTTTCCTATTCCACCAGATGTTTTGTTAGCTCCTATGGTTTTAGCTAAGCCTAAGAAAGCTTGGTTATATGCAAGTATTACTACTATAGCGTCAGTATTTGGTGGTATTGCGGGATATGCACTGGGGTTTTATATGTTTGAACCTTGGATACAACCGTTAATCACTGAATGGGGTAAACAAGCAACCTTCGATCAAGCGGTGCTTTGGTTTAATGATTGGGGTGTTTGGGTGGTATTTATAGCGGGCTTTTCACCTGTGCCTTATAAAGTATTCACTGTCAGCGCCGGCTTTTTACAAATGGCTTTTTTACCTTTTCTTTTGGTTTCTGCTATTGGTCGTGGCATGCGCTTTTTTTTAGTGGCAGGAGTGATACATTATGGCGGCGAACGTATGGAAAAAAGTTTACGAAAGTGGGTTGATGTTTTAGGCTGGTTGGTTGTTGGCTTAATTGTTATTTTGTATTTTATATTACGATAAATAGTGATTATCAAGAAAACAAAGGGTTAAGGGGATACGTGTTTTTTAGAATAGTTATTCTAATGTTGATTTTGTTTATTGTTGGTTGTTCTTCAAGACATACGCCTGCCCCTGTAGTTGACGTAAATGCACAATTACCGCTAAGTAAAAAAATTAAAAACAGCTTAAAAGCTACTGAATATATAGTTAAAAAAGGTGAAACTTTATATTCTATCTCTTGGCGAGCGGGCTTAGACGTTAGAACGATAGCACAACTAAATAATATTCCTGCGCCTTATCAAATATTTCCCGGACAAAAAATATTTTTGTCTCCTAGATTAGCTAAAGCTAGTAAAAATAAACCCTCCCGTGAAAGTATACAAAAACAACCTCAAATAGTGGTAAAAAAACCTATTGCAACAAATAAAAAGCAGGAGTATGGTGAAGTTACGAGAGGGCAAAAAATAGTCAAAAAGCCTTTAAGTAAAAAAGGTTCATTCTCACAAAAAGTAAAACGTTGGGTGTGGCCTGTAAATGGTAAAATTATTGCTAAATTTTCAACGAGAAAACAAGGTAATAAAGGAATAGACATCGCAGGTAGCCGTAATGAACCGGTAAAAGCAGCAGCTGATGGCAGGGTGGTTTATGCTGGTGATGTGTTAAGAGGATATGGCAAGTTAGTTATTGTTAAACATAACGATGATTATTTAAGCGCTTATGCTCATAACGATCACATTTTGGTCAAGGAACAGCAAGCTGTAAAAGCCGGGCAAGTTATAGCAAAGATGGGTGATACTGACGCGGAAAGAGTCATGCTTCATTTTGAAGTTCGCTTTCGTGGAAAATCTGTTAATCCGTTAAAATACCTTCCGAGAAGATAACAACAATACTATTAATAATTGGAGCTAACGTGAATATTTAATCAGTAATTTCAGCTTTGCTAATGACGGGAGAAATGGCATGGGCATAGAAAAAGAACTAAAAAAAGTTAAAGCAACTATCGAAAAAAAGGATGTTGATACTAAAATTCAGGATGATGCGCCATCAAACTTAGATGCAACTCAGTTGTACCTAGGTGAAATTGGTTTTTCTCCACTCTTAACTGCAGAAGAAGAAGTATACTTTTCTCGTCTTGCCTTAAAAGGTGACGAACCCTCAAGAAAACGTATGATTGAGAGTAATCTACGTTTAGTCGTAAAAATTGCACGTCGTTATAATAATCGAGGCTTACCCTTATTAGACCTTATTGAAGAAGGTAATTTAGGCTTAATTCGCGCGGTTGAAAAATTTGACCCTGAACGCGGCTTTCGATTCTCAACCTACGCAACCTGGTGGATACGTCAAACCATTGAACGTGCCATTATGAATCAAACACGCACGATTCGATTACCCATCCATGTTGTTAAAGAATTAAATATATATTTGCGTACTGCACGCGAGTTAGTACAAAAACTCGATCATGAACCTACCGCTGAAGATATTGCACAAGAGCTTGATGTGCCTGTTGAAAGTGTCACAAAAATGCTGCGATTAAATGAACGTATCGCATCGGTTGATACGCCTTTTGGCGGTGAGTCAGATAAAGTATTGCTTGATGTGATCCCTGATGAAAAAGCAAGAGGCCCAGAAGGTAATTTACAAAACGACGATATTAAAAATAATATTGTTCATTGGTTAAATGAGTTGAACTCTAAACAGCGAGAGGTACTAGCAAGACGCTTTGGCTTACTCGGTTATGAAGCTGCAACATTAGAAGATGTTGGTGTTGAAATTGGTTTAACTAGAGAGCGCGTTCGCCAAATACAAGTAGAAGCGTTAAAACGTTTACGTGATATTCTAAGCGCACAAGACTTATCAATTGAGGCCTTGTTTCAAGCTTAGATAAATCAATGTTTGAAAAATATCGATAGTAAAACAACCATTAAAATAAGAAAAACCAGCTAAAAGCTGGTTTTTTTGTACTTTCTTTTTAGCAGTATGGATACATACTTATAGTTTTTCTTTTAGTTGAAAAAGTAAATCAAGTGCTTGTTTAGGGCTTAACTCATTCACATCTATCGCATTTAAATCATTGATCACAGGATGGTTATTATCTATTAATGCCAATTGTTCAAACGCTTGTTCAGCAGGCGAAATTGACGGTGCTTGTTGGTTTTCAAGCTCAGTCAAACGTTGTTTTGCGCGTTGAATAACGGCTCTGGGTACACCCGCTAACTGCGCGACTTGCAAGCCAAAACTTTTACTTGCAGCACCTTCTTGCACGGCATGCATGAAAATAATTTTTTCTCCATGCTCTAAGGCGTCTAAATGTACATTGGCTAAGCTATCTATTTGCTCAGCCAATAACGTCAGCTCAAAATAATGACTGGCAAAAAGAGTGAAAGCTTTCGTTTTAAGTGCGAGCATCTCAGCACAAGCCCAAGCTAATGAAAGCCCATCGTAAGTGCTTGTTCCACGGCCAATTTCATCTAATAGTACTAAACTTTTGTTGGTCGCATTATGTAAAATATTAGCGGTTTCAGTCATTTCAACCATAAAGGTTGAACGGCCACTCGCGAGATCATCAGACGCGCCAATACGGGTAAAAATTCTATCTACTAAGCCTATTTTTGCCGCACTTGCTGGTACATAACAACCAATGTGAGCAAGCAAAACAATTAATGCCGTTTGTCGCATATAAGTAGATTTCCCCCCCATATTTGGCCCAGTGATGATCAACATTTTTCGCTGTTCTGTTAATACAACTGGGTTGGCGATAAAAGCCTCTTCTGTCATTTGCTCCACCACAGGGTGGCGACCCGCTTCTATATCTATGCCGCTTTCTATCACTAATTCGGGCTTCACATAGTTTAGGGTTTCAGCACGTTCAGCAAAGGTATTTAACACATCTAATTGCGCAATTGATTGTGCCAAGTTTTGCAGCTTTTCTAAGTGAGGGAGCACTTGATCAAATAGTTCATCATACAGGCGTTTTTCAAGCGCTAAAAATTTACTTTGCGCCGTTAACACTTTTTCTTCATGTTGCTTTAATTCATTGGTAATAAAACGCTCGTTATTTTTTAACGTTTGTCGACGAATATAATCATCAGGAACTTGGTGAGAGCTACTGCGGCTTATTTCAATATAAAAACCATGTACCTTGTTATAACCAACTTTTAAGGTTTGAATACCCGTTCTTTCTTTTTCACGGGCTTCTAGTTGTGCTAAAAATTCTGTTGCACCGTCACTTAAGTCACGTAGCGTATCAAGCTCGCTATGATATCCCTTTGCAATGACGCCACCATCTCTAATAAGCACAGGCGGATTTTCAACAATGGCTTCGTCTAGTAAATCTGCTAGTGTATCTATCGGCAAAGTATGTTTGGCTAAGGTTGCTAAATGCTGGTTATCGCGACTTTGGATAAGTGCTTGTAAATGAGGAAGTTGAAATAAAGCATTTCTTAGTCGGGCAAAATCTCTAGGGCGTGCTGAACGTAAAGCAATGCGAGCGACAATTCTTTCAATATCACCAATTTGTTTAAGTTGTTGAAACAATTCTTCTTGCATATCGCGAGATAAAATTTCAGCAATCGCATTTTGGCGAGCGTTTAACGCTGTTAAATCGCGTAAAGGAAAATGTATCCATCGTTTCAATAATCGAGAGCCCATGGCGGTGGCTGATTTATCAAGAATAGCCGCTAAAGTATTTTCGCTCGTGCCTTGTAAGTTTTTCGTTAATTCTAAATTGCGTCTAGTTGCGGCATCTAAAATCACACCTGATTGGGCCGATTCAGCGATAATAGAGCGGATGTGAGGCAAAGCACTACGTTGTGCATCTTGAACATATTGCATTAAACAACCGGCAGCACATAAACCAATATGTTGTTCATCAATACCAAAGCCTGATAATTCTTTAGTACCAAATTGCTTATTTAAAATGGTATGAGCCGTTTGTATATCAAACTCCCAATCGGGTCGACGACGTAAGCCTTTCATTCCATCAATCACAGAAAATGCATCAAAAGTTTCTGGGTATAAAAGCTCTGCTGGAGATAGTCGCTGTAATTCTGCTTGAAGTTGTTCACGAGTTGTTGGTTGGCAAACGACAAAGCGACCACTGGTCATATCAAGGTAAGCTAAGCCAAAACCTTCTTTGTTTTCATAAATAGAAACCAATAAGTTATCTTGTTTGTCTGTTAATAACGCTTCATCACTGACCGTGCCGGGGGTGACAATTCGCATTACTTTTCGCTCTACAGGCCCTTTACTGGTTGCGGGATCGCCGACTTGCTCGCATATTGCAACAGACTCACCTAATTGAACTAACTTTGCCAAATAATTTTCGACAGCATGATAAGGCACGCCAGCCATTGGAATAGCGTTGCCGCCTGTTTTTCCACGTGCGGTCAGTGATATATCTAATAAATCTGCGGCTTTTTTTGCATCATCAAAGAATAATTCATAAAAATCCCCCATACGATAAAAAACAAGAATATTAGGGAATTCCGCCTTTATAGTTAAGTATTGGCGCATCATAGGGGTGTGTTGTGATAAATCTGTCATGTTTTTATTGTGCTTTTTATTTAAATTTGAATGACTCAAACCAACGCCGTTTAAGTTAGTGAAAATAGAACGTTCGAAATCGCTCGAATGTTCGTTAAGGTAAAATACTAACGTCGATTTTTTTTATTGTCGTTGTCAATTAATGTTTAAAGATAAGTCCTTATCTTTGGGACTTTCTTAGTGTCTCTTAATGATACTGATATAAAAATATTTCTGCTATGGCAATCGGTGCGAATAGTAAAATAAATTAACTTCAAGGTTACATAAACTAATCAGATTACTTTTCGGATCTCGGCGCAATATTAAGTAAGCTTTTAAGTAATAAATTAAATCCCCCTCTATTGTTCAATCAATTTTTTTGATTGATAAAACGAAAATATTTCGCTTTTCTATTTTATATTTTCGGCACATTATTTACTCGAAAATCCAATGATGATTATTTTTATAAGGTAAAGAAATGATTATTGATACATATGATGAAACAGAAACAATCAATGACGAATTCGACTCAGGTATTGCAGGTTATGAAATTGCTTATAGTTCTACACAAAAAACTATGACAAGAAAATCTGCCAAGCAAAGGGATCGTATTAGACAGCGATTAGATTCGTTATGTGAAGCAAAAGTGCTTAATAAACAACTAAATTCGTTTAGTGACTATTGGGATATGTAACCTATGTTTAACACAAGAGTAATAGCGATGAAGAAAATATTAGTAGTGATAGCGGCGTTATTTGTTCCGTTAAATTTTGCCAACAGTGAAGAAATGGAATTATCGCAATTAGTTGCCGACACCGATTATGTTATTAGTTTACTGATGCAATGTAAAAAAGATGCGGAAGAAGATGAAATTGCTGAAATTGATATGAATGATTACTTAATTACTTGTATTAATGATGAGTTAGAGATGAGTGATTATCAACCTATTAGCGTATTACCTAAGGTTGACGATATTCCTATTAACGTTAACTAACTCAGTCTTTTAGGAACGTTTTACTTAACTCAAATTTTTTAGCTCATTTTAAAATAATAACTATTTAACTTAGTAAATAGTTGTTTAAATCAACAAAGTGGGCTGACTAATTTGAGTTACTTTATTTCAAGAATAACTTTCGGCTTAATCAAGGTTTCATCTTAAAAGCTCAACATGAGAATTTGATAAAAGTTGGCTAATACAAATAATATTTGTCGGCATAAAAAGTCGCAACTGTGACAAAGTCATTGTAGTCATAATGAATAAATTTACTTTTGATTATTGCTAAATATATCGGTGATTAAGGTGTTTTCAAATCAAGCAATAATTTAATGGTTTTGTTCACTAACTTAAGAGCTAAGTGTCAGCTAATTCTTACAGTTTAAATGATTAATCAGAAGGGTATAGCGTAAAGCATTGTAATTTATTGTTTTATTAGTTGGTATATAGTGCAATAAAAGGTTTAAACAATAAATCTAATCATATCAATCACTCATCTTTGCTTTTGGGGGCATTGATTAAAAAGGCCCATATAATGAAATTTAAATTTTTTCAAACCGTACTTGCTAGCCTATTACTTGTTTCGAGCAGTCTTATTAGTATAGCTAATGCCAGATTGTTAACCATCAACACAAGCATGTATTAAAATGAAATCTTGCCTAAATAGAAACAGACGGAAATAGCTGTAACACATCTTCAATGATTTCTTTCTTTTGACTTTTAGCTAAATACGCGGCAAAAATCTCCCTTGAATAAACGGGAGCATCTTCTACTAAAAACAATTTATTACGTGCGATATATTCAAAGGTCATCTGTCTTGGCAGATAAGCACTGCCACCGGCATCTAACAAAAAATTGAGGGCAATTCTGGGTTGGCTCATATGATGTTTTGCCGGTGGTGCGTCTTGAAATTCTCGTAAGTGTTGAGCATTTACTGCTTCACCGTAATCTACCATAATGTAGTTATCTAAGGAGAATGGCTCTTTCTTTTCATTCGGCTCTGTAGTCACTAAATGTAAAGGCACTGAAGCGACTTTTTCGGTGATTAAATCTTCAACAAAAGGCTGTTCAAATAAAAATGCAATATCAATCACTCGACTTAAAATGCCTTTTCTTAATTCATTGGGCGAATAGGTATTTGTTAATAAGTTAATTTCGTCGAAATTACGATGAATTTTTTTTAGCCAATCTTGTAAGACAATATCCCAAATCGACATCATCGAGCCAATCACCAGCTGGTGCGCACCACTGTCCGCTAAACCAACATCTTGTTTCGTTTTTTGCCACATGAAAATCATTTCATTGGCGTGCTTGATCAGCCTGTTTCCTTCCGAGGTTAACTTTAAATGCTTTTGACTACGGTCGAATAATAAGACGCCTAAATCTTCCTCAAGTAGTTTTATTCGAGCGCTCACGGCCGACTGTGTAATGTATAGATTTTCTGAGGCAATTCTAAAGTGAAGTGTTCTACTGACTTCTAAAAAGGTTTTTAATAACTCTATTTTCATAAATTATCCGAAAACGCTTCTAATCAATTTTTTTGATTGAACCCATAAAAATATAGCGTTTTAATGTTTGAATTCTTCACTATACACTCACCTTAAATATTTACACCTTTTAAATTATTAAAAGGTTCAAGTGGAAGGTAAGGAATTATTATGAAAGTGGCTATTTTATCAAGAAATGAAAATTTATATTCAACTCGTCGCTTAAAAGAAGCCGGCGAAGCACTCGGGCATGAGGTTGATATTATCGATACCTTGCATTGTTATATGGATATCACTAGTGCTCGTTCTCGCGTACGCTATCATGGGAAAGAGTTACCAATGTACGATGCCATTATCCCACGTATTGGTGCTTCAGTGACATTTTATGGTACTGCGGTTGCAAGACAGTTTGAAATGATGGGTACCTTTAATATCAATGAGTCTGTTGCTATTAGTCGATCGCGCGATAAATTACGTTCGTTGCAGCTATTATCAAGAAAAGGCATTGGTTTGCCCCGTACCGGTTTTGCTAGCAAGCCTGATAATATTAAAGACTTGATTAAAAATGTTGGTGGTGCTCCTGTGGTGATTAAATTGCTAGAAGGCACTCAAGGCATTGGTGTGGTTTTGGCTGATACCGCTAAAGCCGCTGAATCAATTATCGAAGCATTTATGGGCTTGAAAGCAAACATTTTAGTGCAAGAGTTTGTTAAAGAAGCAGGCGGCGCAGATATTCGTTGTTTAGTGATCGGTGGTAAAGTTGTCGCGGCCATGAAACGTCAAGGTGCAGAAGGAGAGTTTCGTTCTAACCTACATCGTGGTGGCTCTGCTGAAATAGTGAAATTATCAAAAGAAGAACGTGAAACTGCGGTAAACGCTGCTAAAGCGATGGGTTTAAATATGTGTGGTGTTGATTTGTTACGTTCGCAAAGTGGCCCTATGGTGATGGAAGTTAATTCATCTCCTGGTTTAGAAGGAATTGAAAAAGCAACAGGTAAAGACGTTGCAAGTATGGTTTTTCAGTTTTTAGAAAAAAACGCTAAACCCAATAAAACGCAAACACGCGGTAATGGTTAACTTTAGGAAAAAGTGTGATGGATGTTTTACGTATAGGTGAATTTGAAATTTTACCCGGTGAACAAAAGAAAATTAAATTGCCGGTTGCCAAATTATATACCGATGCTGATGTTTCTTTACCTGTGCATATTATTCGGGCAAAGAAACCAGGTCCTACTATTTTTGTGAGTGCTGCGGTACATGGTGACGAGCTCAATGGTATTGAGATCATCAGGCGTTTAATTAACCAAAATAAATTTAAAATTATTAAAGGGACTGTGATTGCGGTACCTATGGTGAATGTTTATGGCGTAGTAAATCAAAGCCGCTATATGCCTGATAGACGCGACTTAAATCGTTGCTTTCCAGGCTCAGCAAAAGGTTCATTGGCGGGGCGAGTTGCACATATATTTCTAAATGAAATTGTCAAACATTGTGATTATGGGATTGATTTACATACGGGAGCGATACATCGTTCAAACTTACCACAAATACGTGCGAATATGCTTGATGCTGAAACTAAAGAATTAGCTGAAGTGTTTGCGGTACCTGTGGTATTAAATTCTAATTTAGTTGATGGCTCATTACGTGAATCGGCCATTAAAAATGAAACGAAAATATTATTGTACGAAGCAGGAGAAGCGTTAAGGTTTGATGAGTTTTCTATTCGTGCCGGCATGAAAGGCATTTTAAATGTATTACAACATTTAGGCATGAAACGAAAAAGCAGTGCCACAAAACGTAAGAAAATCGTTCCTTTTATTGCCAATGGAAGCCAATGGGTTAGGGCAAATGCGAGTGGTATAGTGCATAACGTAGTTGAATTGGGAGATCAAATCACCCAAGGGCAAGTGTTAGCCGAAATAGGCAGTCCTTATGGTGAAGTGCTTGATTGTGTAATAGCAACGCGTTCAGGTATTTTAATTGGCAAGCAAAATATTCCGTTAGTACAAGAAGGTGAAGCAATGTTTCATGTTGCTTACTTTAGTGAAGATGACGAAGAAATTGCCGAGCATATTGAAAATGTACAAGAACAGTTATTACCAGAGCATAACGATATTTAGGAATGAGTATGAGTGCGGAAAATAAAATAATTATTGGTTGTTTAGAATCGATTGCTTTACCTGAACTTGCGATAGATGATTTACAAGTTAGGGTAGATACCGGTGCAAAAACTTCTTCATTACATGTTGATAATATAACTAAAGTGACTAAAAATGGTAAACGGTGTGTTAGTTTTGATATTCACCCTGACGCCTATAACGTTGATACCATTGTTCATTGTACAGCGCCGATTAGTGATATTAGAAAAGTAAAATCATCGAATGGCAACACTGAGCAACGTTATGTTATACGCACGCCTGTTGTGCTTGGCAGTGAAAAATGGTCTATTGAGATTACGTTAACTGACCGTTCTGATATGAGTTATTTAATGTTGTTTGGCCGAGAAGCGATTGGAAATAAATTTCTGGTTGATCCATCACAGGTTTTCTTAGCGATGAAAACGTAAAAAGGGGAACATATGAATTTTGCTAACATTAAAACGATATTAGCGACACCTATTTTTACTATTTCTGAACAACCTATTTCTTTAGGGGAATTATTATTAATTCCCCTCATTATTTACGTTGGGTTAGTACTCACTAAATGGACGGCAAGATTTGTTACACATCGTTTAACAACTAAAAAAACAGATCCTAACCTTATTCACCTATTGCAACGTGTTTTATACGTAACAGCGATAACCATTTTATTTATTACCACACTTGATCTTATTAATGTTCCTATTGCTGCCTTTGCTTTTTTATCTGGTGCTATTGCTATTGGTTTTGGTTTTGGTGCGCAAAACATTATTAATAACTTTATCAGCGGTTGGATCTTAATGTGGGAGCAACCGATTCGTATTGGTGATTTCTTAGAAGTTGAAAATGCCAAAGGGGTAGTAGAAGAGATCAATACTCGATCAACACGGATCAGACGAGTTGATGGCGTACATTTATTAATTCCTAACAGCAAGTTACTCGAAAATACAGTTGTCAACTGGACACTTAAAGACAGCTTAGTACGAACGAGTGTTCGTGTTGGCGTTGCTTATGGTAGCAAAGCAAAGTTAGTGGCTGATTTGATTTTAGAGGCAACCTTAGCTCAAAACGAAGTATTAACAGATCCTAAACCAGTCGTTAGCTTCGAAGATTTTGGTGATAACGCCTTAATTTTTGAAGTCAATTTTTGGATAAATTCTAAAGTTGAAGGTGGCTTGCGAGTTACTCGCAGTAATATTCGTTTTACTTTAGATGAATTGTTTGAACAACATCAAGTGGTTGTTGCGTTCCCTCAACGAGATGTTCATCTAGATGGCTCTTTAACGCTTATCAAGCAAGACGATAATCTAAAAAGTTAAATGAAAAACTTTAAAGAATATCAACCGTAAAGCATGAAAATGGAAGTAAGTGGTTATTACTTCCATTGATCAAGAATAGTTTTTATTTTTCGATGGCTATTTTACTTTTCTGTTCAAACCATAAACGCATAAAATCAGCTGTGAGTTTTTGCTCTATTTCTAATGCCGTTTCTGTGGGGCAAAAAACGGTAAAGAATACTTGCGTATCACCAATATCAGAAGTAGCGACTTGAATATGTGGCTCTGGACCTGCAATGTTGATATCTAAGCGATTTTCAATAAGCTGATTATATCGCATCGCAACATCTTTAAAGTCTGCACAATACACGTTTGCTTTTTCATATAATTGATCAATAAACTCAAATGGATTGACACTATCATCTCTTACAATAGTGAAATGGTGCATCGCATAGCGCTTTAAAAAATTGAGGTTTTTAATCACAGAAGTAATCAGCTGACTATTCGGTAAATAAAGTGTTTTACCCGTATATTGATAACTGTCTTTATCTACTTCTAATAAAGTCAGTTTTGCCCAGTCTGTTGAGTGTACTTCACCAAAATAATTACCTACTTGAATCCAGTCACTAATCCTAAATGGTCGACTCGATAAAATATAAACAAAGCCAATGAAGCATTGAATAAACTCACGAGTTGCTAAAACAATGGCAACAATAAAAGCGGCAATGGAAAAGGCAAACTTTTGAATTTCTTCCGACCAAATATTAAAGATCAAGACGATCATTAAAACGGTATAAATATTATTAACGATATTAATTTGTAATCTTTTATCGTGTTTAGACTTCTTTTTGATCACCTTTACTAATAGAAATTTCAATAAATAAAAAGCACTAACACACAGTAAAGTGATCACGAACTTATTGTTAAAAAAATTGGGTGTTAATGCCGTTAAATTACTAATGTTAAACCATAAGTCCATGTAAAATTTTTAAACCCTTTTATTGCTGAGTGATGAATTATTTTGTAGTTGTAATAACGTTTGCTCTGGCCCTAATTTGTTGAAACTTGAATTAATTTCTTTTTGTTTAGATTCCAGCATGCTAATACCTTCGACCACAATATCATAAAATAACCAAGTTTCATCGTGCAATTTAATCAGTTTTACTAAGGCTTTATTGGTTTTATTTTTACCAATAATTGTCATATTCACCATAGCCACTTTACCGCTTTTCGAAATTGAACTTTTACCAATATTAATTGCTTCGTTATTATACTTACTCAATAAATGGCTGTAAGTATCGATTAATTGATTGGTTAATTCAGTTCGGAATGCTTCTTTTTGCTCTGGAGATAATTTAGCTAAATGAAGCCCTAAGACTTTATGACTAAAATATTGCGTACTTACTTCGGGCAATAAATATTGCTTCAATACTTCGCGAATATTACTACGTGATAGTTGGTCGGCATTTTTTAATGGGATCAGCGCGGTTTCAATATTTGTAAAAACATTTTTTACTTTTTCTTCCGGTAAGTTGTCATTCGCTAATACGAAAGAAGAAATTAAAAACGTTAATAATATAAATATCAAGACGAAAATATTGATGTTTTTTTCAGTGGAATTTTTCATTTTATTTTTATTTAGCCAGTACTAACAAGTGCGGTGATTGTATGGGGAAATTGAAAACAGGCAAGCGCAATAAATTGTTTATATCAATCAAAAAAATTGATTAGCGGATAATAAGTTTTAATGAATTGCTGACAAATACTTTTTTAAATTCGTTAAAACTGATGAGTTTTGAGTCTGTTGTTTTGTGATGATAAAACATTTATCTTTTTACTGGTTAACAGCATGATAAATCTACTGTACAAACAAAAAAATTCAACTAAAAATGAAATAGTAACTTTTTACCTTGAAAACTTTAAAAGTTATTAACGTCTGAATTATACAATAAAAACAATGAATTAAAAGTCTCCGTTTTTTATTTTTAGTAAAGAAATAAAAATAATTGTAAAAAAGCTTGATACTGTACGACCATACAGTATACTTCGTCACATAAGTTAGTTTTTAGATATAAATTGTGGAGCACGAAATGGACGATAACAAAGAAAAAGCACTATCTGCAGCACTCAGCCAAATAGAACGTCAGTTTGGTAAAGGCTCAATTATGAAGCTGGGTGAAAACCGCAGTATGGATGTAGAAACCATTTCTACTGGTTCACTTGGATTAGATATTGCGCTAGGTGCTGGTGGTTTACCAATGGGTCGAGTTGTTGAGATTTATGGCCCTGAATCAAGTGGTAAAACCACCCTGACGTTGGAAGTTATCGCCGAAGCTCAACGTAATGGTAAAGTTTGTGCGTTTGTTGATGCTGAACATGCGCTTGACCCTATTTATGCTGAAAAACTTGGCGTAAACATTAATGAATTATTAGTGTCTCAGCCAGATACGGGTGAACAGGCGTTAGAAATTTGTGACATGTTAACTCGTTCTGGTGCGGTTGACGTTATTGTGGTCGACTCTGTTGCTGCCCTTACTCCTAAAGCTGAGATTGAAGGCGATATGGGGGATTCACACATGGGCCTACAAGCTCGCATGCTTTCTCAAGCTATGCGTAAGCTTACGGGTAACTTGAAGCAATCGAATACTATGATGATTTTCATTAACCAAATTCGTATGAAAATTGGTGTAATGTTTGGATCTCCAGAAACAACCACGGGTGGTAATGCATTAAAATTCTACGCTTCAGTACGTTTAGATATTCGTCGAATCGGTGCGGTTAAAGCAGGTGATGAAATTGTTGGTAACGAAACACGCGTTAAAGTTGTGAAAAATAAAATTGCTCCACCATTTAAACAAGTTGAATTCCAAATATTATACGGTGAAGGTATTAACAGCTTAGGTGAGTTAATTGATTTAGGCGTACAACATAAAATGGTTGAAAAGGCTGGTTCTTGGTATAGCTACAATGGCGACCGTATTGGTCAAGGTAAAGCAAATGCGACCAAGTATTTAACTGAAAAGCCAGAAGTTGCCAAAGAACTCGACGGTCGCTTAAGAGAGTTATTATTAACAAAAGCAACTGATAACGTTGAAAAAGAAGAAGCGGTTACTGAGTAATAAGTAGAAACAATTGCTTTAAAAACTCAAAATCAATCTAGAAAAACCATCACAACTGTGATGGTTTTTTTATCGGTTAATCAAGATGTTGCACGGTTTCATCTTATAAAAAGGTGAATATGCTAGTTAAATACTTAGATAAATAAATGAGCAATGAAAAAGTTATAAGAATTAACAAAATCATTTAGACGTCTATACGTTTAGAAGTTGACATAGCTAAAGTTAAAAGGCACAGTAGTGTCTATACTGTGTGTATGAAATATGCACACGAGTTTATTCGCTAAATGTTATGTTGAATGTCAGTGTTGTAGGTACTTTTTATGCCCATTAAAATCCCTAATGAATTACCGGCTTTATCGGTATTAGATAAAGAAAATATCTTCGTCATGTCGGAGCATCGTGCGGCTAATCAAGATATACGCCCGATGAAAGTAGCGATTTTAAATTTAATGCCGAATAAAATTGAAACAGAAGTGCAAATTTTAAGGATGTTGTCGAATACTCCATTACAGATAAATATTGATTTTGTCCGTATACATGCCAATGAGTCAAAGCATACCCCGAAAGAGCATTTAGATAACTTTTATTGTTTATTTGATGATATTAAAGACACGCAATATGACGGGTTAATTATTACAGGCGCGCCTTTAGCGTTGCTAGAATACGAAAAAGTAACCTTTTGGGATAAAATATGTGAAGTTTTTGATTGGGCAGAAAATAATGTCACATCAACTATGTTTTCTTGTTGGGCGGCGCATGCGGCTTTATATCATCATTATGGCTTGAATCGCCATTTACGAAAGAAAAAACTATCAGGTGTTTATCAACACAGCCCTGTTGATCCAAAAGAGCAGTTAACGCGAGGCTTTGAAGAGTTTTTTAATGTACCGCATTCTCGCTATGGTTATATTGATAAAGCTGATTATTTAAGTGTCTCGGAACTAAAAATTATCGCAGAGTCAGAAGAAGCGGGGGTTTATGTGGTGGCAAGCAAAAACAAGCAGCAAGTCTATTTAACAGGCCATCCAGAATACGATGCAACGACATTAGATGAAGAATACCATCGTGATTTAAATGCTGACGAAAACGCTGTTATGCCTGAAAATTATTATCCGAATAATGATGTCAACAAAATACCGCATAGTTCGTGGCGTAGTCATGGCAGTTTATTATTTACCAATTGGCTCAACTATTATGTCTATCAAATAACACCTTATTTGTTAGATGCGTCGAATATACGAGCAAGACAGCCGGAAAACCAAGTTTAAACACATTTAATTACAGTATTAACGTCGTTTTTCTTATTAGAACAAATTGAGAGTAGTATGAAGAAATCAGCATCGTTTGAAAATTTTGAACAACAATTAGCCCAACGTATTTTAATTCTTGATGGTGCTATGGGAACTATGATTCAAGCGTATAAATTTGAAGAGCAAGATTACCGTGGCGAGAAGTTCTCTGATTGGCATTTAGATGTGAAAGGCAATAATGACATGTTAGTGCTGACTCAACCTGATGTGATTAAAGCCATTCATGCTGAATACCTCGAAGCGGGTGCTGATATACTTGAAACGAATACTTTCAATGCAACGACTATTGCCATGGCTGATTACGACATGGAAGCGTACAGCGCCGAGATTAATTTAGAGGCTGCCAAAATAGCTCGGCAAGTCGCAGATGAATATACGGCAAAAAATCCAGATAAACCGCGTTTTGTCGCCGGTGTATTAGGGCCAACAAACAGAACCTGTTCAATTTCACCAGATGTGAATGATCCGGCGTTTCGTAATGTCACCTTTGATCAACTAAAGGAGGCTTATATTGAGTCGACAAAAGCGTTAATTGAAGGGGGAAGTGATTTAATATTAATTGAAACGATTTTTGATACGTTAAATGCCAAAGCTGCTATTTTTGCTGTTGAAACGGTTTTCGAATCGTTAAATATTCGTTTACCCGTAATGATTTCAGGCACTATTACAGATGCCTCAGGCCGTACATTATCAGGACAAACAACCGAAGCTTTTTATAATTCACTTCGCCATGCTAAACCTATTTCTTTTGGTTTAAATTGTGCACTTGGCCCTGTTGAATTAAGGCAATATGTTGCTGAATTAAGTCGAATTTCTGATTGTGCGGTTTCGGCTCACCCCAATGCCGGGCTACCAAATGCCTTTGGCGAATATGACTTTAGTGTTGATGACATGAATACTCATGTTGCCGAGTGGGCCGATTCAGGATTTTTGAATATTATCGGTGGCTGTTGCGGTACAACCCCAGAGCATATCAAAGGTATGGCTGATTCGGTTGCAAATATTGCACCTCGTAAAGTGGAACCTCGAAAAATTGCTTGTCGATTATCAGGTTTAGAAGCACTGACTATTGATGAAAATACTTTGTTTGTGAATGTGGGTGAAAGAACTAACGTTACCGGTTCGGCAATTTTTAAACGACTTATCACTGAAGAAAATTATGATCAAGCAATAGCGGTTGCTTTACAGCAAGTTGAAAATGGCGCGCAAATAATCGATATCAATATGGATGAAGGCATGCTCGATTCAAAAGCGGCCATGATCCGATTTCTAAATTTAATTGCGGGTGAGCCCGATATTGCCAAAGTGCCTGTGATGCTTGATTCTTCTAAATGGGATATTTTAGAAGAAGGCCTTAAGTGTATACAGGGCAAGGGCATCGTTAATTCGATCAGTTTAAAAGAAGGTGAAGAAAACTTTCGCAGCCAAGCAGAGCTATTGCGCCGTTATGGTGCTGCCGTTATCGTCATGGCATTTGATGAAGTAGGGCAAGCAGATACTCGCGAAAGAAAATATGAAATTTGTAAGCGTGCATACCATATTCTTGTCGATGAAATCGGTTTTCCTGCAGAAGATATTATCTTTGATCCCAATATTTTTGCGGTCGCTACCGGTATTGATGAACACAATAATTACGCGGTAGACTTTATTGACGCGGTCGCTGATATTAAAAAGAACCTGCCATATGCGATGATTTCTGGTGGCGTATCAAACGTATCATTTTCTTTTCGTGGAAATAACCCCGTTCGAGAGGCGATACATGCAGTGTTTTTATATCATGCCATTAAAAATGGTATGGACATGGGGATTGTTAACGCTGGTCAGTTGGCCATTTATTCTGATATTCCAGATGACTTGCGCATTGCGGTTGAAGACGTTATTCAAAACAGTGACGACGGTGCCACAGAGCGCTTACTTGATGTGGCTGAAACTTATCGCGGACAAGCGGGCAATCAAAGTAATAAAACCGATCTAGCATGGCGAGAGTTACCGGTTAATAAGCGCTTAGAGTATTCATTAGTAAAAGGTATCAATGAATTTATAATTGAAGATACAGAAGCCGCACGTCTTGAAGCCGTTAGACCATTAGATGTCATTGAGGGGCCATTAATGGATGGCATGAATGTTGTTGGTGATTTATTTGGTGCAGGGGAAATGTTTTTACCGCAAGTGGTGAAATCTGCTCGGGTTATGAAGCAAGCCGTTGCCCACTTAAACCCGTTTATTGAAGCGGAAAAAACTGAAGTAAAATCTAACGGTAAAGTGTTACTTGCTACAGTTAAAGGTGATGTTCACGATATTGGTAAAAACATTGTTGGCGTAGTCTTACAATGTAATAACTACGATATTATCGACTTAGGGGTCATGGTGTCCTGTGAAGATATTTTACGCGTCGCCAAAGAAGAGAATGTCGATATTATTGGTTTATCTGGTTTGATAACCCCATCACTTGATGAAATGGTGCATGTTGCCAAAGAAATGAAACGCTTAGATTTAAACTTACCTTTACTGATAGGGGGAGCGACAACGTCTAAAGCTCACACGGCGGTAAAAATTGAACCGAAATATGAACATCCTGTGGTTTATGTGCCCAATGCTTCGCGCTCGGTATCCGTGGTCAGCACACTAATCTCTGAAGATGGAGATAAACGCCAAGCTTTTATCGATCGTCAAAAAGATGAATATGATCGTGTCCGTGAACGTCATTACAAAAAAGGTCCTCGTTCGAGTTTAATTTCATTAGAGGAAGCCCGTGCCAATGCTTTTCCATTAAGTTTTGAGCAATACACGCCTAAAGTACCCAACAAATTAGGGATTACTGTTTTAGATGAACTTGATTTAAATGTGGTGAGAAATTATATCGATTGGACGCCATTTTTCATGACTTGGCAGTTATCAGGTAAATATCCACTTATTTTAAAACATGACGTGATTGGTGAAGAAGCAACGAAATTATTTAATGACGCTAATGCGTTGATTGACGATGTAATAAACAATAAAAAACTAACAGCTAAAGCCGTCTTTGGTTTATTCCCTGCTCATCGTAAACAAGACGATTTAGTCGTATTTTCTAATGATGAACGTGAAGAACCATTGATGAAACTGCATCAACTTCGTCAACAAAGTAAAAAGCCATCAGGGCAGTTTAATCGTTGTTTGGCTGATTATGTTGCTGATGAAGCGTCTGGCATAAAAGATTATATGGGAGCTTTTGCCGTTTCAGCTGGTTTTGGTTGTGATGAATTAGTGAAAGCTTTTGACGCTCAGTTTGATGATTACAACAGTATCTTAATTAAAGCTGTGGCCGATAGGTTAGCAGAGGCGAGTGCTGAATATCTTCATGAAAAAATACGTAAAGAATATTGGGGATATGCGCCAGAAGAGTCTTTTGCAAATGACGATTTAATTCGTGAAAAATATCAAGGTATTCGTCCAGCACCCGGTTATCCAGCTTGTCCAGAGCATACCGAAAAAGGCTTATTGTGGGAATTACTCGATGTTGAAAAAAATATCGGCATGAAGTTAACTTCAAGTTTTGCAATGTGGCCAGGTGCTGCCGTAAGCGGCTGGTATTTTGCTCATCCAGACAGCAAGTATTTTGCGGTTGCCAAGTTGAAAAAAGACCAAGTGATTGATTACGCAACGCGTAAAGAAATGACATTACCGCAAGCCGAACGTTGGTTATCCGCTAATTTGGATTATGAACCTGAATAAACCCAATGAACGTTTTTGAAGCATTAGCTGTTAATTAAATAACATCTAATGCTTCGCTAAGTTTTTTCACTCCAATTACTTCCATACCGGATATTTTTTCTTTTGGCATATTATTAAATGGAACGATTGCGCGTTTAAAGCCATGTTTAGCGGCTTCATTAATCCGTTCTTGACCACTTGGAACCGGACGGATTTCGCCTGATAACCCTACTTCACCAAATACCACTAAATCTTGAGGTAATGCACGATCTCTAAAGCTTGACACTAACGCTAAAATCAAGGCTAAGTCGACACTCGTTTCTGCAACTTTAACGCCACCAACCACGTTAACAAAAACATCTTGGTCGTTCATTTGTAAACCACCATGGCGATGCAAAATAGCTAATAGCATTGATAGTCTATTTTGATCGGCGCCAACCGCAACACGTCTTGGGTTACCTAATGCTGAATGATCGACTAATGCTTGAATCTCAACCAGTAAAGGCCGAGTGCCTTCCCATAAGACCATAACAATACTACCCGGGGTGTTTTCTTCACCGCGTGATAAAAATATTGCCGAAGGGTTTTTTACTTCTTTTAAACCTGTGCCTGTCATCGCAAAAACACCTAACTCGTTAACGGCACCAAAACGGTTCTTATTGCCACGTAGTGTTCTATATCGCGAATCTGTACTACCTTCAAGCATGATAGAGCAATCAATACAATGCTCTAATACTTTCGGCCCGGCTAAGCTGCCATCCTTTGTCACATGACCGACTAAAATCATTGCAACGTGGTGTTGTTTGGCAAAGCGAGTTAAAAAAGCGGCGGCTTCTCGTACTTGCGACACACTGCCTGGTGCTGATTGAATATCAGCCATGTGCATCACTTGAATTGAGTCAATCACGATAATTTTCGGTTTTTCTTTCTCTGCAATATGACAAATATTTTCTACACTGGTTTCAGATAACAATTTTAATGAGTCTGCTTTGAGCCCTAAACGTTTTGCCCGCATGGCAACTTGTTGAAGAGATTCCTCACCGGTAATGTACAATGCTGACATTTGCTCTGATAAGTCACACATGGTTTGAAGTAATAGTGTACTTTTACCTGCACCAGGTTCGCCACCAATTAAAATAGCGCTGCCGGGTACAATGCCTCCGCCAAGCACCCGATCAAATTCAGAAAAGCCAGATGAAAATCTAGGCAATTCAGCAAGATCAATAGTGTCAAGAGTTTGAACTTCTGTACCGACCATGCCTGAAAAACCAGATAAATTACTCGATCTTGTTGGTAGTTTTGCTTGTCTAAATTCAGAAATAGTATTCCAAGCTTTGCATTCATTACATTGTCCTAGCCAACGTGAATGTTCGGCTCCGCAGTCTGTGCAGACAAATGCTGTTTTGTTTTTTGCCATTTTTTACCTTTTAAGGGTATGGTTATTGCTTATTGTTATACTAAAATATAATGAGATGACATTTAAGATAATCAATTTATAATGATTTTACTTAAATATAACATTTTTAATTTCCACTATTGTAATGAAATAGAAGCTTGAATGACTAATAATTTTTCAAAATATCAAACTATTATCGATGACTTTCGAGGAAAAGTATTATCAAAGGATTTTGAAGCTGAGTTTTCTCATGTCACAAAGAACATTCCGAAAACCGAACGTTTTTTGTTGAAAATGGAATTAAAACGTTTGGCTAACCCTTGTACTCGCTTGATTGATTTAAGAGGACATGTCGACGGTGAATGCCGTGCTTTTGATCATGAAGGAAGAACACATTACCTTGATGATATTGCTATTCGAGTTTTTGAAGAGTCATTTGCCGATTATCAAGGCTATACTTTCGGTGTCTATGAAGCGGTAATGAATACCGAAAATAACTTCCGAGTTATTTATCAAAATGAAAAAAATCAAATTAAAACGCCGAATGTAACTGTAAAACCAGCCAAGGTATTTGAAAAATCACAATATCCAGCACAACTTTTTAGCTTTGGTCCTTATTTTAATCGTTCTGAAGAGCGTATGAATTTCGCCATAGCCCTTCAGGTTCATTTTTCAGATGATAAAATGGTCGAAGGGACGTGTTCTGATATTAGTGTTAATGGCTGTAAGTTTCGTTTCAACTCTGTCGAGAACATAAAAATACGCCAAATAATTACCATTCGATTTTCTGGTCTTGAAGGTGAGTTTCAGTTTGATAAAAAAGAAAAGTTTACCTATGAAGTACGTAATATTCAGATTATTGAAGGCCTCCAATTAGTTGGTGTAAGTCGAGTATATACATCACCTGAAGAAAAAGATGGTTTCAAACAGTTTTTAAAAGGCTATATTCAAGGTAATAAGCGTCGTTATAAAATTAATTTAGATAATACTATCAAAGCGTTACAGTCTCGAAGTTTCGAACAATTTGCTTTGCCAAAGTCTAATGAGTTACCCATTTTTATTGAAGATGTACAAGGGAAACTGGCGCCTCGTTTTGCATTAACTTGTCATAATAATCAAAATATTTTTCAATACTGGCAAGATGAAAAAAGACAATCGACCTTGAGTTATTTAGTGACTCAAGATCGTTTTTTAAGAATTAAAAAAGCAGCTATGTTAGGTAAGTCTGTCTTGGTGTATAGCTTTATTCATGTCAGCCAGGGCAAAATGTACTTTTATACTGCGGACAATGTGCAATTAGATGAAGATGCCGATTTTATGAGGCAATATTTAGGGTTTGCTGCGTCAAAAGAAAGCTTTGCCATAACCCAACTAAATTATCTTGCGCTAAATAGTGAATACGCCGACTCACCACTAACGTTGTCGAATACCATTGCGAAAAAAGATGAATATTTGAATATTCCAGCTTCAGACGATGTAAAAGAGTCACTGTCGAGGTTAACGGCAATTATTACCGCAACAAATATTACCAATAAAGAAATACACGCTTTTTATCAAGCGTTACCCTTTGATAATATTAATACCAATAAACTTAAAAATTTTGGTCATAAACGTTTAGTTGAAAGTGTCAATGTCGATGATGTTGGTATCAATTATAATAATCAACGACAAGAGCCTCGTTTTGTCTATAAAACGGCTATAGTTGTAGACGCTGATGGGGTCATTTCACAAGGCATTTCTCAAGACTTCTCAACGTCAGGGTTGAAAATTGCATTAGATAAAAGCTCATTGCTTAAAAGAGGAGATGTTGTAAATATTACTTTCCCACAATTACAAAAAATTACTTCATCGTTTGACTTACAAAGTCTTCCTTATGAAGTGATGCGGGTAAACACTTCTAAAACTATAATCAATTTGCGGGTCTTTGTTGAAAAACATCAGCATATCGGCCGTGCATTTTTTAAAGCGTTAATTCAAAAGAATCGTGAAAAGCTAACGCCTGATGAATATGCCATGTTAAGTCCTGGCTTGGCAAAAGCGTTACGTAATATTTATAGCGCTAGTTTGCAAACGGTCGCTTTAATGATCCAAACAAGTGGTAGCAGATATAAAATTGAAGCTGTAACTACGAATAATAAAAACTCGCGAATTCTTTCTTACTGTAAGCAATTAAGTGATAGAAATCATCATTATAACTTGTACCCTTTATTGAGTAATATGCAAGCGACTAGCTTGATGAATACTACATTAAAGAAGTTACAAGCAGGAGACAGACCGGTTTCTGATATTTTATATATCGCAATTAACCCTGAAAATGAGATGGTTGATAAAGCGGTCACCACGAAACTTGATGAAGAGTTGCAAACCGATAAGCTGAAAAAAATATTTATTAAAAATGCCCTAAAACGTGGCGAATTCTTCTGTATTAAAGTTGTCGTTTCTCGCACTGATGATCCAGATATGCAGTATTTAAATCCAGAACTTAGTTACATTAGCTCTTATGCGATACATAGAGGTAAGCAATTAGAACAAGAAATTTGGAGTGTTGCGGGAGTTGTACAAGTTTTTGATATTACTCAAGAAGCTATGATGCGTTTTCATTTAATTGATGATTGATCAGCAATTAAATTGCGAACAGTTAAAAATGAAATTTAACTGTTCGCTCGTGTCTTATGCTAACCAATGAAGCAAACAATCTAAACCGCTAAAGTTAATTGCGCTGTCAGCTTGTTTTAAAACGATAGGTTTTGCATGGAAAGCGACCCCAAAATGAGCCGCATTCATCATCACTAAATCATTTGCACCATCGCCCATAGCAACCGTTTGTTGAAAGGGTAGTTGATATTGTTGTTGTAATGATAATAAACAGTCTGCTTTTGCTTGAGCATCCACAACATTACCCAGTACCTTGCCCGTTAAGGTGTTATCAACAATTTCTAACACATTCGCGTGAGCAGCATCTAAATTCAGCATGTCTTTTAAATGATCCGCAAAATAAGTAAAACCACCAGAGGCTATCGCAATACGCCAATGGTATTGTTTTAGTTCAGCAATTAGTTTTTCTAAGCCATTCATTAAAGGGATATTTTTAGCCACTTCAGCTAAGATACTTTCTGGTGAACCGGCAAGTTTTGACACCCTTTGGTGAAGACTTTGCGCAAAGTCTAATTCACCTTGCATGGCTTGTTCTGTTACCGCGGCAACTTCTTCACCAACTCCCGCTAATAAGGCTATTTCATCAATACATTCAATTTCTATTGTGGTGGAATCCATATCCATCACTAATACACCGGCTTGGTGAAGTTTAGGTGCGTTTTTAATTAACGCAGCCTCTATTTTTTCGGTTAATGCGATACTGGCTAATTGTGCTTTTGCTTCGTCAATATTTTCACAATGAACGGAAAAACGATAACTGACCAAAGCATTACGGTGATTTATCGCGGTGATCGCGGTTATTTCAACGTGACATTGTTGAGTAATGGTTAACAATTGTTGAAAGCTTGTTTCACTAAATAACACCAACTCAATTTCAGATTTAGTCGGCTTCGAAGTAATGCTGGTAGAAATTTGATCGTGACTGTTAACACGACATTGTTTAGCAAGCCTAAAAGTTGTTTCCGTGATCTGGCAAGTGATAGGAAAAATTTCAGACGGTTGTGTTAGTGAAATATAATCAGCCAAGGTAAGCGTTTTTAGATGGTTTAATGAAATTTCGTTAACAGCAATTGACACAATTAAGCCTTTTAAATAGTTAGATAGTAGAATTTTTGAGCCGAAAATTAACTTTATTAACAGCCGATATTTAAAACTTCAACAGAACCTTCTATAGTGTAAAGTAAGTTGAAAGTTTAACACGGCTCTATGACACAATTGATGACACATACCGAACAGCCTTTATACCCTAAAATATCGCCGATTTATAATAAAATTATGCAATTAGCTATAGCTATTTTTTTGATCATTGTTTTAATGAATCTTTGGGTATTTAGTTATGGTAATAATCAACAATCAACCACCAAACATTTTAACCAGATCAGTCAGCAGTATTTGTCGCAAATCACTAAAGCAACAGAAATACTTTTAAAAAATCAACCAAACAATAATCGTGAAAATATCCAACAGTATTTTGATGAAATTGCCAATGCACCATGGATAAAAGAACTCAGTTATTACGACCAAACGGGAATGTTGCTTATTGCTTCACAAGAATATTCTACGATAAATGACTTGTATGGTATTTCTATTCATAAAGCCGATCGTAGCGATAAATACTCAACTTTTGTTGAAGAAGTTTATCTAGATGATTTACAGGGTTATATTCGATTTACCGTTGCGAATCACTCGTTAACTAAAGACATTGAATTACAATCTGCGGAGCACTTTGATCTGGTGCGTTTAATGATGATTTTAGCTGTAGTGGTGGGGTTCTTTTTAACTCGAGGGTTAAATCGTTTTAGTCGCCAGGGTTTTCGCTTACATTCGTGAGTCGTCAAATAAGCGATTGATATTACTTTCAATCGCTTCGGATAATTGCTGTTTTGGCGCTTGACGAATTTCGGCTAATTTGTCAAAAATAATGCTCAAATTTAAAGGACTGTTAGCTTGTCCTTGCATACCAAATAATGGCATGGCTGGAGCATCGGTTTCTAATACCAACGCATCAACAGGAAATCGTTTCACGGCTTTTATTGTTTTTTCTGCTCTCGGGTAAGTGATAGTCCCTCCTATTCCTAATTTAAAACCTAAATCAATATACGCTTTACCTTGCTGATAACTGCCTGAAAATGCGTGGATAATCCCATTTTTTTCTACAGGGGTAGATTTTAGCTGCTGTAATATTTCTTGATGCGTACGGCGATGATGAACAATTAATGGTAATGAATATTTATTGGCCATTTGTATATGAAATTCAAAAAAGCTTTGCTGCAGCGTCAAGTTATCTTGCTCTTTCGCTATAACACCATCTAAACCTGTTTCACCTATGGCTATCAGTTGCTGTCTATTGCTGGCTATGGCGTCATCCAATTGTGATAAATGATCGTGAGTTAATCCATTTAAATACCAAGGGTGAATGCCCAAACAGGGCAACAGTTGACACGGTGTTTGATTGTTTTTAGCAATATTTAGTAGGGATTGCCATGTTGATGGTGAAACGGCAGGGACAATTATTTTTTTGATATTGGCGGCATAACACAGAGATAACAATTGTTGACGATTTTCATCAAATTCAGAGAAGTCAATGTGACAATGACTATCAGTAAAATGTTTCATTACTTTCTCCACGTTAGCCAGTCACGTGCAAACAACTTAACGGTACTTTTTATATTGCCACATAAGTTATGAGTTAACTGGTTATGTTATTTAAATCTAAGCGCTTTTTGTTTTAACCGATCAATTTTTTCAACTAAGTTAAAGTGCTGTAAAAATGCATCATCGACATCTTTTTCTTCTAGTAAACAATTAGCAAGATATACCGCTTGGCTTATTCCTATTTCCTTATTCAGAAGCTCTTTAGGTTGATGATGTTTTAAAACGGCATCGATTAAATAATAAGGGAAGCTCCAAGTATGCAGCAAATAAGCACCAATTTGCGTATGATCTGTCGAAAATATCTTTTCTTCGAGTTCAATTGCATCCGACGTTCTGGCGTTATTTGCAAAATATTTTAACGTGAGTGCTTTATCGATTTCAAACAACACTAACTTACCAATATCATGTAATAAACCGGCTAATAAAGTATCTTGTTTTAACTCTACAGAGACTAATGAAGCCGCAAAGCGGGCAGTAGCTAAACAATGCGTTTGTTCGTCTAATAAGGAAAAGTTTGGAATATCTGGCTGGTATGAAAACATTTCAGCGGTCATCACAATACAGCTTAAGGTATCTACGCCAAGCTTGGTAATGGCTTCTGCAATTGAAGATAAAGGCTTATCTGTTTGACCAAAAATATTATTGGCCGACTGAATCACCTTAGCTGCTAATGCGGGATCTTGAGTAATAATATCGGCAATTTTATCAGAATCGGTATTGGCATTTTTTAAAATAGCATTTAACTGCATATATACCCTTGGCGGGCTAGGTAATGCTTTAACTTTAGCGACTGATTTAACAATTATCTCTTTGGTTATTTTTTTATGATTTCCTTGAAAAGATAATACGGTATTTATCACGCTAATGGGCTCGACAGGAGGTATAAAGACATAATGCGCATAATGATTTATTTGAGCAATATCTTCATGAATGTGTGCGATGCGAATTAGTTTAGGAAATTTTATCGTGATGGCTTTTAATAAGTTGATCACAGATGTTTTTTCAAGATTGTCAGCAACAATCACAACATCAAAGTTATGCTTTTGTAATAGCTTTAAACCAGTAAGTGGGTCTGTGACGCTCGCGGTTTGGCAAAGTTGCTGTTTGAGCAAATCATTAAGGTGAGTTAATGATTTACTTTTATTATCAATAAGCAAAACTTTCATTAAAATTCCTTCACTATGAACTAATGAGTTGTAGTTCAACCTTTATAGCAAGTTAATTAGATTAAGTCTCTCAGCAGTAATCTAAAAATGTTGGGCTATGTTTTCATTAACGTGATTATTTATCCTCGACAGAATTAATAAGTCGTCAACTAATTTGTTAACACGGCTTTTTAAAACTTTTAAGCAAGCTGATACGTCAACAGTTACGTGCTTTTTAGTTTCAGTACGCTAATGCCGTTCTCAGTCGAAAATAAAATATGAATGGCTATTACATCCGTTCCATTACTTCGATACCTAAAATATCTAACCCTTGTTTTAGGGTTTTCGATATTTGTGCACATAAAGCTAAACGTGATTGTTTTACTTGTTCATCAATACCGTCTTTTAGAATTGGGCAAGCTTCGTAAAAACTCATATATAAGCTCGCTAATTCATAAAGGTAGTTACATAATAAATTTGGTGTACATTCATTTATAACCGCATCAATAACATCTTCTAACTGTAATAACTTTAACGCTAAAGCTTTTTCTTGAGGCTCAACAATGGCAAAGTGCTGTTCAAATTGTTGCTGATTAACCCCAGCTTTAGAGAAAATACTTTGAATACGAGAATAGGCATACTGTAAATAGGGAGCGGTTGCACCTTCAAAGCTCAACATGGTTTTCCAGTTAAAGATATAATCACTGGTTCTATTTTTTGATAAATCAGCAAATTTAACCGCGCCGATACCTACTTTTTGTGCCACTTCAGTAAGTTTTTCATCAGAATAATCGGGGTTTTTCTCAGCGATCACGTCTTTAGCACGAACAACTGCCTCGTCTAATAATTCTGCTAACTTGATTGTGCCACCAGTACGGGTTTTAAATGGCTTACCATCATCCCCCATCATCATACCAAACGGGCAATGATCATAACCTACATGCTCAGGTAAAAAGCCGGCTTTACGGGCGACTATTTCAACTTGTTTAAAATGGAGCGCTTGTCTTGCATCTGTGAAAATTATAATTCGGTCTGCTTTTAATTCATTACTTCTATAACGACAAGCGGATAAATCGGTGGTTGCATATAAATATCCGCCACCTGACTTTTGCACAATAAATACAGAAGGTTCACCATCTTTATTTGCCATTTCGTCAATAAAGACCACTCTTGCTCCTTGGTCTTCAACCGCAATTTTCTTTGCTAATAATTCATCAATCACTTTAGGCAGATCAGGGTTATAGGCACTTTCGCCCATGATATCGTCACGGGTGAGGGTAACATTTAATTTGTGGTAAATTTCTTCACTGTGTGTGATAGAAATATCAATAAATTGTTGCCATAACACGGCACAATCGGCGTCACCACCTTGAAGTTTAACAACATAGTCACGAGCTCTATCAGCAAAACCTTCTTCATTATCAAAACGGACTTTGGCTTCTCGATAAAAATTTTCTAAATCAGCAAGGGCGGTTTCAGCGACTTCATTGGCTTGAAGTTTGTCGCTTAAATGAGCAAGTAGCATCCCAAATTGCGTGCCCCAATCTCCCATGTGATTTTGACGAATGACCTTATCTCCTCGAAACTCAAGGGCGCGAACTACCGCATCACCAATAATGGTAGAGCGTAAGTGTCCTACGTGCATTTCTTTGGCGAGGTTAGGTGCAGAGTAGTCAACAACAACATTTTGAGGATTGTCTTCTGTCCCGGTTGTTCGTTGCGAAACACCTAGTTTTTCGTCGTTTGCAATAGCAGATAACTGAGCCGCTAACCATGTTTTGTCTAAGTGAATATTAATAAAGCCTGGGCCTGCTAGTTCGACTTTTTCAGCTATTCCATCAAGGTTTAAGTGTTCAACCACTTTAGTCGCCAGTTCACGAGGATTCGTTTTTAGCTTTTTCGCCGCACCCATTACCCCGTTTGCTTGATAATCACCAAAATTGGCACGGTTAGAAATACTTAATGCAGGATTAGTATCTTCAGGTAAACCCGCTTGAACCATGGCTGTTAGCACTTTTTCTGAAAGTAGTTGTTTAATATTCATTTCATTAACTCTTTTTGTGATCAAGTAATAACTTGATCTAAATAATCTTTATAAAGCTGTATTTAGCTATTTCAATAGGCGTTTTGGCACAATAGTTGAGCTTTAGCAAAGCCGTTGAGCTTTAGCAAAGCCGTTGAGCTTTTTCATGAGGAGCTTAGTGTACTAAGTGACAAATGAAAAAGCGAAAACAATGCCGCTAAAACGAAATATATGCCGCCAAAATTAGTGCTCTCGTGTCTGATGGAACTCAATATCGGGATGACGCTCTTGTGCCAAATTTAAATTAACCATAGTCGGCGCAATATAAGTTAAATTATCACCACCATCTAAGGCTAAGTTATCAAATGCCTTCTTCTGAAATTGCTCTAATGTGCGCTCATCATCACAAGTACACCATCGTGCTGTTGCTACGCTAATAGGTTCGTAAATCGCGTCAACGTTGTATTCTGTTTTTAAACGTTGCACCACTACTTCAAATTGCAGCACACCAACCGCGCCAACAATCATATCGTTGTTCATTAAAGGTCTAAATACTTGTACGGCACCTTCTTCAGAAAGCTGAATCAAACCTTTTTGTAATTGCTTCGCTTTTAGCGGGTCGCGTAAACGAATTCGACGGAACATTTCGGGAGCAAAGTTTGGAATACCACTAAACTTCATGTCTTCACCTGCGGTAAAAGTATCACCAATTTGAATACTACCGTGGTTATGTAACCCTATAATATCACCAGCAAAGGCTTGCTCAACGTTTGAACGATCCCCCGCCATAAAAGTAACGGCATCGGCTATTTTTACGTCTTTGCCGATACGCACTTGGCGCATTTTCATGCCTTTTTCATATTTGCCTGAACAAATACGCATGAATGCGATACGGTCACGATGTTTTGGATCCATATTCGCTTGAATTTTAAAGACAAAACCTGAGAATTTTTCTTCTTCAGCTTTTACTTCTCGCGTATCCGTTTTGCGTGGTAATGGTTTGGGTGCCCATCTAGTTAGGCCATCAAGCATATGATCTACACCAAAGTTACCGAGCGCGGTACCAAAGAATACCGGTGTTAACTCGCCTGCTAAGAATTCGTCTAAATCAAATTCGTGCGATGCGCCAATAACTAATTCTAATTCTTCGCGTAAGTCATCGGCATAGTGACCAATGGCAGTATCAAGCTCTGGGTTGTCTAAACCTTTGATTACTCGTTTTTCTTGAATAGTGTGGCCTTGGCCTGATTGATACAGAAACGTTTCGTCGGTTAAAATGTTATAAACACCTTTAAATTCTTTACCCATGCCAATAGGCCAAGTAATCGGCGCACATTTTATTTTTAATACGTCTTCGACTTCATCCATGACTTCCATGGGATCACGCACATCGCGGTCCATTTTATTCATAAAAGTAATAATTGGTGTATCTCTTAAGCGCGTAACTTCCATTAATTTAATGGTTCTGGCTTCAACACCTTTCGCTACGTCAATTACCATTAAACAAGAGTCAACCGCGGTCAGCGTACGATAAGTATCTTCCGAGAAGTCTTCATGGCCAGGGGTATCTAAAAGGTTTACAAGACAGTCGGCGTAAGGAAATTGCATCACAGATGTGGTAATTGAAATACCACGATCTTTTTCCATTTCCATCCAATCTGACTTTGCATGTTGCCCTGATTTCTTCCCTTTTACCGTTCCCGCTTTTTGTAAAGCTTGACCGAAAAGTAATACTTTTTCAGTGATGGTTGTTTTACCTGCATCGGGATGCGAGATAATAGCAAAGGTGCGTCTTAGGTCGACTTCCTGCTGTTGTAGCGACATGCAAAATACCTGTTTATAAAATAATAAATGAATAGCGAATTTTTAAAGCGCAACATTATATCGAAAACAAGCGTTTAAGGCAGCAATAATCTGTACTTTGCTTTAAATTTTTTTATCTAAAAAAATTAAAGCGATAATTATTTGACAATCATGATTACAAGTGTAATTCTTACTTGTGATTACGCTTGTAATCGATTTGTGTTATTTGTGATTCAGATTTTAAGTTAATACATAAGGCAATAAAGATGCAAAGCAGTGTAGATATTAGTAATGCAGAATTTGAAGTTTTAGATGTGCTCTGGAAGAAGCACCCAGCGACAGCTAATGAAATTATTGAGCGTTTAAATCTGAAAAAGCAGTGGCATGATAAAACGGTTAAAACATTGCTAAATCGATTAGTGAAAAAAGAAGCGATCGGTTTTGAAAAAGAAAAAAGGTGTTACTTGTATCATCCAATAGTAGAACGAGAAGCCTATACGCAATCTGAAAGTCAGAGTCTGATTGAACGCATGTTTAGTGGGCGGGTTTCTCCGTTAATTGCTGGATTTGCTAAGCATAAAAATCTAGAGAAAGATGACATCGACGAACTTAAACAAATAATTTCGGCGTGGGAGCAAGAAAATCAGGAGAAAGAAAATGATTGATTTACTTATTACTTGGTTTGCACCTTTAACCATTATTTTATCAATCATCTTAATATCTCATCGCCTTTTACTAAAAAGGTTAGGCCCAACAAAAGTTTATTTATTATGGCTATGCGTACCAATAGGACTATTTTTTTATAGTTTGCCATTATCTTGGGAGGCTAATAATCACTTTGCTGATGATAAGATACAGCAATTCATTGTTGTTCCAACTCAAACATTTCAACAGCAATTTACCGTTGAATGGTTAATATCATGCTGGATTTTAATCAGTACATTAATGCTCATTTATTGGTTGATTTCACATTTTCAATTCTTAAACAAAACGGCGTTAACTCGATTAGACCCAAATCAATTACCGGTTAAATTACCGCTTAATCTACCTGTGTATCAAAGTGCACACGCATATAGCCCAATGATTGTTGGGGTTATTAATCAAAAATTATTACTACCAGAAGAATTTACTGCTTTGTATAACGATGAGCAGCAAAAATTGATTCTGGAACACGAAATTTGTCATTTTGATCGCAATGACATTTATTGGAACTTAATAGCATTTATGTTTTTAGCGCTATTTTGGTTTCACCCCTTGGTATGGTTAGCGTATTTTCGCTTTCGCCGTGACCAAGAACTTTCCTGTGATCAAATTGTTTTGGCGCGAAAACAATTAGCGAGCAGGATCAACTACAGCAGAGCATTGCTAGTAGCAGCAGAAACATCGCCGCCACTTGCTTTTGCTCAGCTTTCTTTTAAGAAATATGGAGATAAAGAGATCATGTTTGAACGCATAAAACATATTAAAACCCACACTAAAGCATCAAAATTAAGCTTAGCTTTAGCGTCAGTCTTATCGATTACATTATTATCAGGACTTAGCTATGCCGGCAATATTGGTGATGGCAACAACACACAGAAACACAGGACACCACCTGCCGTTAAAAAAGAAGCCATGCCAACTTATCGTGTTGAACCTAAATATCCGCTTAAAGCTGTAGAAGAGGAAATAGAAGGTGCTGTGGTATTAAAGTTTGATATTAATGGGGAAGGAGAAGTAAAAAATGTTGAAGTCATGGATGGTGTTCCTGCTTACGTGTTTGATCGTGTAGCAATGACGGCACTCAAGCAATGGAAATATGAAGCAACTGGTGAGTATCATAAAAATCAACTCGTACAGCTTGATTTTAGAATGGGACCTGACTCGACTTTCAAAGATGTTAATCTTATTGAAAAAATTAGGGTGACTCAGTAACAACATTTTCGACTTAAAAGCTTTTCATTTTGAAAAGCTTTAATTTTTACTGCAATAAATAACTGAAAACGAATTTATATCGACTTTGTCATCACAATCGCATCTTCATAGCCAATTGCGCTAGGGTAGTACCCCGTGCGTCGTGCTATTTCAGCATAGCCATCGTTAATGTACATCATTAAGGCGGAGATGTTTTTTGCTCTTACTTCTAAATGCAGTTTTTCGGCGCCGAGTGATTTAGCTTCGTTGGTAAAAAAATTGAGGATGTGCTTTCCATAGCCATTACCTTGGTAGGATGGCGAAATGCAAATATCCATTAATGTCGCTTCACCCAGAATATATTCGCCAATATAAAAGCCAATGATATGCTCTTTGTCTTTTAAATAATGACCGAAATAGCGATCCCCAATACAGCTTTTAAAGGTTTTCTCACTCCAAGGGTGTGAATGGCAATCGTTTTCAATCGGCATAAGTGTGCCAACATCGTTAAGGGTAATAGGTAAAAATGTAAGCGACATAGCAGTTTTAAGGATTTAAGTTATGTTGGATAAAGGTTTGCCAAAGTTGTTTTTTCGCTACCGGTGACTGAGCTATTTTGTCTAAACTCGGTGTAATAAGTGTCGCTTTTTCAAAGCGAATATTAGCATTATCGGTAAATTGCCAATTAAATAGTCCTAAATCGAGGTGAGACTTTTGCCACGATATATCATCAGGTTTAATAGACAGTGCATGTAAAATATCTTGAAATATTGTTAGCTTGTTAATTTCATTGGCAGAAAAATCACCGGTAATATTGCGAGTAGACTCTTCTTTAACTTCACTTGAAGTTTGCTTAAGATTTTTACGTTGCCACAAGGTAATCCCCATCGCTTTTAAGTGATTGAATTGTCTTGTGGTGATAGTCATTAGCGTTCTGTCATTAAGATGTGTTTAGTTATCATCGCAGTATAAATAGCAAAAAGCTACTTGTTAAGTGGTATTTGCTCACGGAATTTCATAAAAGGGCAGCAATGTAATACCGCTGGTTTGAAGGCTTTAAATTAATAAATGTTTATAACTTAATGATAAGAACAATAGCTGAATAGATAGAAATAATTTGGGAAGAAAATGGCAGGGGTGGAGAGATTCGAACTCCCAACCGTCGGTTTTGGAGACCGCTGTTCTACCAATTGGAACTACACCCCTGCAACGGAGACGAATTATACCCAAGCAATTACAAAGGTAAAGCGCTAAATTCTAATTTTATACTGTTCGGCTAATAAATATGCAATTATCGTAAACTTAGTTCGTTTTGACTTAATTTTAACTCTTGAGGATAAGGATAAACATTCTCGATGACGCCTTGAGCAATATTTTGTTGGTGTTTTTGCCAGTATTTGGCATCGAGCAATTCACTGTGGTGCTTTAAAAATGCCTTGCGGTATTTAGGATTTGCTAAAGCAAAGGTTGCTAACTCTTCTGGAAAAACATCACCAGGAGCAACTGAATACCATGGCTCTGCCGCAAATATTTGCTCTTCGGTAACTGGCTCAGGTATTACCCTGAAATTTACTTCATTCATGTAAGTGATCTCATCATAATCATAAAAAATTACTCTGCCATGTCGGGTAACGCCAAAGTTTTTTAATAACATATCTCCGGGAAAAATATCAGCTGCAATGAGTTGTTTGATTGCTTCTCCATAACCAAACATTGCTTCATCTATTTTTTCATCCGATGCATCGGCTAAATATATATTTAAAGGGGTCATTCTACGTTCAATATATAAATGCTGAATAATAATAAGTTCCTCTTCAAATCGGATAATTGAAGGTGCAACTAACATAAGTTCATCAAGAAGGGCTTGGGAAAAGCGAGCTTTTGGAAAAGCAACTTCCGAGTATTCCATGGTGTCAGCCATTCGACCGACTCTGTCGTGTAATTTCACTAAGCGATATTTTGCTTTGACATCTTTTTTCGTCATTTTCTTACTTGGTGCGAACTTGTCTTTAATAATTTTAAAAACATAAGGGTAAGAAGGAAGTGTGAAAACAGACATCACCATGCCTTTGATTCCGTCAGCTAATTGAAATTGATCATTACTGCTAGCTAAATGATGTAAAAAATCACGATAAAATTGCGTTTTACCTTGTTTATGAAAGCCAATAGCTGAATATAAATCTGCTCGGGTTTTATGGGGGATCAAGCCTTGTAAAAAGTTAACTAGGGCTTGTGGGTAAAAACAATCAACAAAAAAGTACGAACGTGCAAAGCCAAAAACTACCGCCATATTTTCTGGCTCTGTTAGCAGTGCATCTAAATGCAAGCCTGTTTTTTCGTCATTCACTATGGCGACGATAAAAGGGGTTTCACCATCTGGAGAAATGACTCTACCGATGATATAGGCACCTTTATTGCGGTAAAAAGTAAAGTTGAGAATATCGAGTTTAAGCGCATCAAGGGGGAATTTTGCTAATTGAGGCTTTTTGATAAATGCTCGAACTAATGCGCTAAATTCTTTTTTAGGGTGAGAAAATCGCGCCGAAAAACTCGCTTTTCTGATGATATGAGTGATGGTTTTACTTAACCCTTTTTCCGCAGGGTGGTAGCGAGTATAAATTTGAGCGGCAGATATTTGCTGTTCGGTGAGATCGCTCGCTTCCACGAAAATAAAATCGTTATGATAATATTTTCGTTCAAAAAGATGACAAAACACTGAGTTATAAAAACTTTCTGCTAATTCAGCTTGTGGATGATTTAACAGTAATTCGACATAACAGTTTTTGATGTTTTGCCAAAGTTTTTTATCTAATAATTCGATACCAAAATCTTTTTTTATCGTATTAAGGGTTTCAATGACTCGCTTATCAAAGTAGTCGGTTCGCTCTTTTGCTGCTTTATGAATAGCTTGCCATTGGCAGTTTTCAAAACGCTCTTTTGCCGATCGTGTGATGGCACTAAATAAAAAAATATGTCGCTCAAAACCATTTAAAATGGTCTTAGCAATGGCATAGGTTTGCGTTAAATTATAATCATTCATAGCACATCATCATGAAAAACTTTTATTCAGCATACGATACAAATAGGGGCAAGACAGATATTTTATATCAATGGTCAATATTGATCTCAGTGATACTCAGCATTATAAGGCAAGAGAGTAACGTTAAAGAACCTAACAGTACTGTAACCACTAAGTTAGTCATTTTAAAATAACGAACCAATTAACCAATTAACCAATTAACCAATTAACCAATTAACCAATAGATCCACAGTAGTAAACTTATAGTGATAATTAGCTTCACGGTTAACGCGGTTTTACTTGCTATTCGTTGCTATGAACACTAAAATTACGCGGTTTTTCACTGAGTAAATATTCCTAAAATATCATGCGTGTTGCCGACTTTTCCTTCAATTTACCCGAAGAGCTTATTGCTCGTTACCCTAAAGAAAATAGATCATCGAGTCGCTTGATGACCCTTGATGGCAATAGTGGTGAGATTACAGATACCACCTTTACTGAAATATTAAACCAAGTAAATCAAGGAGATTTATTGGTTTTTAATAATACCCGAGTCATCCCTGCGCGATTATTTGGTCAAAAAGAAAGTGGCGGAAAAGTGGAAGTTTTAGTTGAACGCTTGCTTGATGATAAACGATTTTTAGCTCATATTCGCGCAAGCAAGTCGCCGAAAGTAAATACTAAGTTATTGCTTGAAAATAAAGTAAATGCAACTATGGTGGCAAGGCATGGCGCTTTATTTGAATTAGAAATACATTCACAAGACAATGTATTGCAAGTGCTTGAAGACGTCGGACACATGCCATTACCTCCTTATATTGATCGTCCCGATGAACAGAGCGATAAAGAACGTTATCAAACCGTTTATAATGAAAAACCCGGTGCCGTTGCGGCGCCAACGGCCGGTTTACATTTTGATGATGCGTTATTAGCTAAGCTTAGCGAAAAAGGGGTGAATTTTGCCTTTGTTACCTTACATGTCGGGGCAGGCACTTTTCAGCCGGTTCGCGTTGATGACATTGCCGACCATATAATGCACGCTGAGTATGTTGAAGTACCAGCAGAAGTGGTCGAACAAATTACTGAAACTAAAGCCAACGGAAAACGTGTTATTGCTGTTGGTACTACTTCGGTTAGGTCGATTGAAAGTGCGGCAAAATCGTCGATTAAAAACGGTCAGCCATTGCAAGAATTTTATGGTGACACGGATATTTTTATCACCCCTGGTTATCAATTTGAAGTGATTGACGCTTTAATCACTAATTTTCATTTATCAGAATCAACCCTATTAATGTTAGTGAGCGCATTTGCTGGCTACGAAAATATCATGACAGCTTATCAACATGCTGTTGCCGAAAAGTATCGTTTTTTTAGTTATGGTGATGCCATGCTGCTAACCAAAAAAACTAACTAAACGATACGATTAAACTAAACCGCTGGCCTGTTTCGCTAGTTGGTTGAGGAATTTATAATGACAGAAAAATTACCCGTTAAAGCAATGAAGTTTGATTTAATTACCAAAGATGGTAAAGCGAGAAGAGGACGTTTAACCTTTGCTCGTGGCACGGTTGAAACTCCAGCTTTTATGCCAGTAGGAACTTATGGCACAGTGAAAGGCATGAAAACAGAAGAAGTTGAAGATATTGGTGCTGAAATTATCTTAGGAAATACCTTTCATTTAATGCTTCGTCCTGGCACTGATATTGTTGAACAGCATGGCGGTTTACATGAGTTTATTAATTGGAATAAACCTATTTTAACTGATTCAGGCGGCTTTCAAGTTTTTAGTTTAGGTAAAATGCGTAAGATCACCGAAGAAGGTGTTAAGTTTAGCTCTCCAGTCAATGGTGAAAAAATTATGTTAACGCCTGAACGTTCGATGGAAGTTCAGCGTAAATTAGACTCTGATATCGTGATGATTTTCGATGAATGTACGCCTTATCCTGCTACTCATCAAGAATCAAAAGATTCAATGGAGCTTTCATTACGTTGGGCGCAACGTTCTAAAGATGCTCACCAAGAAAACCCCAATGCGTTATTTGGTATAGTGCAAGGTGGCATGTATGAAGATTTACGTGAAATTTCAGTCGAAGGTTTAAAAGCGATTGATTTTGATGGTTATGCAATCGGTGGTTTATCGGTAGGCGAACCAAAAGAGGATATGGTAAGAATTTTAGATCATACCACCCCCTTGATCCCTGAGAATAAGCCCCGATATCTCATGGGAGTAGGCAAACCTGAAGACTTAGTGGAAGGTGTGCGTCGCGGTATCGACATGTTTGATTGTGTCATGCCAACACGAAACGCCCGTAATGGTCATTTATTTGTGACCAATGGCGTGTTAAAAATTCGAAATGCACGACATAAAACTGATACCAGTCCTTTAGATGCAGAATGTGATTGTTATACCTGTAAAAATTATTCACGTGCTTATTTACACCATTTAGATAAGTGTAATGAAATTTTGGGTTCACAATTGAACACGTTACATAATTTACGTTTTTATCAGCGTATTATGAAAGAATTGCGTGATGCTATCGAGCAAGGTAAGTTAACGGAATATGTAGAAACATTTTATGCCTTGCGTGACTTACCTGTCCCGCCTTTAGCGGCAGGAAGTGAACAAGTTTAGCGATTAATTGGCTTTGAAAGGCCCAATTAATCATAAAAATTATCATTTAATAGAAGAAGTATAAGAGGAAAATTATGAGTTTATTTATTAGTCAAGCACATGCTGCAGCGGCACCAGCACCTCAGGGTGGCGGTATGGAAATGGTTATCATGTTATTGGTGTTTGGTTTTGTATTTTATTTCATGATTTATCGTCCACAAGCTAAGCGTGTAAAAGAGCACAAAGGTTTAATGTCAGCACTTTCTAAAGGTGATGAAGTGCTAACGCAAGGCGGTATTGTTGGTAAAATAATGAAAGTGTCAGATGATAAAGACTTTATTGTTATCAGCATTGCAGAAGGTACTGAAGTCACTGTTCAAAAAGCTGCAGTTAATGCGGTTTTGCCTAAAGGTACTATGAAAAACTTATAATATGATTGATTCACGGGTTGAGAAAATGAAATGATACTCGTGATGAAAAATATGAAGTAGCCATTGATAAAAATAGGATGACATTGTGTTAAACCACTCTCCATTATGGAAAAAATTGTTGGTGCTATTTGTCGTAGCAATAGGTGCGCTTTATGCGTTACCTAATATTTACGGTGAATCTCCAGCAGTACAAGTGTCAGGTTTACGGGGCGTAGAAGCAAATGCGACAACACTTGACACTATTAAGTCACAATTGACTAAAGAAGGGATTGATTATTCAAAAATCACTTTCGAGAACGGTCAAATTTTAACAAAATTTACTGATACTGAAAATCAGCTTAAAGCGCGTGATTTATTAGAATCAAATCTTGGTGATAAATATTCAGTTGCCTTAAACCTTACGCCAAACACGCCTGATTGGTTAGCGAGTGTAGGCGGTGTTCCTATGAAGCTAGGTTTAGATTTAAGCGGTGGCGTAAGCTTTACCATGGAAGTGAATATGGATGAAGCAATCGCTAAAGCTACGGATGGTATGATTGGTGATTTCCGTACTGATTTACGTGGTGAAAATATTCGCTATCGAACGGTAAAAGAAGTTGGCTCTGCAATTGAGATTCAATTTAGAAATGCTGAAGACGTTGATCTTGCCGAATCTTTCTTATCAAAGCGATACCGTGATTTACTGTTTGAAGAAAATAGTGACAAAATGACATTGTCTGCTTCAATGACAGAGCAGAAACTCAAAGAAATTAGAGAGTACGCTTTACAACAAAATATTACCATTATTCGTAATCGTGTGAATGAATTAGGGGTTGCAGAACCATTAGTTCAACGCCAAGGTCAAAAGAATATTATTATTGAGTTACCAGGTGTTCAAGACACAGCTAAAGCGAAAGAAATTTTAAGTGCTACGGCAACTATTGAATTTAGAATGGTCGACAGTGATGGTGATTTAAGTGCTGCCTTAAATGGCCGTGTACCTTCAAGTTCTCAATTATTATACGACCGGGATGGTCGCCCATCATTATTGAAAAAACGCGTGATGTTAACCGGTGATCATATTGTTGATGCTGGTTCTAGTTTTGATGAATATTCTCGCCCTCAAGTCAATATTACGCTTGATTCTCCAGGTGGCAGTAAATGGTCAAATGCGACTAAAAATAATATTGGTAAGCCAATGGCCACGGTTTTTATTGAATTTAAACCAACAGATCGCCTTGATGCTCAAGGGAATATTGTTTATGAAAAAATCGAAGAAATCATCAGTGTTGCTACGATCCAAGGCCGCTTAGGTAAAACCTTTAGAATTACAGGCTCGGGTTCGCAAGCTGAAGCTCACAACCTAGCGTTACTTCTTAGAGCCGGTGCGCTTATTGCTCCTATTCGTATTGTTGAAGAACGTACAGTTGGGCCAACGCTTGGTGCTGAAAACGTACAATTAGGCTTTCAAGCGATCATGGGCGGATTTGCCCTTGTCTTTATCTTTATGTTGTTTTATTACCGCGCTTTTGGTGTGGTAGCAAACTTAGCATTGACGGCAAACTTAGTGTTAATTGTTGGTGTTATTTCTTTAATTCCGGGCGCGACGTTAACCTTACCAGGTATGGCAGGTATTGTCTTAACGGTAGGTATGGCGGTTGATGCTAACGTATTGATTTTCGAACGGATAAGAGAAGAGCTTCGTGAAGGTAAATCAGTTCAACAAGCGATTCATCAAGGGTATGATGCGGCATTTTCAACCATTCTTGATGCGAATATCACCACGTTAATTGCAGCGATAATTTTATATGCAGTGGGTACTGGACCGATTAAAGGTTTTGCTATCACATTATCGATTGGTATTATCACATCAATGTTTACTGCCATTATCGGTACGCGAACTATCGTTAACTCAGTGTGGGGCGGTAAACGTCTTGACAAGCTTTCAATATAGGTGATCAAATTATGCAATTATTAAAATTGAAAGAAACCGTTAATTTTATGCATTATCGCAAATTTGCGATGGTGTTTAGTGTGGTATTAATGTTAGCCGCGATGACCTCATTAGTGGTTAATAAATTAAATTTTGGTTTAGACTTTACCGGTGGAACCTTAATTGAAGTAGGTTTTGAGCAAGCAGCCGACTTAAATACTATTCGTCAAGTTATGGACAGTAATGGTTTTGATGATGCCGTTGTACAACTGTATGGTAGTTCACGTGATGTTGTTATTCGTTTAGCGCAACGTGAAGACATTAAAGCTGAAATGTTAGGTAACCAAATTTTATCGATTCTAAAAGAAGGCACGGGACAAGAGTTAGTCATGCGCCGTATCGAATTTGTTGGTTCAAGTGTCGGTGATGAATTAACCGAGCAAGGTGGTTTAGCCATGCTTACGGCTCTTATTTGTATTTTGGTGTATGTCGCGTTTCGTTTTGAATGGCGTTTTGCATTAGGTTCGGTATTTGCCTTATTTCACGATGTGTTATTAACGTTAGGTTTATTTTCCTTTTTAAGGTTAGAGTTTGATCTAACCGTATTAGCGGCTATTTTAGCGGTAATAGGCTATTCATTAAATGATACTATTGTTGTTTCAGACCGTATTCGCGAAAACTTCAGAAAAATTCGTGATGGTGGTCCAGCAGAAATTATTAATATTTCTTTAACGCAAACCTTAAGCCGAACTTTTATTACTTCAATTACCACTTTGTTAGTATTATTTGCTTTATTTTATCAAGGTGGGGCGCTTATTCATGGCTTTGCTACTGCATTATTATTTGGTGTGTTTATTGGTACCTATTCATCAATATATGTTGCTAGTGCGGTTGCGCTTGCTCTAGGGGTGTCGAAAGAAGACTTGATCCCAGAAGTTATTGAAAAAGAGGGTGCAGATCAAGAAATGATGATGCCATAACATTATTTTTTGTTTGATTAAAAAGCCAATTACAGTCTGTAATTGGCTTTTTTATGGCGATATTTTCAGAGTAATGATTGAAAATTCCCGCAATTGTCTATGTGACAATATCTCGAATGGTTTTATTTAGGTTGATTTGATAATCACTGGCTTTAATTGAATTGATAATTACGAATTCTTCCTGAGTTAAGTCAAATTCAACGGGTTTAGTATAGCTATTTAGTTTAAGGCTATAGATGACTTTTATTTTAGGCTTAAGCGGATCCGTTCTATTGCCTTCAATCACAATGGCTATTTTTTCGTTGGATAATTCAACTAAGGAGCCGACAGGATGTATGCCGAGGTATTTGATAAATTGCTGAACAATATCCGCATCAAATTTCTTCTTTTCGTTCAGTAAATGACGAAAAACAGCTTGAGGTAGCATTGCTTTTTTATAAGGTTTATCGGCAGTCATGGCATCGTAAACATCAACGATAGCAGTAATACGAGAAAGCTTTGATATTTTATCACCGGCTATACCACGCGGATAACCTGAGCCGTCAAGTCTTTCATGATGATTTACCAACATATCGGTCAAGATTGGGCTAGAATATCCCTCTCTTTTTGACATTTCCATGCCCCAAAGTACATGTTTTTGAACGACAGACATTTCGTTTTTAGTTAATTTTTCTTGTTTTTCTAAGATGGTTCTAGAAACTTTTGCTGTGCCTAAGTCATGAATTAATGCCCCTAACGTTAACTCTTGAACGGTATTTTTTTTAAATCCAAGATAGATAGAAAAGCCACAGATGAGCACCGCACAATTAATGGCATGTTCCCATTGATAGTTAGATTTTTCACGTATACGGGTGAGTATGGTCATGGCATGTTCATTTCGGGTAATAGAATTGGTAATTTCACCCGCAAGAACAGTCATAGCCTCCATTGATAAAGGCTTAGCTGAAGATATATTTAACATCAACTCTTTTACGTTTTCAGCCGATTGCTGGTAGATATCACAGGATCGTTCGAACTCATCTGTTAAAGAAGTTTCTTCAACATCCGTATTATCGTTATCCTGTGCAACGGTTGGATCAGGTTCATCTTCTGGAAAATTCGATTGTTCACAATCAATGACAACACGAACCACACCTTGCTTTTTTAGAAGCTCAATGGTTCTTGCTGAATTAACCACTCCCTGATTTTTTACTTTATGATCACTATCTTTGAGGAAAATGTCTTTAACAAACATTCCTACTTTTAGTTCATCAATTGTTAAGTCTTTAAGCATATTAAGAATTATAGCCTTTTTATTATTTTTATTTGGCATTGACCTATATATTTTTATTGGACAACTTTAGCGCATTTTTTCTGGTTTGCGAAGTATTGACTATTCTTGGCTGATTAATTTAAGTTACTTTAATGTTTCGTTGGCAATATCTTCGTTATAGTATTGTTAAGTTAATCAATAAAAATAAAAAATTATGAATAATTTACTTCGCGTTTACGCTAAAGAACATCCAACATTACTTTTATCTATTTGTTATTTTATTGTCACTATCATAGGGGTTATTTATAGCTATTTTTATTATGCCGAATTTGGTATTGAAATATTAAAATTTGCTGATCTAAGTGACTATTTACTCGCATCTATACTTGAGCCGTTATCGATAGTTGTGTTTGTATTTTGGGTAATATTTTATCTGTTATCATTTAAACTGGAGCTATGGGCAAGGAAAAAGTTTAATGGTTATGGTCGATTTGTTGAAAGAACCATGAAACCTAAATATTCAGATCCCATTCTTTTTTGTTTAGCAATTATTGTGATAACGGTGATTTTTGTGAAAAATTTAGCCATTGATAATACGTTAAAAATAAAAGCTGGCAATTTCGATGATTACAGTGCGTTATTACCAAACGATAAGGATGAACAAAAGCTTGCATTTTTAGGCTCTTCAAGCCGTTTTTCTTTTTTCTATGATCTTGATTTAAATGAAGCGATTGTCATTCCCGTTGAAAGTATTGCCTATATGAAAAAGAAACTGCCAATCGAATCTGTTAAAGCGCAAACGGAAAAAGAGAGTGCTCCTGAAAATGACACAGTAAAATAATCCAATCAATTTAATAGTTGAGTAGTTTAATTAAGGGAATAAAGAGGTGTTATATGCGCATTAAATTTATCATTGTTATGGCGTTAATGTTAATGAGTTTTATTGGTAAAACTTCCGATAATATGAACTTTGATAACGCTACTATTTTGACAATGAAGCAAAGAGCAAGCTTTATCAATAATAATACCCGTGAAAGAGTTGAGCAGTTATTACCAAAACTCATGGATGATTCGGGTATCGATTTTTGGTTGATGATCAGCCGTGAATATAACGAAGACCCAATCTTAAAAACACTTTTACCAGCAGAATGGTTATCAGCGCGCCGCACCACTATGCTGGTATTTGCTAAAAACCAAGATAAAACGGTCAGTGCCTATGCAATTGCCCCTTATAAAATTGGTGAACTCTTCAAAAAAGCTTGGGACAAAACGGCAAACCCAGATCAATGGCAAGCATTATTAGCTTTAATCAAACAATATGATCCTAAAACCATTGCGATAAATCAATCTCAGCATTGGGCACACGCAGACGGCATGACAGCGACAGATAAGGAAAAACTATTCGCTGTTTTACCCAAACAATATCAAACACGAATTGTCTCTGCTGAGCAGCTAGGAGTCGCCTGGTTAGAACAACGTATTCCAAATGAAATGGCCGTATATGAAAATATGGTGGCATTAACGCACGATATTATTGCGCTTGGTTTTTCAAATAAAGTTATTGAAGTTGGCAAAACGACGACTGATGATCTGGTTTGGTGGTTTAGAGATCAAGTACGTCAATTACGATTACAAACTTGGTTTCACCCTAGTGTTAGTATTCAACGAAAAGAAAACAAGAAATTTGATCATGTCGATAGTTTTACCAATGGCTATCAAACAAATATTATTGTTCCAGGAGATTTATTGCATGTAGATTTTGGTATTCACTATTTACGTTTAAATACTGATATTCAGCAACATGCTTATGTATTAAAAGAGAATGAAGAACAAGCGCCAGAAGAGCTAATTTCTGCGTTTACTTTAGGTAATAAGCTGCAAGATATTCTTACTAATAATTTTAAAGTAGGGCGCAGTGGTAACGAAGTACTTAAAAAGTCGAGAGCGCAAGCCATCGCGCAAGGATTAACGCCAACCATTTATACCCATCCCATTGGGTTTCATGGCCACGGAGCCGGAACTACAATTGGTATGTGGGATGCTCAGCAAGGTGTATCAGGCAGTGGTGATCACCCTTTACATGCCAATACTGCCTATTCAATAGAATTAAATAATACTGTTTTTTTAAAAGGTTGGAACAAAGAAATTCGTATCATGCTCGAAGAGAACGCGTTTTTTAATGGAGAAAATGTACAGTACCTTGATGAAAGACAAACGAGTTTGCATATTATTCAGCATTAAAATAGATATTATTACATTGAGTTTGATTAATTTTGTTGAATTTTCGTGACATTAAGAACAAAGTAAAACTAATGGACGTTGGTTAGTTTATTTAAAAAGCCAACCCTAACTGACAACAATTAAGATGTTTTCTATAAGGTAAACGTGAATGATCAAATCTCTGTTAATATCGCCCACCTCATCAGCTGAATTAGGCGATGAAACTCTTATTCAGCAATGGAAAGACAATGACAGTGCTTTTTTATGGCTTGATCTTGAAGGTTTAGACAAAGCAAAAGAAAAGCGAATACTCGAAGAGTTTGGTTGTCATCCGTTAGCCATTTTAGATACTCAAAGGGATAGACATCCACCAAAAGTTGAAGCCTTTAATGACTATATATTTTTATTGTATCGAGGCTTTGTCGCTAATGATGAAAATTTAAATTTTGAAAACTTGCAAATTAGTATGTTTGTAGGGCATCGAATATTAATTACTTGCCACACTCAAAGCTCAATTGCGATCAATGCCTTATTTAATGTCGCCAGTGAAAAACACTTAAAACGTAGTCCTATGCATTTAGCGCTGATGATTTTTCATAGCAGTTGTGGCAATTATTTAAAACAGTTGTTTTCTTTTGAGAGCAAGTTAGAAAAAATTGAAGATCAATTTCAATCAAGTGGCAATGATCAAATGATGCGAGAAATCACCAGTTATCGCTCCCAGTTGGTTAAAATTAGACGTACTTTTAATTATCACCTTGCCATTGGAAATACTTTAAATACGTTGCTGGAAGATGAAGAAACCTCATTAATTACCGCAAAAGAAATCCATACGGTTAATGATTTAAGAGAGCGTTTAGATAGGTTATTAAGCCTTTCTCAAATGTATTATGATATTTGTGGCGATCTTGTTGATGGCTACATGTCGATTACTTCTCATCAATTAAATGCCACGATGCGGATTTTAACGGTTATTACCGCATTATTTGTGCCGTTAACCTTTTTAGCTGGAATTTACGGGATGAATTTTGAACATATTCCTGAGTTAAAGGTGAAGAACGGTTACTTTATTTTATTAGGCGTGATGTTAACTATTTCAGTAGGGTTAGTGATTTTATTTAAACGTAAGAAATGGTTATAAATTAATTAGTTACTAATTAAAACTAATCTAGTTGTAAATAATCTAAAGTAGAGATCCGGCCGTTGTGGGTAGACTCTACTTTTAATGGATGTTTTATATCTTTCCAAGCCGTCACTTTGCCACCACAGTTTAATTTTTCGAAGCTTTCAGCCGTTTTATTTAAACCGAAAAATGCTTGTAACTGGTTTAGGCTTTCAGCCTGACTAATGTTTAACACCAACAAATCGTTCTCACGTTGTAGAAAATAATTTAGCACTTCATTTTTATGTGTTTTATAGCAATCAATTAAGAAATCATCTTGGAGTATATTTTCTAAGGTAAAAGGAGAGAATACTTGTTGATAACATCTTTTTAAGTATGGGTTAAAGCCACCATCATCTCGGGTGATGTTATGGAACATGCGTTGTAATAGTTGTCTAATTGATGGTAACCATACATTTAACTCTCTTTCTAAATAGATAAACTTGCTATTCGGGTAATACTTATCAAGTTGTTGATAATCAGTAAAAACAGGTGTATCAGCAATTACATCTGCCTGCTCGAATGTTTTTTGTGTATAGGCAGTATGAGAAACTTTAAAACCTAAATCTAAACATTTACTACAAATGCTAGTGGTGCCGGTTCTGGGCAAACCTATGATAAAAGTTTTTTGAGTTGTCATCTAATGTTTTACTTACAATAAAATTAATTTTGTTTGGGTTAATGCAGTAACCATTTTGTTTTTAACGCTAACCATTCTGATTTTCCTTTGGCTGAGTTAAACCAGGCTTCAATATCTTGTTTAAGTTGTGGGGTCGATTTACTGATTAAAATACTACGCTGAAATGCTTTGTTATACCCCGTTAATATTTTTAAATTATCATTAATATCAGGAATGGTTCGTTTAAAATACTCAAAGGTTTGCAGACCGACAACGCCAATTTCGGCACGTTTATACAGCAGCATTAATGTCACCGCTTTTTCATTATGTACATTAGTACGAATAGCGAGGTTATTTTTAAAAAGTTTTTCTAAATTGAAGTAGGTATAGTTTCTGACTGTCGCGATAGTTTTATTATGTAATGAGCTAATATCTTGATAATTCATGTTTTTGTCGTGCGTAATATAGAGTTCTCGCTCAGGAATTAAATCTAAAATCCAGTCATATTTATTCATTGGAATATCATCAACCCAAGCAGGGTTAGTCCATAAAACCGCACTGCGTATATTATCCTCCGTTAATATTCTAGGTTTTGGCATTTGAACGATAACATAATGATATGTTTTAGAGTGTTGGTTAAGCGCAGCAGCAAAGTCATAACTTAAGCCTACCCTATCTTTTTTATCGACAATAAAAGGGGGCTTATCAAAATAAACATATAACTCAATTGTTGTTTTTGCGACAAGGCTACTAGAGCTAAATAGCAAAAAGAGGGCAAAGGGGATTTTCATTAACAACAGATACAATTTCAATCTTCTTTGAATAGCCATGAACAAAATGATTATAGCTAAAGTTAACTAAACTAATAGTTCTTTCTTCAGTTTTTACTGGAGAAATGAAGGAAAAATAAGTCTGTTATTTAACAGTGTTACTTTACTTACATAGAAATGCTATGTATATTTATACCTTATAGTTCTATGTATTGAGTTGTCGATGAAGTACTCCAAAGATTTTGTTGCCGCATCAACCACACCATTGGTTTTAGCCGTGTTAAATCAAGGTGAAAGTTATGGCTATGCAATTATCCAAAAAGTTAAGGCCTTGTCTAATGGTGAGATGGAATGGGCTGATGGCATGTTATATCCGATTTTACATCGTTTGCAAAAGAAGGAATTTATTGAAGCCATTTGGGGAACAAGTGATACCGGCCGTAAAAGAAAGTATTACCATTTAACCGCCTTAGGTAAGGAAGAGCTTTTACAGCAACGGATAAATTGGCAACAACTAAATACTATGCTTGAAAAGTTAATGGGAGAGAGCAATGAGCAGTAATCATTTTGATTTAAGCAAAGCCGTTCAACAGTGGTGTGAGTTGGTTTTATGTCATGACAGTATTAAAAGTAAGAATATAGAAGAACTTAAAGATCACTTATATTGCCAGATTGAATCTTTCCAGGCACAAGGTCAAGACGATAAAACTGCGTTTAAACTGGCAATAGCGAAAATGGGTGAGGTAGAAACCTTATCCAATGAATATGAAAAAAACCGCACTTTTTTTCAGAAATTATCTGCTTTTGAATATGGCACCGTAGGGGATCATGCAAGAGAAACCATGAGTATTAAATCGGCGGTTATTCAACAATCTATTTTATGGGCAGCCGCAATAATAGGGACTAGTATAATGATTGAAGAGAAAGAGCAAGCGATGTCTTTAATCTTTATTGTGTTAATACCCTTAAGCGTCGCTAATATTATTTCATTGAAAACTGACAGTTTTGCTAAAGAATGCCGCTATATAAAAAGTAAAATTTCTCAATGGTTTAGTTAACTGTTAGGTTTAATAAAATAAACATTCATAGCTTTTAAAGTTTGATGTGTTTTTTCTGTAAATGCCTCTAAGAGCATAGGACTTTTAATGTTTTCAAATTTTACTTTATTTACAAACCTTAACCGTTTGGCCCTGCTAATTTTTATAACAGGTTTTTCACTGGCGATATATATTCATCATTCTATTGATAAAACTTGGTTAGAACAGCGCTATGTATATGAGATATTTCAAACCTCGCAAGGTAAAGATGCCTATATTTATAACGGACAAGAAATAGAAATCAATCAGGTTGTTCCATATCAGTCGTCACCCTTAAACCAGCAACATTTAAATCAACTTAACCAAGCGCCAACATTGAAACAGCAGTGGGTCATGGATGATAGCCAATCGTTATTTTTATTAAAACCTGCGTTTCATTATGGGTTCTGGTCGTTATTACCAGCGTTTATTACCATCGCTTTATGTTTGATCACTCGAGAGCCGTTAACAGCCTTATTTGGAGGCATAGTGGTGGGAGCTTTGATGCTTGGTAATTATGATCTCACTGACAGTGTCATTATTCCCAATCTCGCCAGTCAGGGGGCTGCGGGATTGCTATTGCTTTACTTGTGGTTGTTAGGAGGATTGCTCGGTATATGGTCCAAAACGGGTGCAGCACAAGCGTTTGCACACTATATGACAGAAAATTATGTTAAAGGGCCAAGATCAGCCAAGTTAATTTCATGGTTTATGGGGATATTGTTTTTTCAAGGGGGAACAATGAGTACTGTTTTAGTGGGTACAACAGTAAGGCCTCTCGCGGATAAAGCCAAGGTAAGTCATGAAGAAATGAGTTATATCGTTGATTCAACGGCGTCACCTATTGCGGCCGTTATTGCTTTTAATGCATGGCCTGCGTACGTGCAAGCCCTTATTTTTGTTCCAGGTGTCTCATTTTTAGCAACTGAGTCTGATCGTATCGCGTTCTTCTTTTCAAGTGTTCCTTTCAGTTTTTATGGCATATTAGCGGTATTAGGTACCTTGCTATTAAGTTTAAATATCACAACGTTTGCCGGCAAACGTATTCGTGCTGCCCAACATCGCGCTCTCACTACAGGCGAGTTAGATGCTCCTAATGCTAAACCATTAAGCGCCAAAGAATTACAACGTTGTGAAGTACCTAAAGGTTATCACTCCCATCATTTAGAGTTTATTCTTCCTTTAATTACTTTAGTTGCGACAGCCGTTATTACTTTTGTTGTCTTTGAATCACCCAAAATTAACTGGGCATTTGGCGCCGCACTATTGCTTTCTGCTTTTATAGCGTTAGGCAAAGGGATGTCATTAATGGATTTAATTGATGGTTTTGGTAACGGTTTAAAAGGGGTTGTGGTGGCATCGGTTATTTTAATGTTGGCCGTTATCATAGGAACTATCAGTAAAGAAATTGGCGGTGGTTTATATTTAGTGTCTCAACTTGGTGAGCAATTACCGTTTTGGACACTGCCGGTAATATTGCAGCTAATTACCATGGTCATTGCATTTTCCACAGGGACAAGTTGGGGAACATACGCGATTGCTTTTCCATTAGCTATGCCGTTAGCTTGGGCGGTTTGCCAGTCACAAGGGCTCGCTAATCCCGAAATATTTATGATGGTATGCTTTGCCACGGTATTAAATGGTAGTGTTTATGGGGATCAATGCTCACCTATTTCAGATACAACCATTTTAAGTTCTATGACAACAGGTTGCGATTTAATGGATCATGTTAAATCACAAATTGTACCGGCAACATTTGCCGCAGCAACGGCAGCATTGCTATGGACAGCTTGTGTTTATTTCTTTGCATAATGGTTAAATTAACACGCGATAAAATCCGGCGTAACAATATGTTTACATCTGTTGTGCAGGCATTGATTGAGCTTGCTTTGAGTCGAATCTTTATTGAGCGATTTATTCGTACATAAAGTTTTACGTAAGCATGCCGTACTCTCTTTTCTGGAAGCTTTCTCTTCTTATTTAACATGGTGATAATAACTTTATCGATGTTAAAGAGAGATAGACATGACTGAACTAGCTAACCCGTTAAATTTACGTGGTATTGAATTTACTGAGTACGCGTCACCAGATTCTGACTTTATGGAAAATGCTTTTTACGGCTTTGGTTTTTCTAAAACTAAAAAGTTTAAAGGACGCGATATTGATTATTTTAATCAAAATGATATTCATTTTTTATTAAATAATGAACAAGCCGGTTTTTCTAAAGAGTTTGCAAAGAGCCATGGCCCTGCCATTTGTTCTATGGGCTGGAGAGTGGATGATGCCGATTTTGCTTTTGAAGAAGCCGTTAAACGTGGCGCAAAATCTGCTGAGAATGCTGATAATAAACTGCCTTATCCTGCTATTTATGGCATTGGTGATAGCCTCATTTATTTTATCGATAAATTTGGTGCTGAAGGCTCTATCTACGAAGATGATTTTGAAGATATCGCTGAGCCTGTACTCAAAGAGGAGAAAGGGTTTTTACGCGTTGATCATTTAACAAACAATGTTCATCAAGGTACCATGGAATATTGGTCAAATTTTTATAAAGATATCTTTGGCTTTTCTGATGTTCGCTATTTTGATATTAAAGGCGAAAAAACAGCGCTCGTTTCCTATGCTTTACAATCACCTTGTGGCACTTTCTGTTTACCTATCAATGAAGGTAAAGGTAAAAAGAACAATCAAATAGATGAATATTTAGATGAATATAATGGTCCAGGTGTACAACATTTAGCTTTTATTTCGAAAGATTTATTAGGCTCGTTAGATAAGCTTGATAAAGATATTATTGATACTTTAAATATTGTTCCAGAATATTACGATGATGTATTTGATCGTATTCCATGGGTAAAGGAAGATCATCAACGCATCCGTGAACATCAAGTATTAGTGGATAGTCAAAAAGAAAACTCATATTTATTACAAATTTTCACTAAAAATATCTTTGGTCCTATTTTTATTGAAATGATCCAACGTGTAGACGACCAAGGTTTTGGTGAAGGTAACTTTACGGCTTTGTTTAAGTCTATCGAATTGAATCAAATGGAACGTGGTGTTTTATAATTATTTAATACAATAATTATACATCTTTAAAAAATAAAAAATCCCGCAAGCTATTGCGGGATTTTTTATGTCAGAAACTAAATAATAGCACGAGTTTAATTTTGTTTTGGGCTGGTCACGTTAAGATCCTTTAATATTCCGTCATGCAAATTATAAACAAAACCATGGACTTTAATATCTTGGTTCTTCTGCCAAGCGTTTTGTAAAATAGTGGTATTAGAAACATTGGCGACTTGTTCAATGACATTGAGCTCACATAACGTGTTTACTTTTTCGGTATTATCGGTGATGTCATCAAGTTTTGCTTTGTGAAAACGATAAACGTCTTTGATATGTCTTAACCAGTTATCAATTAAGCCATAGCTTTCCGTGTCTAAAGAAGCTTGCACGCCACCACAACCATAATGGCCACAAACGATAATGTGCTTTACCTGTAAAATTTCAACCGCATATTGAATAACAGAAAGACAATTTAAATCAGTGTGAATTACTTGGTTAGCAATATTACGGTGTACAAAAACCTCACCCGGTTGCATGCCTAATAATTCATTCGCGGGAACGCGTGAGTCTGAGCAACCGATCCATAAGTATTCTGGGTTTTGTTGTTCAGACAAAGATTGAAAAAAATTAGGATCTTCTTGGTTGATTTTTTCAGCCCAGTCGCGGTTGTTTTTAAATAAATGCTCGATTACTTTCATGGAAAACCTACTAAGAAATAATGTATTTTGACATTTTATGTCAAAAAGGTTCCGATTGTAAAATAACAATGTGTTTTCTCGTCTAGAAATTATGAACTCATTGGGAAATTGCTTTAAAATAGTAAGAGATCTAAAAAATAAACGAGAATTTAGGAGTGAAAATGGCAACAGCGTGTGCACGACATATCTTAGTCAAAACCGCAAAACAAGCTCAAGAAATTAAAGATAAAATTGCAAAGGGTAGTGACTTTGGCCAAATGGCGAAAAAATTCTCGACTTGTCCTTCAAAGAAGAAAGGTGGCGATTTAGGAGAGTTTAAAAAAGGTCAAATGGTCAAAGCATTTGATGATGTAGTGTTTAAAAAAGAAGTGTTAACCATTCATGGCCCAGTTAAAACACGTTTTGGTTATCATTTAATTCAAACTATTTATCGTAATTAATAATCTTAACTGGATTTCATATCTAAGAGTAATTGCTAAAGGCTGCTAATTTTAATTAAAATAACCTCAAAGAAAAAAACCGGTTAATCATATTAACCGGTTTTTTATTCTTAGGTTTTAAAATTTAACTTATTAAAAACTTACTTCTAATCCTAATGTTGCAAATCTTGGAGTTTGCCAAGTTTTGGCTGCACCATAGAACTGGTTACGTCCACCAGCAGCCCAGCCTATGCCTTCATAGTTATCAACAACAGTTGTTGCAGCATCGTTATCGAGCACATTATAGATATCTAATGTCAATAACATGTCGATGTCATTGACCTCGAAACTATAGTTAGCTGATAAATCTACATTGAAAGTCCAAGAAGTTGTACCATTACTTCCACGAGGGAAATAATCTAATGAACCATCATCTTGGGTTATATAATAAGTATCACCGTAGCTACCATATAAATCACCATCTGTACTCCAATAGCTACCACCTTGTATACCGCGAGGACGACCACTTGATAGTGTCGAATTCCAACCAAGTACTAAGTCTTCCATCACTTCATAGCTACCGTAGAACTTAAATACATGGCGGCGGTCATTTGGTAAATTACCATAAGCACCATCCATCAATGCTGGGAAATCGAAATCAGTTGTTAAACCAGCATCTTGCTGACCATTATCTGATTTAACCGCACCTTCAAAGTTTCCGTAGCTATGTGACCATGTCCAGTTAGCTGACCAGTTTAGTTTTTCACCTTGATAACGAATCGTAGTTTCTAAACCGTAGTACTTGTTTATTCCTTCAGGTAATTGAATCGTTGTGTCATTATCAAATGTTGTCAGTGTACTATTATCACGGAAGCCATCGCCATCTGCATCAAGGTAGATTGAAGCATCACTTCCAGGGTTCAGCATCATACAATAAGCATTTGCATAAGCCCCACAGTAATCATCAAGTGCCGTCTCAACAAAACGATAAGTACCTTTAACTAAAACAGAATACTCATCATCTAGCATACCTTCATACCCGATAATATATTCTACTTTAGAAAACGGTTCAGCTTCTGCAGCTTGGAAAGTATCTTTTGTCGGAGGTTGTGGAGTTGAGTTAACTACTTGAGAATTCGCTTCACTTCCATTTACTGGCGCAGCACCGATTGGCGTACCATCAGCCGAATTAATACCGGTAAAAGTATAGTGTGTTGTCCTGTCATCTACTCCTGAAGCAGCTCTGAAAATAGTATTATTCGCAATCGGTAAATAATATTGACCTGCAGTAGCAAATATTTTACTTTCGCCATTACCTGTTGGATCCCAAGATAAACCTAAACGGGGCGCAACATCAGTCGTGAACTGAGTTAATGTATTACCTGTAACACCATAGTTCTCAAAAGAATCAACGCGGAAACCAATACTTAATGTTAAATCTTCAGTAGCTTCCCATTTATCTTCAATAAAATATGCTTCAATGTCACTTGTGAAACCACCGCCACCAGAAAATATACGATCACGTACATACTCTTGAGGGGTATCAGAATTGTTAGTAAATAACACACCGTTCAGGCCTTGAATGCTAGCGCCAGCACCTAATGTATAATATGTGTAACTATGACCGCCTGATGGTTTTGATATACGTGTTGTATCACGCTCTTGCAACTCGTAACCCGCAGTGATCGTATGATCGCCAAATGCATACTCTATATCAAATGAATATTGTGTATTACTATCGGTATTTTCACCAAACGTACCACCTTGACCGCAACCTGTAGCAAGAACAGCAGGAGCCGGAGAACGTGCATCATTTACTTGTGGACAAATAGTTTCTGTTGGGCTTGTTTCATAATCTGCATCGATTGTACCATACAATGCTGAAATAATTAGATCATCAGTAATGTAACCCGTGTAACTGATGCTATGCGTTTCGCCACCACGTAATCGTTTGTTAGCACCTATTTCATCCCCTCTTTGAGCAGTCAAAACATCATCATAAGCGTAAATTGTTTCTATTGACTCTGTTTTATTTGAATAACCAAAATAACTTAAACGATGGTTTTCACTGATATCCCAATCAACGGTAGCGCCCCAAAAAACATCATCTTGACTTTCACGATCGCGCACTTGGTTATCAGCAAGGTAATGATTCCAAAAAGATGGCTGCCATCCATATGTACGTGTTGAATCTTTAGGATTCACCATTGCATAGAAAAACAAGGTATCTTCAATAATTGGACCGCCTACTGACAAGGTAATTTCTTTGTCAGTTTGCTTGTTAATTGCATCATTACGATAGCCAGTACCTGTGCCGCCATTCGCACGTGACATCTGTTCGTTGTCGCTTCTCCATGAGTCAGGAGTGTAAGTCGCTCTTGCACCAAATTCCCATTTATTAGTACCACTTTTTGCGGTTGCATTAATCGCACCACCGGTCGCTCTACCATAACGGGCAGAATAACCACCTGTTTTCACCTGAAATTCCTTATAAAAATCAAACGGTAGCTGACCACACCCTAAACCATTACGAGTATTAGTAACTTCCATACCATTGATGTAACAAATATTTTCTGCAACAGATGAACCACCAAAAGATGCTGCATTACCAAAGGTAGTATCACCTTTGACAACACCAGGCGCTAATAAAGCAACTGCAGTGATGTTACGAGCAATTGGCATGACATCGATATCAGCTTCACCAATGGTTAAACCTGAATCTGAAGAGGTTAAATCAACGGTTGCTACCGTAGAAGCAACAACTTGAATTACTTCAACATCGCTATCTGGAGCAGCAACTTCAAAGTTAGTTATCGTATTTTTACCTAATGAGACTCTTACTTTTTCGAGAGCAAGTACGGTATTTCCTTTAGATACTGTTACTTCATAAGGACCTGAAGGCAATTTCGCTAGTCGATAACTACCGTCATCACTTAAACTAATTCGTCGTGTAGTACCTGTCTCTAAATTGACCGCTTTTACAGTAATACCTTCAGCTGTACCTTGAGTTAAAGATACAACACCTCGTACATCTTCTGCTGAAGCAGATGACATGCCAATAACCGTCGAAATGGCAACGGCGGTTAATGAACGTTTAAAAGTTTTCAAATAATTTGTATTTGAACTTTTCATTTTATTCTCCCTGAATCACTCAAGTGATTTTTGTGGCTTTTCACAAAGCAAATTTTTGAAACCCACCTTGTAAGTTTTATTTTCTTCGACATTTTGAGTCGAATGAGATACTAAACTTAACTGCAATTTTTATTCAAACCGACATCACAGGGTTTTAACGTTTTTGTTACATGTTGAAACACCTAAAGAAAGTCAATAAGTATATATAAATCAGTATGTTGGTTTTGATTGTTGCGGAGAGTGTTTCAAGGAAGACACAGTGATGGCTCAAGATGAGTGTTTTTTGATTGTTTTATGATTTATTCTTTTAAAACAGTAGTTTATAGTGTGTTTTTGTGTGTATTTATATGTTTCAACTAAACCGATAAAAAATGCATATAGCGATGTTTTTATATTTGCCTATATAAAACAAGGGTTTGCGATTGTAATTCATGCTGTACATTTAAGGTTACAATGCTAAGTTAATGTAATTCATATATAAAATGTAAGAATTGTAAGAAGTGTAACAAAGGCAGAAAAACAGAGTTTTAGAGAAAAATCGTGCTTATTATTACAGAGATAAAAGTGGGTTATTTTTGACGTTTATCTTTTTGTTGTTGTTCACTTTCTCTTTGCTGAATCTTTTTCTTTTGTGCATCGGTTAAGATAAATTTCTTGGCTGACTTTCTGATCGTCATAATTGAACCGATCACAACAGCGAGACAACAAAAAATAAGTAAAAGTATGGTTATATTCATTTTGGTGCTCACGGATCAGATAAGTCGAATAGGGTATGTTACTAAGAGAAGTTTCCCTCGTCTACGGTTGTTTTGTGAGACGATACAGTTGACGGCTTCTTTAACTATTGATTTATTAGTGTGTCACTAAGTCTTTAAAAGCGATTAAATTATCCGTTAATTTGCAAAAATATGTCGCAAATTCGGCTAATTATCTGTAACTTTATGTAATAGAGTAAATATTGGCTGATTTCGGTTATATTTATTTAAGAAAAATAATATTCTACAAGACTAAATTGGATGGATTATGTTCAATCGATTACATATTAAATTATTACTTCCTACTGCTGTAATAGGAGTGCTTGCTCTTTTATTTGTAGTGCTGTTTGCACAAGACATGAACAAGGGCAGTGTTATTACTTTATTGCTGGTATTAGTTATTGCTCAGGTAAGTGCGAGTTTTTTCTTTTCAACCCAATTTTTAAGTAAACGCATCGAGAACTTAAAACATTATTTAGATTTAGTGATCAGTGTTGATCAGGCGCCTCCTGAACCGCTTAAAGATGAACAGAGTGATGACTTTGCTGGGGTTGTTAATGAGCTCAGTTTATTTATCGCTAACTTAGCCGATGTTATAAAAGATATAAGGCAAGAATCGGACTCGTTAAGACAAGGCGCAGGCTTTTTAACCAGTCAAATCAGTGATTCTGTCATTATCGTTGATCAATCAGCAGAGCAAATTGAACAGATGGCCTCTTCGATTGATGAAATAGCTTCAACATCTACAACGTTATCTCAAGGTGCAGCTCAAGTGAGTGACACCTCTAATGAAGTATTAAGCCTGTTGCAACAAGGAACGTCAGCCTCTAACACAAGTCAAGAAACCATTGCAGCCTTCGCCAATGAAGTAACCGAGATGGCCAACGAACTCGCATTATTACAAGAAGAGTGTTCGCGTATTGGTAGCGTACTTGATGTTATACGTGGAATAGCTGACCAAACAAATTTATTAGCATTAAATGCCGCAATTGAAGCTGCTCGAGCAGGAGAACAAGGTCGAGGTTTTGCTGTTGTTGCTGATGAAGTTAGAGCGTTAGCGCATAGAACACAAGAGTCTACCGTTGAAATTCAATCTATGGTTGAAGGGCTACAAGAAAAATCGACCAATGCGGTAAATGCTATCGCTAAAGGCGAAAACTTAACGCAAGATAGCTTACAACAATCTGAAGAAGTTGTTGAAGCACTAGGAAAAATTGGCCAAGTATTTACTGAGGTAAATACCTTAACATCACAAATTGCCAGTGGTACTGAACAGCAACAACAATCTACTGCTTCAATTAACGATAATATGGCGGCAGTTGTGTCATTAAGCCAAGATATTAATAAAGGTTTAACGATAGTTGCAGAGCACGCAGAACAGCAAAAAGCAACGGCAGAAGAAGTTGATACAACCCTTAATAGAATTTGTGTTTAACATTTTTTAAGTTAAAATGTTACGAAAAAAGAGCTATCACTAGCTCTTTTTTTATGGGCGATTTCCAGCACAAATTAATCTGGATCGATTGAAGATTGCTGACGCTTTTTAGCCAATGCTTTTAATTGTTCTGATTGTTTATGTAAACTGGCTCTCACTAATAATTCCCTGTCTTCATCTCGAATAAAGTGAAATATAACTTTATACACTGGGATGCTTTGATTGAGCTCTATTTCGATAATTTCACCAAAACAATAAACCGCACAGTTATCATCTTGAATAAAAATTTTCAGTTCAAGATAGTCTTCTAATTGAAATGTGGTCTCACTTGAAAAAGTAATCCCTCCACCGCCAAAAGTTAACCCTTGATATTGGTGCGCTTCTTCGACTTGTTGACTTAAAATGTACCCCATCAATAGATCAATCTTTTGGGCTTGATGATTTAGATATTCAACAAGTTGACCAGCAACGCCACTTAATGCTTGAAGCGGTCTAAGTGCAGCCTGATCTAAAGTGGCCATGTCACTTGCCATTTTGAACGGAGTAGGCATGTGATTAATAAAGCTCTGGTAATCATAGTTTTTTTCTTTATCAAGCAAAGTAACATTGACACTAAAATCATATTCAATGGTAAAAAACTCATTAAATTGCTCAAGTTTAGTTAATGGATTATTGCTGTCCATGGGGATTCCTTTGATTCATTTTTATGAATGACTCGATGATTGTGCTGTTGATAAAAATAAATTCACCGCACATTCACACATTTCATCAACACTTGAGTTATCTGTATAAATACCGTCAATCATTAACTTAGCAATACCATGTAAAGTTCCCCAAATAACTTGCGCTAAACGTAATGACGATTCACTACTAGGTAGTAAAGCCATCTGCTGCCAGTGTTTGGTCATTTTTACTTGAAAATCAAAGCTGGGAAAAGCCGCATGTCTTAATGTTTCGTTGCTACCATGATCTTTCCAAATAGTACGACCAAACATTAAATCGTATAAGTTTGGGTTATTGGTGGCAAAATGTATATAGCCATATACAAAGTCACGATATTGTTGTTCTTTTGAAAGTGAGTCATCGGTAAATATTTTTTCAGCGTGCTTTTGCCATTGATTAAAACCTTGCGCGGCAATGGCACATAATAAATCATTTTTATCTTTAAAGTGATGATATGCTGCCGTTCTAGATACACCAACATTTTCAGCGATTTTACGTAATGAAAGGCTGTTTATTCCTTGTTCATTTAACATCTTTGTCGCTATTTTTAATAACGAGCTATAAAGGTCGCCATGGTGATATGAGACTTTATCTTTGGGGTTAACTTTATTTTTCTGTGTTGAAGCCATCGGTGGTTTTATAACATCTTTCTAGGTGGAAAAATGACATTTGCGAAGATAAGTCCTGCGACTAATGACATAAAAATTAAAAAAGTCTGTGAGCCAATATCTGCACTGTTGCCAATCATCTCTTGTCCTGAAATTGCGGTATTTAAACCAATATACACTTTACTTCCTGGGACTAAAACGACTAATCCTAATAGTTTTACAATACTCGATGGTAGATTCATTATACGAGAGAATACATTGCTATAAATACCTAAAGCACAGGCGCCAACAAATGCACCTAATGCAATACCTAAATGCATGCCTCCCCAAATACTGGCACCAAATGCCACATAGCCCGAAATAATTCCCCAAGGAGCATCTTTTTTTCTTGCTTTAAATAATATCACTAAGCTAATTGATAACGTTGTAACAGCAGCCCATGAGGTCCACTCGGGCATAATATGTGGCACAATATATTCTACTTCTCCCCATATTTTTTGACCTAAGGCAATGCCTAACACGGCACCAAAATAGAGTTTAAATAAAACCATAACGGCATCCATAATCCGAGCCGTGCCAGCCATCAAGTTTCGGGCAGCCAGCTCTGATAAACCTAAAGTAAGTGCCAGTCCGGGAATAAATGCGATAATACTCGATAAAATAATCAAAGGCGCGTTTACAGTCGGATCAATTAAGGTGATCCCTGAAGCTAAAAAAGCACATGTTAAGGCTGACAACGGTTCTAACATTTCCGTTACCCGTTTTGAGCGTTCAGACCAAAAAACAAACAAGCAAACTAGCGAGCCTAAAATAGTCGACCAAAATACATCATTCCAACTGGTACGCATTAACATGGCAAAGGCACCACTTGAAGCGGCGAAAGCAAAAAAGGTTAAGATGCGACCATAAGGGTTAGGTTTATTTGCAATTTCATCTAAACGAACGATTGCTTCAGACAAACTGCGTTGGCCAGAACAAACCTCATCAACTAATTCATCGGTGCGTGCTAGTGCGCCTAAGTCGATATCACCAGGCGCTACTCGAAGAATATGGTTATAATTTTGATTATCATCGTCGTCCATCAATATAAAGGTTAACGACGTTGGTGTAATAACAAAACTGGCCTGTAAGCCTAATGATTGAGAAATACTTTGTAAGTGAGTTTCTAATCGATAGGCTGGCGTACCAAATTTATGTAATGCTTTTCCCAGACGAATAATAAATCGTCGTTTTTCTATAAAGTCATCATGTTCTGTCATTACATTTTCCTCGTCTTTCATAGACGAAAATAGGTTATCGGTTAACTATTTGATATTCTATGTTAACTTTTACTTTTATCAAATAAAGTTATTTTATTATGACACTATTAGTTATTTTAGGTTTAGTCTTTTTAGCGGTAATATTGATGGTGATATTAGGTGAGCGATTTGGCAAACCAATGGAAGAACAAGAACAAGTCAAATATTCAAAATGGACACGAATATTAGTTTTTGCGTTAATTATTATCGCTATTGCTAAGTTGGCATTTGAATAATTGACGCAAAAGTATGTCACCAATAAATCTTTCAGGCTTACTTAGATTAAAAAGTGATGATAACCTGCTTTTATTCAAAACTAAGCTTGATTAAAATGCGACATAACTACTTCACCACTCCTGATACGCTGAGAAAGGAACAGGCATGCTTGAGCTCCCGAAATTAAATTTGAAAAACAAAGTATCAGCACAAGAGTGGCAGACGCGGATTGATTTAGCCGCCTGCTACCGGTTAGTTGCTATGCAAGGTTGGGATGATTTAATTTATACGCATATTTCAGCAAGGATCCCGAACTCAGATCATATTTTGATCAATGCTTTTGGACTTACTTTTGACGAAATCACTGCTTCAAACCTAGTGAAAATTGATATTGACGGCAATATTATTGACCCTGAATGTCCTTTTGAGATCAACCCCGCAGGTTTTACAATACATAGCGCCGTTCACCAAGCACGCCATGAAGCACAATGCGTATTTCATTTACATACAAATGAAACCATCGCGGTTGCAAGTTTAACTGAAGGTTTATTACCCTTGAGTCAATATGCGATGTTTGCGCTTGCATCGTTGAGTTATCACGATTATGAAGGTTTAGCGGTTAATGAAGATGAAAAACTGCGTTTACAAAATGATTTAGGCGACAGTAATTTTATGTTGTTACGTAATCATGGAGCATTAACCTTAGGTGAAACAATTGGTGATGCCTTTATGCACATGTACGATTTAACTCGTGCATGCCAAGTACAATTACAAATAATGTCAACAGGGATGGAACCTGTTTATGCCCCGCAAAAAATTGTTGATGGCATAAAAGCGCAAGCAAGTGTTGTTCATACGGGATTAACTGGCGGTCAAAAATCTTGGCCTGCTATGTTACGTCGTATTTATCGTCATGATCCTTCCTTCGCTGATTAAGGTAATCCATTTACAAAAGCAATTTAGTTGCAATTTAAAACCTAATTTTAAAAAGAGTGTTATTAATGAAAATTACTCACGTAGAAATATTCGATATTGACTGTCCTGACAGACCACCATGGAACCCTGTTTTTATTCGTATTCATACCGATCAAGGCATAAGTGGGGTTGGTGAGGCTGGCCTTGCCTATGATTGGGGACACAGCGCTGCTGCTGCGATGATCAAAGAAATTTCAGAAGCAGTTTTGATAGGATTTAATCCATTTAATACTGAGCTGTTATGGTCGAAAATGTTGCGTGAAAGCTTTTGGGGATTAGGCGGTGGACCCGTTTTATATTCTGCGATGAGCGCTATTGATACTGCACTTTGGGACATTAAAGGTAAAGCTTTAGGTGTGCCTGTATATCAATTACTGGGCGGTAAAGTTAATGATAAGTTACGTACGTATGCCAGCCAGTTACAATTTGATTGGGACGTTGAAATTAAGAAGTTATTTCAACCTGAAGAATATGCACAAGCGGCATTAAAAGCCGTCGCAGAAGGATATGATGCGGTAAAAGTGGATCCTATTGTTTACAACCTAGATGGCACATCTTCATTTGATCGGACAAAATTATTCACTAAACCGCAAATGCGTTTATTCGGTGACAGGCTGCGAGCAATAAGAAATGCGGTAGGTGAAGATGTTGATATTATTTTCGAATCTCATTCATTAATGGGCGCAGCTTCGGCGATTCAAATGGGTGAAGTGATCGAAGAAGTAGGCTGTATGATGTACGAAGAGCCGGTGAATTATTTAAATTCGAAAGTTCATAAAAAAGTTGCTGATAACGTCAATGTACCTATCGCAGGTGGCGAACGTTTATATCATCGATGGGATGTTCGTCCGTATTTTGAAGATCAAAGTATTGATGTTTTACAACCAGATGTTGGTTTATGTGGCGGCTTCACCGAGGCGAAAAAAGTCTGTGACTATGCTGATGTCTATGATATTCGCATTCAAGCTCATGTCTGTGGAGGTCCCGTGGCAACTGCGGCCTCATTACATTTAGAAACAGCGATACCTAACTTTTTAATTCATGAACATCATACCTATGCAACAAAAGCCTGGAATCGAGAACTATGTATTCAAGATCCTCAACCGATAAACGGCTTTTTCGAAGTAACTGAAGTACCGGGTATTGGCATAGAACTAAACGATGAAATTGTCTATCGTTCACCTAATGTTACGGTAAAAGCATTGAAATAAACGTTTCTGCTTATTTCTGATAATTAGGTATCATGGAAAGATAAATGGGTAAGTTGTTACCCATTTTCATTTTTCTATAAAGACTTTAATCGAGATATTTAACACATTCATATGTTGTTTAATTAAATTTATTCAACAATAACCGCTGTTTTTTATGGATTAGTTTTTAACAAAGCTTATACGTAATCTACAGGTAAGGCGGTTGAATATTTAATTTCCTCCATGGCGAAACTTGAGCTAATATCAGCAAAACTTGCTTGGGTAATTAATTTTTTATAAAACGCGTCATAAGCTTTCATATCTGAAACCACCACGCGTAGTAAGTAGTCTACCTCACCACTCATTCGATAAAATTCGCTGATTTCAGGGAAGTCCTCAGAAATCTGACTAAAATCATTCAGCCAGTCGGGATTATGTTGATTGGTTTTTATCATCACAAAAACGGTGAGTCCAACGTTGAGTTTTTCTGGATCTGCTAAGGCTACGCGGCCTTTGATGATACCACTTTTTTCCATTGCTTGAATCCGTCGCCAACATGGCGTTGTTGATAAACCGATTTGATCGGCAATATCGCTCACTGATCGTGTACAGTCATGTTGTAATATTTGTAGAATTTTTTTGTCAAAGTCGTCCATAGTGCTTCTCAATGGTTCAGTATTGTTGAATTAAAATGTTATCTAAACAATTTGTTGTAGAATATTGTTCTATTATTTTGCAATTTTCAAGAAATATATTTACACCTGAATGTTTTGGACGATCATCATAATGACTAAATGGCTGCTGAGGAGCATAGCTTTTGATAGGGAGTGACTATTGGTACAATTGATAAAAACGTTCGCTAGAATTGGTAGATGCGTTTGGCATTTAGATAACATAAGCTATTTAGCTCGTCTTGAGTGAAAGATTGATTATCAATTAGACTTTGCCAATACTCTTGGTAGCTTTGCGACAATAAGCACAGAGGAAAGTTACTGGCCAACATCACACGGTTGATACCAAAACACTCAACACAAGTGTTAATAATTGCTAATTGCCATGATGATTGATACTGGCGATTGATCATTTCAAATCCAGAGCATTTAATGGTGCATTGCTTTGATAAGCTTAATTTTTCTATTGAAGTTTGCCAATGTTGCCACGCTATTTTTTGCGGGTTGAGTTGTACTTGCTGCTTAGTTTGGGCGTGCTCACTAACATAACATGTTGGGGGAAAACCTGCATGATTGATGATTATCTGTAAATTTGGCGTGTTTTTAAGTATGTCGAGTAACAAATTAACCGAAACTTCATGGATTAACGGCATCTGAACTTCAAAAATTAATTGCTGATCCGCTACATGTTTTAGATTGTTTTTAACGCGTTGACAGGATAAATACTCAACAGCGCTATCGTCTAAAATATCCCTAACGCCTACCACTGAGCTATAGCTTTTAATTTTACTTATAACACCAGCGAAGGCTTCATTTTCAAGTGTTAAGTCTATGCCAGCAATTGATCGAAAAGGTTGTTGGCAGTGTGACTCTAACCATGAAATTTCTCGCCAAGGTTGTTGATTATTAAAACCCGCTTCAATATGTACAAAGCCAGCGAGTGTAAACTCTTTATTTAATCGTAACTCCTGTTCAGTGAAATTTTTTTGGATAAGATGTTTGTCTGGCCAAAATGGTGGCTTATCGGGTTTTAACCAATAATACTCACCTTGTTCAAGATCAAACAGATGAAGATGAGAGTCGATAACGTTAATAGTTGTCATAGTTAGTTATCTAGTTATCTAGTTATTGAGCCGTATAGCCGCCGTCTATTACTTGCAGACTTCCGGTAATAAACTTTGCTTTATCTGAGGCTAAAAATAGCACTAATTCGGCTACTTCTTCTGGCTGACCTAAGCGGCCGAGTGGTTGCAAAGCAGCTTCTTCAGCATGAATATTGTCTTTATCGGCACCTGAACGCTGGCAGTAATTGTCAATGGCTTGATGATAAAGTGGGGTTTCAATGGTGCCTGGGCAAACTGCATTGGCTCGAATATTAAATTGAGCATAATCAAGCGCGGTAGTTTTAGCCATGGATGCAAGAGCCGTTTTACTCAGGTTATAAGCAAAAGAGTTATGTTTTGCGATTAAGGCTTGATCAGATGACATTAAAATAATCGCACCATTATTATTGGATTTCATATTTGGCAAAACTGCTTTTATCGCCGAATATGCTCCTTTAACATTAATATTAAACACCCGTTCAAATTCATCGGCTGATGTGTCTTCAATGGTGCCAGAAAAATGGACTCCTGCATTTGAAATAAAGACATCTATGACATATTCAGCACTGATTTCTTTGATTATATCGGTAACTTGCTTTTCGTTGGTGACATCGCATGCTCTAAATTCACCAAATTCAGATAAGGTTATATCTAAATTAAAAACACGATAATGATTATCGAGAAAAAGTTTGACGATACTCAGTCCAATGCCAGAGCTACCACCTGTGACTATACAGTTTTTTTTCATAATAAATTCAATTACAAAGTTTTGAACATCATAACCAATAGCTGGCTATTCGGCTAGTTCGTTTAAGGGAAATACTACTGTGTTGAATGTAAAAAAGTTCGTACCCATAGAACTTTTTTAAAGGGGGAATATCAGTGGATATGTTCGCGGTTTGTTGAAGGGAAGTTTTGTTCGATAGCTTATTTAAAGTTAAGGCGGCTAAGGCGCTAAATAACCAATACCCGCTAATTGACCTTCATCAAATGTTTGTACAACATCGCCAATAACAATCAAAGTAGGTGGCTTGATTTGGTATTCTTCAACCATAGCTTCTAGCGACTCTAAATTTCCATGATACACTTTTTGTTCAGGGGTTGTACCTTTATGAATTAGAGCTGCGGGAGTATTCGCGCTACGTCCGGCTTCAATTAACCGTTTTGTGATCATGGGTAAACTTTTTATACCCATATAAAAAACAACCGTTTGTTTTTCATCTTTTAATGAATGCCATGGTAAATCTAACTCGCCACAGTCTTTCACGTGTCCTGTGATAAAGGTACAGCTTTGTGATACTTGTCGGTGGGTAAGTGGAATACCAACATAGCTTGTACACGCTGATGCCGCTGTCATCCCTGGAACAATATGACAGGCGACATTATTTGCTAAAAGAAATTGGGCTTCTTCACCGCCACGACCAAAAACAAATGGGTCGCCTCCCTTTAAACGCACTACCTTTTTGGATAACTTGGCATGATCAACTAATAATTGATTGATACCTTCTTGCGGGACACGGTGCTGTGCTTGTTTTTTACCAACATAAATTCTTTCAGCGGATTCATCAACCAATGCCATAATTTCTTTGCTGACTAAACGATCATAAATCACAATGTCTGCTTGTTGTATAAAACGATAGGCTTGTAATGTTAATAAGTCTGGATCACCAGGCCCAGTTCCAACAAGGGCAACTTCGCCTTTAACGAAAGTTTGCTTTGCAGAGGAAGGTAAATACATTGTCAACATCTTTAATCATTGGACGGGAGTTCTATATTAGCGAGTAACAGTAAGGTTATCCATTGTATTTTATTCTTCAGATAGATAATTTATTTCTTAGTTATGCTTTAGTTTTTCGGTAGTGATTTTTGCTAATGGAATGAAAACTGTGGATTTTAAAGGGGTTTGAAGTAACAAAAAAGGCATGCAGAACAACTACATACCTTTTTCAAAATATTATTGTGAGACCATTTAAAAGCTTACAATAATTTTACTTACTTAAAGCTTCGCCTAAGTGAGGGCGAATATCTTTTAAAATTTCTTTTAATAAACCAGGGCTACTTGCTACGATATTGCCTGATTGAGTATGGTTATGACCACCGGTAAAATCAGTCACCAAACCACCTGCTTCAATCACTAATAATTCACCTGCTGCTGTATCCCAAGGCTTTAAGCCTATTTCAAAGAAGCCGTCAACACGACCTGCAGCAACGTAAGCTAAGTCAAGAGCGGCAGAGCCGGCACGACGCATATCAGATGTTTTTTCAAATAAAGCTTGAAACATACTCATATAAGCAGTCATATGTTGTTTCTTTTTAAACGGGAAACCCGTGGCTAAAATTGCACCGGTTAACTCTTTATTTTGCTTTACACGAATACGAAAGCCGTTTAATTGGGCGCCTTTTCCACGGCTAGCAGTAAATAATTCGCCGCGAATAGGATCATAAATAACTGCTTGGTCAAGCTTACCTTTTACTTTTAATGCAATTGAAACGGCAAAATGAGGGATGCCTTTTACAAAGTTTGTTGTGCCATCAAGGGGATCAATAATCCATTGGTAATCGTTGTCAGCACCTTCGTGTTGACCGGTCTCTTCACCGATAATAGTATGTTCTGGGTATGACTTACGGATCGTTTCAACAATTGCTTGTTCAGCAGAAATATCAACATTGGTGACAAAATCGTTTGTACCTTTCGATTCAATTTCAACTTTATCAGCTTGCTCGAAAGCACGAGTAATTACGTTACCTGCAGTACGCGCAGCGCGCACAGCAATATTTAGCATAGGATGCATACTATCACCTTAATAATTTTAACAACTTTGTAAAAGAACGAGACCTAATTTCTCCACTCAGAAATTAGCGGCGCGTAGTGTAACAAAATTCTTATATTTAAGCGAATCTAATTGTTAGTATTCACTCGAAATTAAACTTGTCTCTAGTTATAGCGTATTTTTCGAAAGTTAAAAGCTAAAGTAACAGAATGTTTCTTATACATTTAAAGACTTAATCAGAATTATTTGCACTAGCAAAAAACAAAAAATCAGATGATTTTTTCTCAGCACAAGGATATTGTTCTGTGTTAATATTGTCGGCATTTTTAGCCGTTAAGGCCGTTACCAGACAGTGAGTTAATCGTTAGTTAACTTATTGCCAAAGAGAGACAATAGCATCATGTTAGATTCAGTTCGTATTGTGTTAGTAAACACATCTGATTGCCGAAATATCGGCTCTGCCGCTAGGGCAATGAAAACTATGGGATTAAGCCAATTAGTTTTGGTTGATCCTATTGAAATGCCTAATGGCCAAGCACAAGCGCTTGCGGCAGGGGCAACAGATGTTTTAGCCAATGCGAAAGTGGTTAGTACGTTAGAAGAAGCAATTTCTGATTGTGGCTTAGTGGTTGGCACCAGTGCGCGTTCACGCACTTTACCTTGGCCAATGTTAGATCCTAGAGAGTGTGGTGAAAAATTAATTTCTGAGGTGAGCGATTATCCGGTTGCTTTAGTTTTTGGTCGTGAAAGTAGTGGTTTAACCAATGATGAATTACAGCTTTGTCATTTTCATGTGCAAATTCCGGCGAATCCAGAATATAGCTCGTTAAATTTAGCGATGGCAGTACAAACGTTAAGTTATGAAGTACGTATGGCATTTTTGGCTAATGAAAAAGCACAAGAACAAGCGCAGTTTAACAGCAAAGCTAACGAAAAAACTGACGATGAACAGTATCCTGTTGTCGAAGAAACAGAACGAATGTTTGAACATTTTGAGCAAGCATTAAAAGTAACGGGGTTTATCGTGCCGAGTCACCCAGGTTTAGTGATGACAAAGTTAAGACGATTTATTAATCGCGCAAGACCTGATAGTAAAGAAGTTAAAATGTGGCGTGGAATGTTGTCTTCCGTTGAAAAGTCAGCAAAACGCAATCAACAATAAAAAATAGGAAATATTATGTTTAGCCGTATCAAAGAAGATATTAAAAGTGTCTTTGATAGAGATCCTGCAGCTCGAAATACCTTTGAAGTGTTGACCAATTACCCTGGCATGCACGCTATTTGGATCCATCGGTTAAGCAATAAATTGTGGCGTAATAATTGGAAGTTAATTGCTCGTTTATTATCAACATTTTCTCGTTGGTTAACGGGGGTTGAAATTCATCCTGGTGCCACTTTAGGTCGCCGCTTTTTTATTGATCACGGAATGGGTATTGTGATTGGCGAAACGGCTGAAATAGGTAACGATGTTACCATATACCATGGTGTGACATTAGGTGGTGTGAGTTGGAATGGTGGTAAACGTCATCCTACTTTAGAAGACAATGTTGTGATTGGTGCTGGTGCGCAAGTCTTAGGACCAATCACTATTGGTAAAGGCGGTAAAGTCGGATCAAATTCTGTTGTGGTGAAAGATTTACCAGCCGGTGCTACTGCCGTAGGTATTCCGGGACGTATTGTTAATCCAAATAAATCAAATGATGCCTCTGAGCAACGAGAAGAAGTTGCGAAAAAATATGGTTTTGATGCTTATGCGGTGTCAGCTGATAATCCTGATCCGGTGGCAAAAGCCATCGGTCGCTTACTTGATCATATGCACTTAATGGATAATAAAGTTGCTGTGCTTTGCAAGGAAATTAATCAACTTGGTGGTGAAGTATGCCAAGAAGCTTTACCTGAGTTGCGTGTTGGTGAATTTGATGAAGATGAAAAAGCCGCAGCGAAAAGACGTCAATCACATGTTGAGTCGTTTGATCCTGAAATATAATACTTGAAATTCAGGTCAATCTTTAAGGGTTTATGATTTTAATTTCACGATCAAACGTTGATTTTTAATGCGACAAAGCATAATCTCATCAATGTTAATTATGTGAGAGCAAATAGCCAATTCAAGTAAACGGTTAATCATAACGATTTGAAATTATCTAAACAGGACAAATTGAATTTATTGTGATGCATTCAATACTGAATAAAGCGGTTACTTTTGCAATACTTGTGCTTTTTTTGCTGCAAGTATCTGCGACGGCTGTCAGTTCGTGCTCTCAGATAATGATGGCCAATGGTTCATTTACTCATTTAAATACGGCGCCAGTGACAAATCAATTTAAAGATAATCAATCCCGAACTAGTAATAATACTTATCCAATGATGGATCACAGTCAACATATGATGATGACTTCAGTTGATGATAAGAAGAGCGATAATTCAAAAGAAAATTGCTGTGACGACAGCTGTAATTGCGAAATGGCCAGTTGTAGCTACAGCAACCTAATGAATCACTCGACAGGTTTTATATTTGCAAACCAAGTTATTCAATCAAAAATACTATTTATTGTCTCTTCACTGCAATCACAACATTTAAATTATTTATTTAAACCCCCTATCCGCCGACTAGCCTAGGACAGATCTGTCCATTTTTCACCGTTCATGCTTTACAACTTATCTACGCATGTTAACTAAGTTGTAGAAAGCATAATTTCAAAAATTTTTAACTTGAAAACCATTTGATTTTTTACAAAAAGTTAAATGAAATAAGGCAAAACCCAATTAATCGGCTATTGATCGTAAGCTACATGCCTTTTTTAAAAACGGTCTTACGTTTTCCAAAGCTTACTTTAATTGCTGCTTTGATAATCACTTGGCTTGGATTTATGCCGGTTAATAAGATAGGTAGTGAATTTATCCCGCCACTTGATGAAGGTGACTTGATGTATATGCCAACGACGTACCCTGGGATTTCAATTGGTAAAGCGCGCGAGTTATTGCAACAAACAAATAAACTCATTAGCACAATTCCTGAAGTCGATACCGTTTTTGGTAAAGTAGGTCGTGCTGAAACGGCGACAGACCCAGCACCTTTGACGATGATCGAAACCTTTATTCAACTAAAACCATTATCACAATGGCGAGAAGGTGTGACATCTGAAAGCTTAACTCAAGAGTTAGATGCGATAGTTAAATTTCCTGGTGTGACTAATGCGTGGGTAATGCCTATTAAAACTCGAATAGACATGCTCGCGACAGGTATTAAAACCCCTGTTGGAATTAAAGTTGCTGGCAGTGATATTAGCGTTATTCAAGGGATAGGGTTAGAAATTGAAGGGTTACTGAAAGATTTCGAAGGGACGGCCTCTGTTTATTCTGAACGTGTCGCCGGAGGGCGCTATATAAAAGTCGACATTAATAGAAAAAAGGCAGCTCGTTATGGTCTTAATATTTCAGATGTTCAACAAGTCGTAGCAACAGCGATAGGTGGGCTTAATGTTGCACAAACGGTCGAAGGGCTAGAACGATATCCCATTAATTTACGATATCCTCAAGACTATCGAGATTCACCCGAGCAATTAAAGTTACTTCCCATCGTGACTAAAACAGGGCAAAGAATAGCATTAGCAGATGTTGCTAAGGTTTATATTGAAGAAGGCCCTCCGGGGATCAAGAGTGAGAATGCTCGCATTAATGGTTGGATATACATCGATATTGAAAATATTGATGTCGGCAGTTATGTGGCGAAAGCGAAAGAAAAACTTGCGAAAGAGCTGTCATTACCAGCGGGTTATTCACTCACTTGGGCAGGACAATATGAATATATGGAAAGAGCAAAAGAAAAGCTAAAATTTGTCTTGCCTTTAACTCTAGCAATAATCATTGTTTTACTTTATTTAAGTTTTAGAAACTTTATGGAAGTGGCGATTATTATGGGAACCTTACCTTTAGCAATGATCGGTGGTGTTTGGCTGTTATATTTAGAAGGGTTTAATTTTTCTGTGGCGGTAAGTGTCGGATTTATTGCCTTAGCAGGAGTGTCTGTTGAAATAGGTGTGATTATGTTGGTGTATTTAAATCAGGCATACTCACAGGCTAAAAATCAATGTGAACAGCAGCAGCGAGAGTTTAACCACACAGAGCTAACGAACGCTATTATTCAAGGGGCGGGGATGCGAGTTCGTCCTATTATGATGACAGTTGCAACGATTATTATTGGCTTACTTCCCATTTTATATGGCACAGGGACAGGTTCAGAAGTCATGAGTCGTATTGCAGCACCTATGGTTGGCGGCATGGCAAGTGCCGTATTTTTAACTTTGTTAGTATTGCCTGCGGTGTATTTCTTATGGCGAAAAGGTCAGTTGTCGGTGAAAAAATAAGCTAAATATTTTTGTTGAGCCATTGATAATTAAACGATTTGCCATGTAAAACGATAAAAGATATAAACATGCAACATAAAGCGATAAAAACAACTATAAAACCTCCTTTTAGTTTGCTAAAAGCAGTACGTAAAACCCATAAATGGCTGATGCTATTTTTGGGTATACAATTTGTCATTTGGTCGGTAACCGGTGCCTATATGGTCTTTTTCAATATTGATTATATACACGGCGATACTTTAATTAAAAATCAACAAGTTAATCTTGATGATGTTGATGTAAATTTTTCTATTAAAGAGCTATATAGGTTATATCCTGAGGCTAAAGAGCTTGAGCTTTCAAGTTTTTTAGCCAAACCAGTTTATCGATTTAAGCTCGATGATGACAATGTTTTGCTTGATGCGAATACCGGTAAATTGTTATCTCCTATTGCGAAAAATACTGCGTTAGCTGTTGCACAACAGGAATATACGGGCGATGGTCATATTTATAGCGTGTTGTTGATTACCGAAAACCCTCCTTTTGAATTACGATCGAGTGCTTTACCCGCTTGGCAAATAAGTTTTGATGATTTTGCATCACCAATACTTTATGTTTCAGCTACTTCAGGAAAAATCGTGGGCAAACGACATGAGTTTTGGCGTTTGTTTGACTGGATCTTTCGTTTTCATGTGATGGATTATCAAGACAGTGAAGTTGACAATACATTGCTGTTTACGTTTGCTTTTTTCGGCATTTTTGCTGGCTTAAGCGGAGTGATTTTAGTGTACTATCGTGTATTAAATAAGAGCAGCCGATAATGTCTGTAATTAAAAAAATTCATAAATGGGCGTCATTAATTGTTGGCTTACAAGTACTGATTTGGCTTGGTTCTGGTTTCTATTTTAATTTAATGGATCATAACAAAGCGAAAGGCACTCACTATCTCGTCGCTCAGTCAGCATCCGTGAACCTTGACGCTGAGCGACTAATAGAGCCAAAGGAACTGCTCAAACAAAAAAATGAGATAAGTCAAAGTGAACAACATAAACAAGCTAATACTATTGTTGCAATCAACTTAAGCCATTTACTCACGCAACCGGTTTATTTGATTAATCATAATCGGGCGCTTTATTCACATTTTTCCAATCATTACAGCATTATAAACGCGTATACCGGTGAAGCAATTGTGGTTGATGCAAAATTGGCTGAAAAACTCGCTTCAGCTAGTTATAACGGGCCAGGCCAAGTAATCCAAGTTACATTACTTGAAAATGGCAATGAAGATTTTCCGAAAGAACAAAATGCCATATGGCGAGTCAATTATGACGATGCATTAAATACCAGTATATATATTGAAACAGGCAGCGGTCGGCTTATCGGACACAGTAATGATGATAAACGTTTTGCTGACTTTTTCTTTATGTTGCACTTTATGGATTATGGCAAAGAAGGAAGTTTTAATAATATTCAAATCCTATTATTTGCATTTATTACCTTATGGTTATCGTTAACGGGCATTATTTGGACAATCCAACTAGGCTTTAATGGTCAATATCAAATTGATTTGTTTTCGAAAAAACGAAAAGTGAAGCTACTCAATAAAAATCAGCAAATCATTAGCGAGATAACTTTAAACGATAAAACTAATTTACTTGATGGTTTAACAAAAAATAATATCGAAATCCCTTCAGTGTGTGGTGGCGGTGGTACCTGTGGTAGTTGTTTAATATTATTGTCGTCAATGTCATCTATCTCCGACGCAGAGCGTGAAAAACTCTCAAATGCCCAGTTAAAAAAAGGCTATCGGCTATCGTGTCAGCAATTTTTAGCAGACACTCAAACAATCACGATTATTAATTAAAAGCGCCATGAATAATACTTGAGTATTTTACTAAGGTATTACTTGAGTTATTACTCGAATACGATTAGAATACTTGAGTATAGTAGTCAGGTATTCAATTGACTATTTTGTAGGGTTATGTAAAATTGCGCGGCAATTTAACAGGGGTTATTCATGAAATTAACATCTAAAGGTCGATATGCAGTTACAGCAATGCTTGATGTTGCTATACATGCGTCTACAGGTCCTGTTTCTTTAGCTGATATTTCTGATCGTCAAGGTATTTCCCTATCTTATTTAGAGCAATTATTTTCACGATTACGTAAACACGGTCTTGTTAATAGTATTCGTGGTCCTGGCGGTGGTTACCGTTTAGGTCGATGCTCAGCAAAAATAGCAGTTGCAGATGTCATTAGTGCCGTTGATGAAAGCGTCAATGCGACCAAATGTGGTGGTACTGGTGACTGTCAATCAGGCAAACAATGCTTAACCCACTCTCTATGGGAAGGGTTAAGCCAAAGAATTGAAGATTTTTTACAAGGCATTACTTTGTCTGAGCTCGTTGAACAAAGAAATGTTAAAATGGTTTCGAAAAGACAAGACAGTCTGCAAAAAAAAGCAGAGTCAAAACATACTTTAGAAACCTTAATCGCAACCACAAATATAGTACATGACTGCTAGCGCAGTAATTTTATTGAGTTGGAGAAAGTTAGCCAAATGAAGCTTCCTATATATTTTGATTATTCAGCAACAACACCGGTAGATAAACGTGTTGCTGAGAAAATGATGCAATACATGACCACTGACGGTTTTTATGGCAACCCAGCCTCCCGTTCGCATAAATTTGGTTGGCAAGCCGAAGAAGCGGTTGATATTGCGCGTAACCAAATTGCCGAATTAATTAACGCAGACCCGCGTGAAATTGTTTTTACTTCAGGTGCTTCTGAATCTGATAATTTAGCGATTAAAGGTGTTGCCAACTTTTACAGCAAAAAAGGCAAACACATCATTACATGTAAAACAGAACATAAAGCTGTTTTAGATACGTGTCGTGAGCTAGAGCGTCAAGGTTTTGAAGTCACTTACTTAGATCCTGAAGAAAATGGCCTTATCGATTTAAACAAGCTTGAAGCGGCTATGCGTGATGACACGGTTTTAGTGAGTATTATGCATGTAAATAACGAAATTGGTGTTATCCAAGATATCGCTGAAATTGGTGAAATGTGTCGTGCTCGTAAAATTGTTTTCCATGTCGATGCTGCACAAAGTGTGGGTAAAATTCACATTGATATGCAAGCGCTAAAAGTTGATTTGTTATCTATTTCTGCACATAAAATGTATGGCCCTAAAGGTATTGGTGCTTTATATGTTCGTCGTAAACCTCGTATTCGTTTAGAAGCACAAATGCATGGTGGTGGTCATGAGCGCGGTATGCGCAGTGGTACATTAGCAACTCATCAAATTGTTGGTATGGGTGAAGCTTGCCGCATCGCTAAAGAAGAAATGGCACAAGACATTGCACATGTTACGAAAATGCGTGACCGTTTATGGGCGGGTTTAAGTAATATGGAACAAGTGTTTATCAATGGTGATGCTGAGAAGCGCTATCCTGGTAATTTAAATGTCAGCTTTAACTTTGTTGAAGGTGAATCTTTAATCATGGCATTAAAAGACTTAGCTGTTTCATCTGGTTCAGCATGTACATCAGCAAGTTTAGAGCCATCATATGTGTTACGTGCGTTAGGCTTAAATGATGAAATGGCACATAGTTCAATTCGATTCAGCTTCGGCCGTTTTACCACAGAAGAAGAAATTGATTACGCAATTGAAATTATTCAAAAATCAATCGGTCATTTACGTGACATGTCACCTCTTTGGGAAATGTTTAAAGACGGTATTGATTTAGACTCAATTGAATGGGCGGCGCACTAAGCGGTCTCATTATTAATAATTGTTTGATATTTTAGTAAATTTAATTTTTAGCAGTACTCAGTTGCTGCTAAAAAGTAGGAGAATAATATGGCTTATAGTGAAAAAGTAATCGACCATTATGAAAACCCACGTAATGTTGGTTCAATGGACAAAAATGATCCCAATGTAGCAACCGGCATGGTAGGCGCACCTGCATGTGGCGATGTTATGAAGTTACAATTGAAAATCAGCGACGCTGGTATTATTGAAGATGCCAAATTTAAAACCTATGGTTGTGGTTCCGCTATTGCTTCTAGCTCATTAGTTACTGAATGGGTTAAAGGTAAATCAATTGACGAAGCTGGTGAAATTAAAAACACAGCGATCGCTGAAGAACTTGCTTTACCTCCGGTAAAAATTCATTGTTCAATTTTAGCGGAAGATGCCATTAAAGCAGCAATTGAAGATTATCGTACCAAGCACGATTCATAGGTAGGGCGTTAAATGAGTGTAACAATGACGCCTGCTGCGTCAGATCGAGTAAAAAGCTTTATTGAGAATAGAGGTAAAGGACTTGGTTTACGTTTAGGTATAAAAACCACCGGTTGTTCTGGTCTAGCTTATGTCCTTGAATTTGTTGATGAGCTTAATGAAGACGATACTATGTTTTCAATTGATGATGTCAATATCATTATTGATGGCAAAAGCCTTGTGTACCTTGATGGCATCGAATTAGATTTTGTCAAAGAAGGCTTAAACGAAGGCTTTAAATTCACAAATCCAAACGCAAAGGGCGAATGTGGTTGCGGCGAAAGCTTTAATGTATAATCGCCGCCATCAAAAATTGTCTCAGTTGTCTTATTAGGTTTTAGTTGTGAACTATTTTGAAATTTTTGGCTTAGATATATCGTTTTCTCTTGATTTAAAACAGTTATCAGAACGTTTTCAAGCGATTCAAAAAAGTGTCCATCCAGATCGTTTTACCCATGCGTCAAATCAAGATCAAATGCTTGCTGTTAAAAAATCGACAGCGGTAAACGATGCTTACGAAACGCTAAAAAATCCAATTAAACGTGCTGAATATATATTAAGCTTGCGCGGTGTTGAATTACCCAGTGAGCAAATGACTTTTAGTGATAATATGTTTTTGATGCGTCAAATGGAATTACGGGAAATGTTAGCTGAAATAAAGTTTGCTGATGATACCGATTCCGCTGTTTTTGAAGCTCATCAGGTTTTAGATACTGAATTTCAACAACTGTTTAAAGCGATGCAAGTATCACTCGAAGAAAACACAGAAAGCGCCAATAAAGTCGCTTGTGAAAATTTACGAAAATTAAAGTTTTATCAAAAACTTCACCTAGAATTAGATCGTTTAGAAGAACAGTTATTTGACGATTAATCTTTTCATCCATTTTTGACATTACGAGCCCCACATGGCGTTATTACAAATTGCAGAACCGGGTCAAAGCACTGTCCCTCATGAACACCGACTTGCCGTAGGAATCGATTTAGGCACTACAAATTCACTGGTAGCTACAGTGAAAAGCGGTCTGCCTGAAACTATTACAGATAGTGAAGGGCAGGATATACTTCCTTCCGTTGTGAGTTATCAATCCTCTGAAATTATTGTCGGCAAAAAAGCGAAAGAACTCGCGATTGTCGATCCTGAAAATACCATTGTTTCTGCCAAGCGTCTGATTGGGCGTTCTTTAACGGATATTAAAAGTAAATATCATTCCTTGCCCTATGATTTTTGTGGTGATGAAAACCATCCAAGTTTTGTGACTCGTACAGGAGAAATCAACCCTGTTCAAGTCTCTGCTGAAATTCTAAAAGCTTTATCAGAGCGAGCCCAACAGGCATTAGGTGGTGAGCTTACCGGTGTTGTGATCACTGTACCTGCTTATTTTGATGATGCTCAACGTCAAAGTACAAAAGATGCGGCAAAACTTGCTGGCGTCAATGTGTTACGTTTATTAAGTGAGCCTACGGCTGCGGCGGTTGCTTATGGATTAGATAAAGAGCAACAAGGTCAGCAAGAGGGGATTATCGCCGTTTATGATTTAGGTGGTGGTACCTTTGATATTTCGATACTCCGATTAAATAAAGGTGTTTTTGAAGTGTTAGCTACCGGTGGTGACTCAGCTTTAGGCGGCGATGATTTTGATGTTGCACTGGTTGATCATATTATTGAGCAAGCAGGACTTACTCGACCTTTATCGACATCAATTGAACGTCAATTACTTGATCAAGCTTGTAAAGCAAAAGAAGCATTAACCACTCAAGATACCTTTCAACTAAATCTGTCTTTAGCGAATGAACAGCAATGGTCAGGCGAAGTCACTAAAACTCAGTTTGAACAATTGATCAAACCTTTAGTTGCTAAAACGCTTCGCGCTTGTCGTCGTGCATTAAAAGATGCTGAGGTCACTATTAGTGATGTTAATGAAGTTGTGATGGTAGGTGGTTCAACACGAGTGCCTTTGGTGCGGGCTGAAACAGAAAAATATTTTAATAAAACGCCTTTAACATCAATTGACCCTGATAAAGTTGTGGCGATTGGTGCTGCTATTCAAGCGGATATCCTTGCTGGCAATAAGCCTGACAGTGACATGTTATTACTGGATGTTATTCCTTTATCACTTGGGCTAGAAACCATGGGCGGCTTAGTTGAAAAGGTTATCGCAAGAAATACCACGATTCCTGTCGCTAAAGCACAAGAATTTACCACTTTTAAAGATGGTCAAACCGCAATGGCGATTCATGTTTTACAAGGTGAACGCGAATTAGTTGACGATTGTCGCTCACTCGCTCGTTTTGAATTACGTGGTATTCCTGCAATGGCGGCCGGCGCGGCTCATATTCGGGTGACGTTTAAAGTCGATGCCGATGGTTTATTAGAAGTATCGGCGATGGAAAAGTCCACTGGCATTGAAGCGAGTATTGAAGTTAAACCTTCATTTGGTTTAGCTGAAGATGAAATAACCAGCATGTTAAAAGCTTCAATGACTAACGCTGCTCAAGACATGCAAGCTCGTATGTTAAAAGAGCAACAAGTTGAAGCGGCAAGAGTTATTGAGTCTATTCAGTCAGCATTAGCAGCCGATAGCCATTTATTAACGTCGGAGGAGCTTACTATCATTAATGAGGCCATTTCAGCGTTAGCAAAAGCAAGTCAAGGTGACAATGCTGATGAAATTGAGAAAACAATTGAAGCGTTAAATCATCATACAGGCGCTTTTGCTGAAAGACGAATGGACGCTTCTATTCGTACTGCATTATCCGGTCAAACCGTTGATGATATATAACGAACAAATTGATTGAATTTACTGAAAGATAAGAAAAGTTTAAAGAGATTAAGATGCCAAAAATTATAGTATTACCTCATGAAGAGCTTTGCCCTGATGGTGCAGTTTTAGAAGCTGAAACTGGTGAAAGCGTATTAAACGTTGTCTTGAAAAATGATATCGACTTAGAGCATGCTTGTGAAAAAGTATGTGCTTGTACTACTTGTCATGTCATTATTCGCGAAGGTTTTGATTCACTTGAAGAAAGCGATGAACTTGAAGATGATTTATTAGACAAAGCATGGGGCTTAGAGCCTGATTCTCGTTTAAGTTGCCAAGCGCGTGTTGCCAATGAAGATCTTGTAGTTGAAATTCCAAAATATACCGTGAATATGGTTTCTGAAAACCACTAAACTTCAGAGATTAATTTTGAAAAATTAACAAGGGTAATAACAGTGATGTTATTACCCTTGTTTGGTCATATTGATTAAAGAGTAGATTAATTAAACCTCGCCAATATTATTCAATATTTTTTGCTACCCTACGAGAAAATGTATGACGATATTCAGGTGTTAATTTTCCATGTCCATCGCGTGGTGTGGTAAAAAATTCAACATTAAGCTGATCATTTACGTTGTCGATATTGATATGCGAGAAACCCCAAGTAAAACTTTTTGACCAAAGTAATTCATACTGCGGGTAGGTTTTTTCTTGATAATTTGCAAATGGCGTATGTTTTCCGCGCATTTTCGATGCTGCTCCACTAATAATAAGGGGCAGTGGCTCAGCACTTTTCGATTCAGGATATAAAGAACAATCGTCGGTAAGTAGCTCTAAATCATGTTCATGACCAGCAATATAGGCATCTGCATATTGACAAAGGGTTGGCATGATGAGTTTACGTAATACATGTCCTTCACTATATTTTGTCCCACCTATCGACCATAAAATATGGTGACCATACACAATTTTCCATTTCGCAGTTGAATTAGCTAAACCTTCTTTTAACCATTGAAGTTGTATTTTATCTTCATTATTTTGAGGGCCTTCATGCTTTTCATGAACTTCTAACTCAGCGGTACCTGCTTTTAAAGCAATATCTAATTTGCCTTCACTCCCATCGGGGTTTAATGGCACTTCATAAAAAGTCTGTCCAGCTAACAACATGTTAGTGTCTAAGACAAAAAACTCTACCTCGTTACCTGGCTCTCCTTTGGTATAGCGATAGTAACCTTGTTTATCCATATGGAAATTTTTTTGCTTGGTCATCCACTCTGTTTGTAAGGCAATACCTTTTCTTGAAGTTTTCCAATCGTGATTGCCTAGCGCTGAATAAACCACTAATTCTGGTGTTTGCTCAAATAACGGTAATAAAGGACCAAGAATCAAATCGTCCATGCGTTTTTGATCGTCTTTGCCATCGTCTGCATCGGCGCCATCAGGGTAAATGTTATCACCGAGTTGAATGCCAAATTCACAATCACGCTGGCGGCACAAATCTGCCATTGCTTGGCCTACTGGAATAGCGCCACTCGCTTCAGTCGCTATACCACTTTCAGGGTAAACATGGATAGGTGCATGGTCAAATTCAGTAATTGGACGATAATCTTCTAACCAATCTTGTTTTTCCTTTGCGATAAACTGAGTTTTATTTAGTGGGTTTTCAATGTGTTTTTTCTTAGGATAGTCAACACTGTAACCTCCATCTCCAAAGGCTAAAAAGTTAATGTTTTCAGACGAGTTGTGAAAATTGTTTTCAGCTTGGTTTGCAAGTGTTGATTGAGTATTAACTTGTTGGCAAGCAACAGTGACTAATATTAATGTCGTTATTGACGAGTATTTTAATAATTTCATGAGATTCTCAAATGGTACAAGGTGCGCGAAAGCTAACACCTTGCCGTTATACGTTTTTAAAGTGAATTAATGGTAAAACCGAGTTCGAATGAAGAGCCGTATTCCTCATATTGATAGTTATAGCGAGTACTACCATGGTAAAGATACATAGGCTCATCGGTTAAGTTCACTGCGTTAAAGTAAACTTGCATTGTGTCATTAATGTAATATTTAGCCGTGAAGTCAATTTGAGTGTGAGTATCTTCATAGACAGCATTATCACCTTCTAGAAATTGAAAGCTTTCACTTCGATATGAAGTACTGAAACGAGCACTAAACTTATTATTCTCATAACCTAACATAAGGTTACCAACCGTATCAGCTTGGTTTGGTAAATCTTCATCGGTATCAATGAAAGTGCTATTTGCACTGATAAATACCCCAGAATCAAAGTTTTTAGTCCATGCTAATTCTAAACCTGCCAAGGACGCTTCACCGCCATTGATAGGTTGTATCACTTCTTCAAATCCATCCCATTGACCATTATCTTGTACCTCAGTTAATACAATATAGTTGCTGATATTTTTATGGAATAAGCCGGCAGAAAGCACACCAATATTACCCGGATAATATTCAAGGGATAAATCAAAATTGCTTGATTCGTAAGGATTTAATTCAGGATTACCTACCTCAGCTTTGCGCTCTGTTTCAATTACACCATCATCTTCTGTCACTTCGCTTTCAATTAATTGAAATGCTGCAGAATCCTCAAAAGTTGGTCGAGCAATGGTTTGTGTATAGGCAAAGCGAGCCACAAATTTATCTGATGGCGTATATTTAATATTTAAACTTGGCGATAAATGATCGTAATCTTTAGTCACTTGCCAAGGTGAAATTGCAACGCTTTCATCGTCATTGACTTCATCAGCGATTAGTTCAACGCGATTTCCCGAGGTTTCAAATCGGGTATTTTCATAGCGTAATCCTGTAACGATTTGCCAGTTATCAATGTCTAACGTAACCATAGCGTAAGCCGCGCTGATGTTTTCTTCACTGGTATATGAGCCACCATTACTGTCGATTGAAGAGTCTAAATCATTTATCTCAAATGCATTTTTGTTGGTAAAAACGAAGCTTCTTAAAGATGTTTCATTAATGCTTGGGCCAAAATTACCTAAGTTGTATTCTGGAGATGGTGCAGCGAATTTCTGCGCGGTAATATCGTCAAAGCCTCCATCAAATACTGTCGCTTCTATTCGTGTAAATTTATCCCGAGCCTGATGCTTTAAACCAAACTTAAATTCACCATTGTGATTTTGCCAAACGAACTCGTGTGATAAATCAATTTTTATACTCATCGATTCATCTTCAGACAAGTTGTTTTCATAAACAACTTCATCCATTGCAAAGTTATTTAAATCATGTGCAGCACTTGACTGAGTTAATTGAGGGATAGGACCTGTTGCGTTATAGCCAAGGTCAAGTTCTTCACCAACAAATACGGCTTCAACGTAATCAGGTTCATTCTCGGAAGACTTTGAATAACTAATGTCGTATTCGACAAACCATTGATTGATTAAATTTTCACCACCTAAGACTAATGATAGAATTTTTTGCTCTTCGTATCTGTCTTTTGTATCACGCTCCATTTCGGCGTTAATAAAGTGTGCTGAATTATCACTATAACTTGTCAGGTCTATTGCTCCTGAATCAAACTTGTAGGTATTACGAGAGCGAAATTCATCATCTGAAAATTTACTATATAAAGTTCTTAGGAAATACTTATCTGTGGTTGAGGTATGTAAATCAAAATTTAATGCTGCGCCTAATCGTTCTCGAGTAATTTGGTAGTGGCGTTGTTCAATTTCTTCGGTAGAAAAGGCTTCTACATCATCACCTGTTGCGTTATCTTCGTATTCAAATTCAGCCCAGCCACCGCCAGCTTCCATATTATGAGAGCCAAACTTTCTCTCAAACCATGAAAAAGCAGTTGCAACGCCAAGTTGTGCACCTGATGATAAGTCAAAAATATCGGTGAAACTGCCAGATAATTTAGGGCTAGTGTCTTGCATTAATTCATTATATGAGCCTTGAATAGTGGCGCTATAACTTCGACCTTGACGGTCAAAGGCACTTAAGCTTTTTACTTCAATTGAACCACCGACCGCACTGGCATCCATATCTGGCGTAACGGTTTTACTGACTTCTAAACTTTGTATTAACTCTGATGGTATAACATCCATTGCGACACTACGCACACCTGATTCTGGTGAAGGTACGTTCACTCCGTTGATCGTGACATTATTAAAATTAGGGTCAATACCGCGAATAGCGACAAAACGTCCTTCCCCTTGATCGCGTTGAATAGACAAACCAGGCAATCGTTGTAATGCTTCTGCAGCATTTTGATCCGGTGATTGACCAATGGTGTCTGCACTGACAATAGACATTAGCTTGTTTGCATTTTTTTGACGATTAATGGTGCCCGCTTGTCCAGCTCTTTGGCCATAAACTATGATGTTATCGAGTGCTTCGCTGCGCTCACCAATAACAAATGACTGTGCGGTATTTTGGTTAGCCGCAACGACAATTTTATGGGTTACTTTTGGAACACCAACATACGTTATTTCAATGGTGTATTCACCTTCCGCTAGTTGTGGAAAACGAAAAGACCCATCACGTGACGAGATAACACTGATGCCAAGTTCTTTAATTTCTATTTTAGCGCCTTCAAAGTATACCGTGTTTGACGAATCGGTAATGCGGCCATTAAATGTTTGTTCTTGAGCATAAATATTGCCCGAATATAAAGTCGCACTGCACGCGATAGCAATGGCCGTACGTTGAAAATTTTTCCAAGTGTGATTTTTTTTCATTGTTAATACTCAGTTTCATTAATAGTTGTAACACTGATTAGCTTGATGATTTACCTGAAAAATGTCTGTGTAAATTCAAGTGTTAATTCAATGTTAGTGTCGGTGAAATTTATTGGCGGAGACAATAACGAAAGCAGATGACAAAAATATTTCAGAATTAATTCGTCAGTGACAATCAGGTGGGGTTTATGCTTTTTAACGGAAGATTTTGATATGAATGAGCTGATTAAACCCGGCTAAAAATAAAGATAAACTTCTTTAAAGCCAGTGAATACATAAGCGAAGGAGAAAATGGTTCTCGAACAGTAAAAAAACTGTCACTTAGGTGAGCTAATATGACCCTTTTATTGATAGTGAACGACTCTTAAGCTAATGATAAGAGTCAGCAATGTGAAACAATTAGATGAATTTTACTTTTCTTCCCTTACATAAAACATTATTTTTTATTTTTTTCACCATGATTACTCTTGTAGTTGTCGGGGTGTTTTCTGTAGGCATGTCAAAAAATGTGATGGAATTAGATTTACTTGATGCGATTGGCGAAGGAGGGATCACGTTAATGACTTTTATTTGGTTGTGCTTTACGTTATTGAGCAGGCCAGCAGGTCGAGTGACAAATTTCCTTATTCACAACCTGAACATATTGAACAATACCAAGCTTACTTTGAACAAGCGTATCGATTTACTCCTCATATTGGCTCTTTTATCGTGCCTACAATTGTCAAAAATCATTGTGGCTTGCAACTATCATTACCAGAAAATATTATGAGAAAGCCATTTACAGAAAGTAATCAAGCTATTAAACGCTATCATTTGAATCAAGTAGATCGAAGTGGTTTTTCAGTTGGAATTATTCAATACGTTTATCAAACGATAGGGCAGTATTTAGCACAAAATAAAGAAGTTACACTCGAAAAAATAGCTTTAGGTTTAAGCGTTAGTCCTGCAACGTTGAAAAGAAAATTAGCGAATCATCATACAAGTTATCAAAATTTATTAGATTTATTTCGACAACAACAAGCTATTTTTCAACTTACCGAACAAGGTTACAATAATGAAAAAGTGGCGAGTGAATTACACTTTTCAGATTTAACTAATTTTCGCCGTTCATTTAAGCGTTGGACAGGACTTACGCCAAACGAAATTAAACAGGCTTTATAGTGTTATATAACTTAGTAAATTTGCTATTGAGTTTTTAATGATTAAGCTAGATGAACAGGTACTTATCGAGAACACAGTAAAAATTTAACAAGGGTAATAACAGTAATGTTATTACCCTTCTTTTGTAGGGAAAAGTTCACCTTTTTTTTAAAGGCTCGTTACCTGTTTACTTTTTAACCCTGAGTATTAATCCCATCATCAATATAAGAAAAGAGAAGCTACCTCCACCACCGCTTCCCGATTTAGCCGTTGGTGTAGTTGGAGTTGGTTCAACTACTGGGGTACTGGTAGTCCCTTCTGTAAAGTTTGCTGTTAATGTAATGTTAGCATCTGTTGAGATAACACAATCTTTATAGCTTTGTGTTGCCAAGTAAAAGAATACTTTTTCATTAAACACACTGGTTGCCATATCAATAAAACCATCATTGTTATAATCACCGAAAGAAGTAGCGGTTAATCCATCGTCAGCGGTGGTAACCAAGTTAGCATCACTAAAGCTACCGTCATCTTTCCCGTACATTAGATATAATACAGAAGGGCTGTAATGCGCTGATAACACATCCATATTACCATCTCTATCAATATCGCCGAAAGCAGCCCCGTAAGCCCCTCTACCAGTAGCAATTACCGTTGCTTTTCCTTGATGATAATAAGTGACAGTTTCATTAATAATTTCTGCTGCAACAATGTAAGTTTCTCCCTCTTTTTGGTAAGCGTCTATTGTCATGCTGGCTAAATCAGATATTACTTCTTCAGCAATATAGTCCTCACCTGTATTGATATACCATTGCGTTTTTGCATCTTCAATACTGTTAACTAATACCCATAAATCTTCTTTAATATTGGCTTTGAAAGATGAAATCAGAATGTCCTTTTTACCATCATTATTTTTATCTAATACTTTGAATGAATAGGGCTTTATGTTTGAAACTTTGATGTCTTTTAAAAAGGTAAATTGACCTTGGCCATTATTAAGAAAAACATTAAGTACACCTTTACCAAACTCTGCTACATAAAGGTCTAAATCTCCATCATTATCATAATCAGCTAGATCTAAAGCGGTTGGATATCGTCGATCGTCATCAATAGTAACTTTATCGAATTCACCGTTCCCTTGACTAATATTTGATGTGATCACGCCGTTAAATAAACTAATGGTAATAAAGTCATCAAAATTGTCGTTGTTAAGGTCGCCGGTTTTTATTGTTTTTGCACCGCCAGCAGCTAACGTCAATTGTGTCGAATCATCACTCCATAATACTTCATTGCCTGAGTCACAGCTTTGACCTGTCCAACCAGTAAAACTTGAGCCGGTTTTAGCGACGGGTGATAGCGTGTTAACAGGTAAACTGTTGGTTAAAGTACAGCTTTCGCTACAAACTTCTGCAGATTCTATAGCTTTAACTTCGCCATCGCCTTCTATCGTTAATTTTATCTCAATAGCGTGTGAAAGCGTTGAAGTCAAAAGTATTAATGACGTCAATGCTGAAAGTGTTCTTCGGTATGTTTTCATTCTGATTACCTGTTTAATTAAAATCAGGTTGTTTATATTATTATTAGAATATGAAGTCATAATCTTGTTATAATGAAGTTATTAGGTATTTATTTTTATATAATAATCAGGTGGTTGCGTGGCCTTTGTTGGTGGGGAGAAATTTGAATTAGGGCCTTATTTAGTCTTGCCTGAACATAATAAGCTAGTTGTTGATGGCAAAGAATGTAAAGTTGAGCCTAAAATAATGGCCGTTCTTTGCTATTTAATTGCAAATAAAGGTGAAGTTGTTAGTAGAGAGCAAATAGCAGAAACATTATGGCCAAATACTGTTACTGGCTTAGAAGTTGTCACACGAGCAATTTTTGAATTACGCAAAATACTAAAAGACGACCCTAAACAACCTAGATATATAGAAACTATTGCTCGAAAAGGCTATTGTTTTATTTATGATCTATCAGAAATCAAAAGACCGTCAGTAACGGAAAATGCTGTTTCTAGCACACCACCAATCGATTATAAGAATACAGTAGTGTGGGGCGTTTTAATTGCAATTCTAATTGCGTTGTTTTATTGGTTTCAAGACATACCGACTAAATCTACAAGTTTTCCTTCACAAACAAGTTTTTTAACGGATATTGATGTGTTTGCTGATTCACCAGCAATTTCTCCAGATGGCAAAAGTCTGCTATTCACCAAAAAGTCTCATTTCAAAGAGCGATACAATGAATTAACACTTTTAGACATTGATTCTCATAAGCAAACAGTCATTAATACCGGATCATCCTTTAAGCTGCCTTTATGGTTAGCAAATTCACAAAGTTGGTATTATGTAAAATGTCCGCAGCGTTTAAAATGTGAAGTTGTTGAGCACAATATTGCGACCAACGAGAAATCAACGTTATATACCGCCAATAATATGATTATATCGTTAGCACTATCGTTAGAATCTCAGCAGTTATTTTTATCTGTTTTAACTAATAATCGAATTCAGTTAAAGCAAATAGATTTAAACAGTCAACACAAGCTAGCTACTACTATTGAATTACCCGAAACAGCTAATCCACACTTATTATTATTTAAAGATCTTAATACGCTTTTTGTTGCTGCAACTGTGTCTGATGGCATTACTCATTTATATCGCTATGATATGAATAAAAAAGCATTTCAATTGATTACAAAGAAGTTTAGTCGGCTATATGGAATGTCTTTAAAAGATGAGAAATCGTTATGGGTTGCAGGTGAGTTGGCTGGTCAAAAAGGGCTTTGGAGCTTCAATGTTAATAATTATAAAATTGAAACCGCAGTAAATTCTCTTCCTGATCATACTCCGATGTTAGTTACTAGCCCATTAAATCAACAAAGTCTCATTTATAAAAATAACAGTCGAACTATTAATATTGAACGTGTTGGAAATATTGATATCCCGAAAATGGATAAGGTAAATAGTTCTTTAATTGATATGAATGCATTTTATTCGCCAAAAAATAAAACGCTGTATTTCTCGTCCAACCGAAATGGTTTATACGATATTTGGAAATTTGATGGTGGAAACGTCGAGCGAGTAACGAATATAAAAGCAAATATGATAGATCGTCCTATTATCGGGCCCCAGGGAAACACCTTAGCGTTTGTTGCTAGGACTAAACTTAAATCAGAATTAACCTTGTTTGATTTGTCTGGTGAAAAAGAAATTAAAAGGTTACTACTACCAAATAAAATTTTTTTATTGTCATGGTCTTATGATGAAAAGTTTATTTATTTTAGTACTTATGAAGACGAACAATATAACATTTACAAATTTAATGTCCTCACTTTTGAGAAAGAAAAAATACTATTAAACGCAGGAGCTATTGCACAGGAAAGTGTCGATGGAAACTATTTATATTATGGAGATATGGAAAAAGCTCAACTAATGCGTAAATCAAAAGAAGGTCAAGTGGATGTAATGTTTAAGATTCCATTAGAAGACATTAAAGGAATTAGACCAAATACATTAAAGGTGATTGATGAGACTTTCTACTATATCGGCACACTGGATAATAAAACGGTTTTAAAGCAGTATTCGTTTATTGATCAAACGTTAAAAGTACACACTGAATTACCCAATGATATTTATGTAACCGATATAACTAAAGGTGAAGAAATTGGTGTGATTTTCGACCGCTTTAGTAAAATGAACAGTAAATTAATTTATTTACAGTAATTTAAAATAAATACTCGCTATTACATACGGTTTTGAAACGATTTAATTTTTCACTCACTAATTTACGGAGAAGTAAACGGTGAAGGGTTACGTTGGCTGTCGAAAAATGAACATGATTTAACAGTTGATAAAGTATCGTTTTCACGTATTTAATTCTCAATGAGCTGTTAGTTTATCAATAACTAAAAAAGAGTAATAACTTAATTGTTATTACTCTTTTTTATTATGAGCATATCTACTCGGTTAAATGTGAGCTGAAATGTCATTCTTTTATCAATATCATTAACTTTCGCGAATAATATAATCAAAAGCTGATAATGACGCTTTTGATCCTTCACCCATAGCAATGACGATTTGCTTATACGGCACAGTTGTAACATCTCCAGCAGCAAATATGCCAGGCTCTGTGGTTTGACATTTTTCATCAATGATCACTTCACCATATTGCGTGCGCTCAACCACACCATTTAAAAAGTCACTATTAGGCAATAAGCCTATTTGCACAAAAATCCCTGATAACGCTTTTTGCTTTATTTCGCCTGTTTCACGATCTTCATAGGCAATAGCACTTACTTTACCGTTTTCTGCGATAACCTCTTTCGTTGCGACATTTTTGATAATGGTAATTTTTTCATGTGCTTCGGCTTTTTCAACCAACACTTGATCCGCTTTTAAACTTGGCAAAAATTCAAAGACGGTGACATGATTTACCATACCAGCTAAGTCTAACGCTGCTTCAATGCCTGAATTTCCGCCGCCTACTACAGCTACGTCTTTGCCTTTAAAGAATGGGCCATCACAATGTGGACAATAAGCGACACCTGAACCCACATTTTCTTTTTCGCCCGGCACGCCCAGCTCACGCCATTTTGCCCCAGTAGCCACAATAATAGTTTTCGTTTCAATCACTTCACCACTTGAAAGATGTAATTTTTTCGGCGATTTTGGGTTCTCAGCTGATTTTTCAATTTTATCTACGCGTAAAAATTCTTTGATAGTGACTTCGTAATCACTTAGATGCGCTTGCATATTACCGGTTAATTCTGAGCCGGTAGTTTTCGGAACCGAAATTAAGTTCTCAATGCCAACGGTATCTTTCACTTGTCCGCCAATACGGTCAGCGATCATAGTAACGTTCAAGCCTTTACGTGCGGCATATATAGCTGATGCAATACCAGCTGGACCACCACCAATAATGGTAACATCTTGTAGCGGTAATGCTTCTGTATCATCACCACCAACTATATAAGGGAAACGTTGAATTAACTTATCAACGAGTTGCGCGGTGTCAATTTTACCATTGGCAAATAATTCACCGTTTAAGTAAACACTTGGCACACCTTGAATGTTTCTCTCGCTGACTAATTCTTGAAATAAACCGCCGTCGATCATTTCGCTGCTAATGTTTTCATTTAATAAAGCAAACTGATTTAACGATTGCACAACGTCTGGACAGTTATGGCAGCTTAATGAAATAAACACTTCAAAATGCAATGGCTCTTTAATTTTCTTCACCATATTACTCAAGGTCTTATCGAGTTTATGTTCAGTACCTGAAGCATGTAAGATGGCGAGAACTAACGAGTTAAATTCATGACCACTGGGAATGCCTGAAAAGTGAATACCATTGTTTTTTTCGTCAACTTCTAAATAAAAAGTAATGGGACTGCGTAAATTTTCATCCCGTTCAATCAGAGTTAAATTGTCTGATACGGACGTTAATTGTGTTAAAAATTTGACTAACTCTGCTCGTTTTTCGTGTTCACCAGTTTGCAGAACTAGTGCTACCTTGTTAGTCATATTTTGAGTATATGTTTTTAATGCGTTTAAAATATCGTTACTTAACATAGTATTACCGCCTATATTGTCTAGTGAACTATGGATAAAAAAGGCGAGAAAGGACTTTCCTATTCTCGCCAATACAAAGGAGAGTTGTATAAATTTAGGTGTTTAAACTTAGATTTTTCCTACTAAATCTAAGCTAGGTGTTAATGTTGCTTCACCTTGTTCCCAAGCTGCAGGACATACTTCACCGTCATTTTCACGAACATATTGTGCTGCTTTAACATTACGAACCATGTCTTTTGCACTTCGACCAATGCCACCTGCGTGAATGTGAGCAACTTGAATAACGCCGTCTGGATCTGCTAAGAAAGTACCGCGGTGAGCCATATGGTCTTCTTCAATCATGACGTCAAAACCGCGAGTAATGTTGCCAGTTTGGTCGCCAATCATTGGGAATTTAATTTTACCAATCGCTTCTGAAGAATCATGCCATGCTTTATGTGAAAAATGTGTATCAGTTGATACGGCGTAAACTTCAACCCCTAATTCTTGTAACTCTGCGTATTGATTTGCCATATCTTCTAACTCTGTCGGACATACAAAAGTAAAGTCAGCAGGGTAGAATAAAAAGATTGACCATTTACCTTTTACACTTTCAGAAGTTACTTCAACGAACTCACCGTTATGAAATGCTTGAGCTGTAAATTCTGGGATTAATTTGCCTATTTGAGCCATGATGTTTTTCCTCTTTTGTTTAAATATAACTTGTTAAGTTTTCAGTATTGAAAGCGTTTTTGCTTTCGATGGAGGTATATTAAATGTACGCTTGAGTTAGGTAAATTTGATTAAATTGAATTCAATGTTCTGGAAAATAGAATATTGATTTTTGATTATTTAACTACAATGAAAGTAGGTCATAAATCTCAATAAAGATGACTTATATTTGACTAATAGACGCTAGAAGCAGCAAGTAATGAGTTAATGACGACATAAATAAGGATTTAATCAATGACAAATAAAAAATTAACAACGGCAGCAGGATGCCCGGTTGCCCATAACCAAGATGTGATGACAGCAGGAAAGCGAGGCCCACAACTTTTACAAGATGTTTGGTTTTTAGAGAAACTTGCGCATTTTGATCGTGAAGTCATACCTGAAAGACGAATGCATGCAAAAGGCTCTGCGGCATTTGGTAAATTCACTGTAACCCAAGATATAACTCAATATACACGAGCGAAAATATTTTCAGAAATCGGCAAAGAAACAGAGTTGTTTACTCGTTTTAGTACAGTTGCCGGTGAACGTGGCGCCGCCGATGCTGAACGTGATATTCGGGGGTTTGCGGTTAAGTTTTATACCGAAGAAGGAAATTGGGATTTAGTAGGTAACAATACCCCCGTATTTTTCTTGCGAGATCCACTGAAATTCCCTGATTTAAATCATGCGGTAAAACGCGATCCAAAAACGAATTTGCGTAGTGCCACGAATAACTGGGATTTTTGGACATCGTTACCAGAAGCATTACATCAAGTAACAATTGTGATGAGTGATCGCGGTATTCCAGCGAGCTATCGTCATATGCATGGTTTTGGTAGCCATACCTTCAGTTTTATCAATGCAGATAATGAACGCTTTTGGGTGAAATTTCATTTAGTGACTCAGCAAGGCATCAAAAACTTAACAGATGCTGAAGCAGAGGCACTTGTTGGTAAAGATAGAGAAAGCCATCAAAAAGATTTATTTGATGCGATTGAAAATAGCAATTTTCCTCAATGGATATTAAAAGTTCAAGTGATGCCAGAAGCTGACGCAGCTAAAGTGGCATATAATCCTTTTGATTTAACGAAAGTGTGGCCTCATAAAGATTATCCATTAATCGAGGTTGGCGTAATGGAATTAAATCGTAACCCTGAAAATTACTTCGCAGATGTAGAGCAAGCGGCCTTTAACCCAGGCAATATTGTACCTGGTATTGGTTTTTCACCTGATAAAATGCTGCAAGGTCGATTATTTTCATATGGTGATGCTCAGCGTTATCGCCTGGGGGTTAATCATAATCATATCCCTGTCAATGCCGCGCGTTGTCCGGTACATAGTTATCATAGAGATGGTCAAATGCGTACTGATGGGAATCATGGTGCAACAATTGGTTATGAGCCAAATAGCCAAGGAGAGTGGGCGGAACAGCCTGACTTTTCTGAGCCTCCATTAGCATTAGACGGAGCTGCTGCACATTGGGATCATCGCGAAGATGATGACTACTTTTCACAAGCCGGCGATTTATTTCGCTTGATGAGCCCAGAACAACAGCAAGCATTATTTAATAATACTGCCGCGTCAATGGCTGACGTACCTGACGATATTAAACTGCGACATATTAAACATTGTAGTGCTGCAGATAGTGCCTACGGTGCAGGTGTGAAAGCTGCGTTAGGCATGTAATCACATAACTAATTTCCCTTCTTTATTTCTATCAAGCAGTTAAGCGATAGCAATTATCGCTTAACTGCTGATTTAACTTCTCCATGCGTTAGGCTAAGTTAATATTTACTGTAAATAAATTAACATTCATTAACCCTAATTCAGGTTAATGAATATTCTGATAACAATGTACTAGATAATTTATTAGAATGTTATTCATGTTCAATAAAACTAATTATAGAAAAGGTTGTAGAAAAAGATGATCTCACTAAAACAGCTTCATTACGCACTAGCTGTGGAGAAAACCTTGCATTTTAAAAAAGCAGCTGAAGCTTGCAATGTTTCTCAATCAGCCTTAAGTACTGCAATTACTGAACTAGAAAAACAGTTAGGTATGACGATATTTGAACGCAATAATAAGAAAGTATTGGTTACTGATGAAGGACAAGTAATTCTAAGTAAAGCTAAACGCGTTAAATTAGAAGTAGATGAATTGCTTCAGCTTGCCAGTGCTGATCAACAGCCTTTTTCTAATGCGATGACCATTGGTGTGATTCCAACAATTGGGCCATATTTGTTGCCAAAAGTATTACCTGAAATGCGTAAAAATTATCCAGCGTTTAAATTAAAAATTTTAGAGGAACAGTCTCATATCTTGGTTGATATGGTTAGAAATGGTGATATAGACGCGGCTATTTTAGCCTTGCCTTTTTCAATTGATGGCTTGATGAGTTTTGAGTTTTGGCAGGAAGATTTTTATTGGGTGAGCCATAAAGATGAGTGTCCTAGTCAGTTACAAGAGATCACGAGTGAAGAATTAGAAGTTGAAAAGTTGATGTTACTGAAAGACGGGCATTGTTTGAAAGATCATGCATTGGCTGCGTGTAGTTTACAGAACAAAAAGCAAGACTCAGATTTTGATTCAGCTAGTTTACATACTTTAATTCAAATGGTGGCGGGTAAACTCGGTACTACGTTAGTACCACAAATGGCGCTTGATCAATTAATTTATAGTGAGTCTGAACTGAGAGCGGTTCACTTAAATGAGCCTGGCCCACATCGAACCATCGCACTAATCATTCGACCAAATTATATAAGAACCAATGAAATCACTTTGCTCAAAGAAATTTTTCATAAAGAATTAATCAAAAAGTGTATCGAGTAATTGTCAATCTATTTTATTGATTAATAATATCAAGTTAATCAAATATACTTATTGTTGTGTTGGCTTCATGATAAGGCTTAATTAAGTTGAATTGCACTTAATTTACTTAACATTATTTTAGTTAATTCATGAGGACACAAAAATGAAAAAATTGATAAACCAGATCAAAACACTTTTACAAATTAATGAAACCAAAACCTTAGTTAATCATGATACGAAAGCGTGTAATTACGCGGATAATTACTATGGTGATCAACTTTGTCGTTAAGCTACAAACAGAAAACATATGTCGATAAACATTTATCGACTCTGAAAAAAAGAAAAAAGATAAGAAAAAACTAGTCGCAAAGTACAAGGTTCAGTATTTAACCTTCATGGTCTAAGTTTTATTGTTAAATAGTGAAAATAAAACTTTGTCATTTGCGATTATTTTTATAAAGTACGGGCATTCTTTCTCAAGCTTAAATGACGTTATCAACAGTGAAAAACGCACCGCTTTACTTTGCGGGATTAAACGGATGTCGACTGTTCTAAGGATTTCTTATGTTTTTTGAAGGCTCTGAAAAAAAAGCTGAAGTAGTGATCAACAAAAACAGCTTTTCGCTTCTTAACGATATAAGCGATGATTTTTGGCTTCAGCTCGTCGCCTGTTGTAATGCAAAAGTGTTGTCATCGATTAAAAATGAAAACTGTAAAGCCTTTATCCTTTCTGAATCAAGTTTGTTTATATGGGAAGATCGTTTTTTAATTTTAACTTGTGGTATCACTCAATTAGTTTATTCCATCGAGTATTTTATTAAACATATCAATGCAAAAGATATCTTGCATGTGACGTATCAGCGTAAAAATGAATATTATTCGAATGCGCAATTAAGCTCATTTAGTGATGATATTGAGTTATTATCTAAATATGTTAAAGGTAAAGCTTATCGATTTGGCGAAATGTATAGCCATCATAATTATGTTTTTCATCAAGATAATCAATATCAAGTGCCGCCTGATGACATCTCTTATGAATTATTAGCTTATCAAATTGGAGAATCCGCTTCTAAGTTTCTGACTAACAAAGGTTTAACTGCAAGCGATGTAAGAGCTTTTTTCTGTGTCGATGAATTATTACCTGACTTTCAACTTGATGATTTTGTTTTTGACCCTTATGGTTATTCTTTAAATGCGATCAGTGACAAAGATTATTTTACCATTCATATTACCCCACAAACGGATAGTAGTTACGTGAGTATTGAATCAAGTCTTGATTTGGTTTCTTTAGCACCTAAAATAATTGAAATCTTAAGCCCTGCATCTTTCGATTTATTAGGCTTTAATGATCATCATTTTGTTGAAAAAATTGCAGAAAACATCAGTGAAAACTATGTGAGTAACTCGCTTGTTAGTAAAATACTTGATAACGGCAATCATGTATTTTTTACAAACTTTATCACGCCAAAAACACAATACACTTCTCCAATAAGGTTAGACATTAACGGGAAAATCCAAGTTATTTAAAGACAGTCTTTCCTGAATAATTTTAAAATCGTCAGCCCAGCTATGGTTACAACTTCGCTTTCGAGGCAAGAAACTGGTAACATCGCGCCAATTTTAATTCACCTAAACTTCTTTAGGAACACGTTATGTCAAAATTCTTTTTTAAAGGCACCATAGATGTTATGGGCAAATATGGAAAAAGTGGTTATAGCCCAAAGCGTAACGTAAAACTGGGTAGCGAAGCTAAACCGTTACAATTAAGTGTGCCGTCTGAACAACGTAAAGTAGAAATTGAAACCATTTTATTAGAGCAGGCTTTACATGGCCAGATCACGGTTAACGAAAATGAAGAAGAAAATATTCTAGAATTAGATGCGGTGTTAAATAAACCAACAACGCAACGTTTTGATAAAGTTCCAGAGCGAAATGCGCCGTGTTCATGCGGCAGTGGTAAGAAATATAAAAAGTGTTGTGGATAAATAGCGACGAAAATTGTTAGGTGTGAGCAATTATTATTGACTCCACCTAACTTACAAGCAATCTCAAAACTTAAACAATATACTTTAGGCTCACAAAATGAAGGTTAGTCTTGGGCAACTTTTACTCTGATCCTGTTCTTGGCAACTCTCGTTTCATGCAAAGCAGCTAATGCGGCATTCGCTTCATTTTCATTAGGCATGACAACAAAACCAAAACCTTTTGATTTACCTGTTGCTTGGTCTAATACTAAAGTGCATTCGTTCACTTCGCCATGAGCTGAAAATAAAATACGTATTTCTTGTTCTGTTGTTGAGCGTGAAAGGTTGCGAACTAAAAGTTTCATGATTAACCATAGGGTATAGAATAATTGTCTATTGTCGCAAGTTATTGCCTTTAGACCAAGTGATTCCTTGAAAAACATGTTAAATAGGTGAGTGCGTTAAAACAGTTTATGGAGTCGAAGTTAAATTGAGAGGCGAAAAAAAATTAAAGTTCAAAGACTTCGATAAAATTTTGATTTATACAATCAATTGCTTTTAAATAACGACTTCGTTTTATTTCTCTGGTTATATATGCTTTTTTTCATCGCTATTTTCATTGGCGCTTTTTTACTTTTTCAAGTTCAACCATTAATCGCTAAAGTTATTTTGCCATATTTTGGTGGCGGTGCTGCTGTTTGGACGGCGTGTTTATTATTCTTCCAAGCCTTCTTATTGCTCGGTTATTTATACGCCCATTTATTATCAAAAATTGGTGACTTTAAAAAACAAGCTATATTACATGTTGCATTATTGCTGATAAGTTTATGGTTGTTACCAATAGGTGTTTCATCTTTAGACGCGGTTTCTGCAATCTCGAATACTGAAAATCTGCCGTTAATGAATGTATTGCTGTTGTTAGCAACTGCTATTGGTTTACCTTATTTCATGCTGTCTTCAACGGGGCCATTGGTGCAGCATTGGTTTAGTTTAGTGAATGAAAAAAAGCTGCCATATAAGCTTTATTCGTTATCCAATTTAGCCTCTTTAATTGCTTTATTAAGTTTCCCTTTTTTAATAGAGCCGTTTTTTACTGGGGAGCAACAATCGTTTTATTGGTCGGTAATGTACTTTATTTATGCGGTGATAATGTCGGTGTTATTGTTGAAAATAAAGCCATTAATTCATCAGTCGAAAAATATTAATACATCAGAAATTACTAATGAATCTGAAGTTATAAATAAAACTGAAGCAAATCGTACCAATAAGTATTCTCAAATCATGCCATTGTTATGGCTAGGTTTTTCAACTCTTGGTGTTGTGTTATTGGTGTCTACCACTAATGCATTGACCCAGAATGTTCCTCCTGTGCCATTTTTATGGATTTTACCGCTGAGCTTATATCTACTCAGTTTTATTATTAGTTTTCATAGCCCTAAATGGTATGTTCGTTGGTATTGGTTTGCGTTATTTATTTTAACGGCTTTTATCGCATTATTTATGTTTTTCATTGGCTCACAGTTTGATATCACTTCGCAAGTTGTTATTTATTCAAGCATTTTATTTTCAGCCTGCATGCTTTGTCACGGCGAATTAGCGCGTCTTAAACCCGATGTTGCTAAACTTACTTTCTATTATTTAACGATGGCATTTGGTGGCTTCCTTGGCAGTGTTTTAGTGGCGTTTGTTGCACAGAATATATTTACACAATTTTTAGAGTTTCCACTGGCTATCGTTAGTTTATTTGTCTTGTTTTCATGTGCTGTTTTTAGTGAAAACAAACACCTTGATAAATTATCTATTATCAGTTTTTCTCTCGCGATACTTTGTGGTGTGGCGCTATGGCAATTAAATCAGTTATATATAAAAACAGATGTTCATAGTGAGCGTAATTTTTACGGTATTTTAAGCGTTAAAGATGTAAACGTTGATGGCCAAAAAGAACGCCGATTAATAGATGGCACAACCTCGCACGGTACGCAATCCTTGATGCCTGGTGCAGCTCATATACCAATGAGTTATTACCGTGAAAATACTGGCGTCGCTATCGTACTTGAACAATTAAGTTTGATTAATAAACAAAATCAGCAGTCTTTAAATGTTGGGTTTATCGGTTTAGGAGCGGGTACGCTCGCCGCTTATGGTAATAAAGGTGATAGGTATCGTTTTTATGAATTAAACCCTGCGGTTGTTCATGCAGCAAGAGAATACTTTAGTTATTTAACCGATTCCAAAGCTGATGTTGAAATAGTCATTGGCGACGGTCGAGTTTCATTATCGAAAGAATTAAAAGCACAAAGCACAGGAAACTTTGATGTATTAGTGATAGATGCTTTTTCTGGCGACAGTATTCCCCAACATTTATTAACAGTTGAGTCGATGCAATTATATTGGCAGCATTTAGCTCCTAACGGTGTCATCGCCGTACATATTTCTAACACCCATTTAAATTTATTACCGTTAATGCAAGGTTTAGCACAGCAAAGCGATAAACAGCTCGCCTACTTTAAAACCAAAGCGCAAACAGAAAATGGTCATGATACGCAATGGGTTTGGTTGACCGATAACCAGTCCTTACTTGATAATCCTGTTACAAAATCGTATCGAACTCCGATCACAACGAATACTAATACGGTTGTTTGGAGCGATGATTTTAGTCATTTATTGTCGGTGTTAAAATAAAAAGCTTTGCAATTTATGTCATTCAAAAGAGTTGTTCCGCTATAATTGAAAAAGTCGAATTGATTGACTTCGCGGCAGGCTATTTTATGGATATTCCTTTGTATTGCCATGATTGGCAATCAAAAAGTCCGCAGCTAAAATCGCCGCGAAATTTCGCCATTATAGTCGCTGAAAGAAAATTAGACGTGATGAAATAAAAATAAATTTTCATGCTAATTTTCTATTCGTTGTTGATTCACATGCCAGTGTTAATTGTGCTTCTAAATTACCAAGTACCAGTATTTTCCATACTTAACCAAGGTTCTTGTGGTGCTAATGCTTCTCCTTTTTGCAGAAGCTCAATTGATACACCATCCGGTGATTTTATAAAAGCCATATGACCACAACGTGGTGGGCGGTTTATAGTGACACCTTGCGACTGTAAGTTTTCACAAAGGTTATATATGTTATCTACTTCAAACGCTAAATGACCAAAATTTCTTCCGCTGGTGTATTCTTCTGATGAATCCCAATTGTAAGTTAGCTCAATTTCAGGGGCGCCTTTTTCGGTGGCTAAAAAGATCAAGGTGAATTTACCTTGAGGAACGTCTCGGCGACTAGTTTCAATTAGCCCTAATTTATTAATATAAAAATCTAATGATTCATCTAAATTAGCAACACGTACCATAGTATGTAGGAATTTCATCATAAGCCTCTTTTAAATTCATACGTTGAGTAAGACGATGATTAATGTTTATCGCCTTGATTAATCTGTTCATTATAAAGATTATTTTTCTCTAGGTAATCATTCTCTTGCCAAATAGAAACAATAATCGGCTAATTATGTTTTTTGCTAAAAAAACCAAAGCAAATCTAATCAAACCTAATTGAATGTTCTTAATTATTAAAAATTGCTCAGAGGCCAGATTAGCCTCTGCATTTTTTAAGCTAAGCATCGAATAAGCTAATTTTCTGCTTAATTAAAGCCAAGGCTTTTTCTTCAATTTGTCTAATTCTTTCTTGTGATACGCCGTATTTTTCAGCGAAATGTTTGTGTGGTAGCTTCTCTATTCCTAACCATCTATTGACGATAATATCCTGTGTGCGTTCATCTAGGTTTTTAATAATTTCTTTAATTTTACCTATCGCTTTATCATTAAATTCTTTTTGGCTAAGGCGGGAGGTAAAATGTTCAGATTTATCTTCAAAAAACGCCTCTGTCGAATTAACAGCTGCTTCGTCATCGTGAGCGGCTAATGAATTTACATAAATATCTGATTGGGAAAAATGGCTTTCCATATCATCTATATCCGCTTCGTCAACGTCGAGTTTATGCGCAATTTGTTGTTTATCTTGGTGAGTCAACCATTGCGTTTTTGCTTTTAGCCTACGTAAATTAAAAAATAATTTCCGTTTCGCTTTTGTCGTGGTAGCTTTAACGAGTCGCCAGTTGCGTATGACGTACTCTTGGATCTCTGCTTTGATGTAATGAATGGCAAAACTTGAAAGCCTGACACCGAAGTCGAGGTTGAATTTTTTCACCGATTTCATTAATCCTATCGTGCCTTCTTGAACTAAGTCTTCTAGTGGTAAACCGTAACCTTTATAACTTCTGGCAATGTGAGCAACAAATCTTAAATGTGACAACACTATTTTTTGTGCTGCCTGTAAATCACTGTTTTCTTGGTACTCTAAAAATAAATCTTTTTCTTGCTGCTCATTAAGCAAAGGTAAGCTATTAACATAATTTAAATAAGCGTCAAAACTTCCTGAACTTTGCAATGAAATAGGTAAATGAATAGACATAATTTCACCTCCTGTTGTTATTTTTTGTCAGTTAACACGTAGTTAAGAAAGCGTGGGGTAAACTGTTTACTCCCAGGCATTAACCTATTTAAATCGCGTTGTAATTTTTTGCCATATCTTGATTTTGGCTGGAAATGTAGTTGTGCTTTCGTATGGCTATTTTGCTCGGTCATACGGTTTTTCACCTTGTGATAATCTGTTTGACTTTGTTTTACCGTTGAAAACGCTGAAAATGCAAAGCCTGTGATCAAAGTTATTGAGATGAATATAAATTTGATTAATGGTTTGTAGATTGAAGTCATGATATATCCTCACATTAAGCAATATAAAATTATGTTCAATTTATTGTGCTTGAAAAAGCCACAATTGATTAATCTAGATATTTTAAATATTAAAGGGGGAAGTGTGTTACTGCTTCCCCTATTTACTTGTGACCTTTATTCGTCTGATAAAGTGGTTGCCTTGTCCTCCCCATCGCTATTTTTTGCTAAAGTAAATTGGTTTAAAGACAATTGTGCAATTTGTTCAAATTTGAATTTTGGCAAAGTAAACCAATAGTCAATGTCATCACGTTTGACAAAATAATTATCGGAATTTTCAGCAAAACTATAAACAAATTTTTCATCTTGATCGTTGTGCACTGTTAAAGTATTGGTAGCTTGCAATGTCTCAGAGGCTAAGCCAGTTACCGATAAACTAGTCAGTTGATTAATAAAGTTTTCAATGGATGTTGTATCTAAAGCTTGTTGCTTATCCAGCGTAGAAGGGGGCAATAATTGCCACCCTTCGTCCGTTTTTGCTAGGTTTACTTGGCTATGGCTAATTTTATTGATGCTATCAATTGATAACATTGATCTATCAAACCAGTTATTCACATCACTAGAGAGTTGATAAGTACTAAATTTAATTGAGTAAACATCGTTGTCTGTTACATCACGAACATAAAGTTGTTTATAACTAGGAGATTTACCTAAAAGTAGCACCTGTTCATTGCCATTGTCATCTGAAAAGATCACCTGTTTCTCAACATTATCTTGCGTAAGGTTAAAGCGCTCATGGCTACTTGTGGTTCTGGTTACGGGCCAAGAAACGTGAAGGTTTGCTAACTCAGACGTTAATGCACTTAACTTATTTTTTTGTAATACAAGTGCAGAATATCCATCAAGCTGCCATTGATTATCCTTTTGAATAAAAGTAAGTTGCTCATCATCTTCGATAATTTTAATTTTTTTGATTGCATCAGTATTGATGGTTAATAAAGGCTTTTGCTCGATAACTTCATCCATCGCAGAATTAGCTGAAAACAAAAAACCTGCAATGACGAGCTGTAAAACAAAAAAGGCCGATAATAGGGGGATGTGCTTGTTCATAGTTAAAATCTCCTATTGCGCTAACCAAGTTAAATAATAACGCTGTTTACGTTTATTTCGTTGTCGGTGCCACAATGCAATTCCTGCTAACATCGCAAATGCGATAACATAGTTACTGTATTCCCAAAAGAGTTGTTCGTTATGATCCATTGGCGGCAAGGTTCGATTAAAATTTCCTCGAGAGCGAATACTCATTAAGCCTCTATCTTCCAATGACCAGTCAATACTATTGACTAAAAGTTGTAAGCTATTGAGATAATCATGTTGACTTGCACCGCCGGTTAATTGTAATACTTGATCTTGTACAAAATCATTAGCACTAATTAAGATGATACGGGCACTGTCTGGCGCGTGTTTAATGACGCTACTAACATCAAGTTTTGACGACTCCTCGGTTGAGTTTTCTGATTCATTTTTTTGTTGTTCTGTTTCAACCTTTTCTGATAGCGAAGCCAGTAAAGGTGATTCTTTATCAGCAAAATAAGAAGTAAACTTACCTTGAGCAATTACCCCTAAAGTTTGCTTGCCTGTCTTGCCTTGAGAAGGATAAGACGTTTCACCACTTTGGTTCACTTTCGGCATGATATCTAATGACGTTGAAGTCCAAGCATTGTTTGAGCTTGTCAGCAGTGAAGTGAATGTAATGTCTTTGTTTTGCTCGGCAATGCTTATTGGTGAAGCCCAGGGCACGGTCAGTTGCGGTAATTCAGACGTGATCAAAATTTCTTGATTTAACCCATCTCTAATATCGATGAAATAGGGATAATCTATCATACGCATTTCTTGAATTTGAAAGCCTCCAACACTCCGAGTTACAGGAATTGGAAACGCAGTATTATTTGCATCTAGTACAAGACTGTTTTCGATAGTTAAACCATGATGACTTAACCATTCTTCAAGACCGCTTTTATGGGAAGCCATTGACAAACCGCCTCCAGTGAAATTTGCACTAAAAGGGGAGGTAGCGGCGATCACAGTACCACCTTTCATTAAGAATTGATCAACGGCAAATAATTGTTTTTCATCCAATAATTTTGGCGAAACTAACATTAATACATCGGCTTCTCCTGAAACTGAACCATCGGTTAAGTCTTCATTTATCACGTTCAATTCTGTGCCAAGCATACGCTCTAGTTGATTAAAGTTTGCTTGTGACATGCCATAAGACGAAGAGGGAGGCGTCACTAGTGCTACATTTTTAGTAAAGCCGGTGGCAAATCGTTTAATTGCGGCATCAATATTTTTTTCAAAGCTAGCATCACTAAAGTCATCAAGCGATATTTGAACGAGTTTGTCTCCTGCAGAAAGCGTCAAATAAAAATAAAATGCTTGGTTTGAAAATAAGCTTGTTGCCATCGGTTGAAAGCCATAATCTTCAGCTATTTTTTGTGCAACTTCACCACCATTTTTTTCAGGTTCGATAAATTGTACGTGTAATTTATTCTCTGATTTTTCCTTTATCTTGCTTAATTGTTCTTCAATGCGGGTTTTAAATTCAACCAGTTGTTTAGGTAATTTTTCAGCGGCTGAAATATAGCCGGTAAAAGTCAGTGCTTGTTTTACATTGTCAAACAAGTTTCCTGCACTTTGATAACCGTGCAGAACTGTTTTAATGGCTCTGGTAATATCGTGTTCAGGATTACGTAAAAGTACCTCTACATCAGACTCTGCTCTGGCATTTACTTCAATTAAATCTCTAAAGCCAAGCACTTTATATTCATCTCCATATTGCACGAGTATATTAAAGTATGAGCTGACAATTGACGCTTGGTAGCGATCTGCCACTTGAAATGGCACAGGCTTAATAGCAAATTTACTATTTGCTTCTTCTTCTAATTCAGGGTGTTGTATAGGATCTATAAACTCAACTCTTACGCGACCCTTTGCAGCTACTTCATATTCTTCCAGCAAATCTTTCACTTGAGGAACTAAGGGGGCGAGTAGGCGGTGTGTTTTTTGACTAAAATAGCCACGAATTAACATCGGTTCTTGTAATTGTGCAAGGTAACTTTCGGTAGTTTCTGAAATTGAATACTGTTTGCCTGCCGTTGTATCAAGTCGTAATTGAGGTAATTGGCTTAACCATAAATTAGCAGATAATAAATTTATCACTAATAAAGCAGTGATCATTTGCCAATGTTGATGATAACGACTTTTATGTATTTTTTGTTTGGTGTTGATCGCCCATCTCTCTTGCTCAAGAAAATAAGTATTGAGCGCTAAAAAAACGAGAGTTAAAGAAATATAATAATACAGATCTCGAACATCTAACACGCCACGTGTGATGTCTTCAAAACGAGAACCTGTGCCTAACTGGCGAAAGAATTCGGCACTTTGATGGCCAAAAAAGTCAGTGAAAGCTGAGCTACCTATAAAGTAAAACAAGCCACCAATAAAGCAAGCGGTGATTAAACTGACAATTTGATTATCATTTCTTGCGGAAACGGCTAAGCCAATTGCGATATAGGCACTACCAAGTAGTAATACGGCTAAATAACCTGAAATTACTGGTCCCCAGTCGAGTTCTGCTAAAATACTAACGGTTATAGGTAAAGGTAAAGTCATGATCATAGCGATGCTGAGTAACGATACACACCCTAAAAATTTCCCCAAGACAAAGTGCCACAACGGGACTGATTGCGTATGCACATATTCTATCGTGCCGCTCCTTCTTTCTTCACTCCAAAGTTTCATGGTTAAAGTTGAACACAAGAAAATGAGTAATAATGGCATCCATTCAAACATGGGGCGAACGTCTGCAATATTTCTAGAAAAAAAAGACTCTCCCCAGAAAAAAATAAAAAGGGTAATAGCAATAAACGCCCCAATAAAAAGGTACGCTATCGGTGATGCAAAAAATAAAGCAATTTCTTTTTGAGCAATGCGTTTCGCATTAAACTTAGCTGTATGATTAGGCTGCATTTTCTACCCCCTCATCTGACTCTTTTTGATTGTACTCATTACTATTTATTTGATTGAAAACCGTTTCTAAATCACGTTTTTGAGGATAAATTTCGAACAGTCTCGCACCTGCTTCAATGATAGTTTTGCTAATGTCGCTGCAAATATTTTGAGCAAATTCTTGTTTTGAGATTGTTATAAAAAGGGTGTTTTCTCCGCAACTTTTAACTTGCTTAATACCTGAAATTTTTTCGAGATTTTGTTTATTTTTGTAATCAGTTTTCACGGTAATATGCAGGCTGTGCTGTAAGGCTGCTAATTTTTCATTGAGCACTAAGCGACCAGACTTTAGGATCAAGACACGGTCACATAATGCATTCACTTCTTGCATTATATGAGTCGATAATATAACTGTGGCATCTTTAGCTATTTCTTTGATGAGAGCTCGCATATGCTGGGTTTGTTCAGGATCTAAGCCATTTGTTGGCTCATCTAATATTAATAATTTTGGACGACCTAAAATAGCTTGAGCAACACCGACACGTTGTTTATAACCACGCGATAAGGTTTCAATAGGTGCAAGTAATTTTGCTGATAAATCAGTCGCTTGGATAGCTCTTTTTATTTCAGCAATTTTAACATTAGCCTTCATTCCTTTTAAGTCAGCGGCATAATCTAAGTATTCTGCTACAGTCATTTCCGGGTAAACAGGTAAGTTCTCAGGTAAGTAGCCGAGTTGCTGTTGTAATAATTTTGTTTGCGATTTCAGCGATATCCCATTTAAAGAAACTTCGCCAGCGTTTGCTTCTAAGTATCCACTGATCATTTTCATAATCGTGGTTTTTCCTGCACCGTTATGGCCAAGTAAACCAATAATTTCGCCTTTTTTGATAGTAAAACTCACGTCATCTACTGCGACAAAACTGCCATAGCTGCGAGTTAAATTGCTCACATTTAGCATAGTGTTCTCCAAGAGTTATAGATTAATAATTTTATGAATATAAAATGCCAGAAATAGCGGTAAATGCGCTAGGTTAAGTGCGTTTTTGAAAATCGAAAAATACATTGTTTATAGTCTCCTAATTTACCGGGAATATTCCCAAAAAACATGTACGAAACGAGTTGATTTTTTTGATATGGGCGAAAAATAAAACTTCAAGTTTAAAAACAAATTTTTTAATGACTCTGTAAAATAACGTTTTTTTTACATAAAAGTGCTAATAATCATTTGGTTATGAAAATAGAAGGGTGTAACGAGTACACCCTTGCTGTGTTAAGCCGCTTTATCTGTTTTAGTGGCTTTTTGTTCTTCCTCTACTTTGTGTTCTATCGCAGTTGTTTGTTGGTTAATGGCTATCTTTTTAGGTTTCATTGCTTCAGGAATCTCTTTAATAAGATCTATCGTTAATAGTCCATCTGCTAATTTGGCGTTTGTTATTTCAACATAGTCAGCTAAGTTGAATTTACGTTCAAATGTTCTATTTGCGATGCCGTGATAAAGGTATTTGTGCTTATCCTTAGAATTTTTATCACCACGAACGGTTAGCACACCTTTTTCAACTTGGATGTCGAGCTCATCTTGAGAAAACCCAGCAACGGCTAAAGTAATAGCGTACCGGTTATCCTCTATTACTTCGATATCGTAAGGGGGGTAACTGCTGATTGTTGTATCAGATGTTAGTGCGCTATCGAGCATAGACGCAAAACGATCAAAACCAACACTATTGCGATATAAAGGGGTTAAATCGACTGAATTCATCATATATCCTCCATTGGAAGCAACATAAAATTTAGACAATTAGTTGGAGCAAGATCTCTATAAAAGACAACCTAGCTACGATCATTTAATTAGGGATTGTGAGAATAATTTCAAGCAAGATTTTTAGTTTAGATTTAAATAAAAATTATAACTTTTATGCTCTTTTGTATATAAAAAGTGGAAAGGGCACTCTAGTTAAATGCGAGATATATTGTGTGGCGTGAAGTCTTATGTGACCCGTTATTATGAATGAGAAGTGTCAGGTTAATTTACAGTTTGAATAAATGAGAAATCTCGACAACTAGTAATGGTTTGAATACTGGTTATATTTTAGCATTGGTATGGCCTATGCTTATTTCGAGTTAAATAACTAAGAGGGATTTATCATGTACCTTTCATTGAAAAAAATGACATCTATCTTTATTTTTCTAAGTAGTCAATTCATCGCATCTCATGTTTACGCCTCATTAATAGTTAATACTGATAATTTACTCATTGGCGCTGATAATATTGTTGTTGATGGAAACCTATACAATGTACGTTTTTCAGATTTGACAGGTCGTCAACTCTTCGAACAACCTGGAGGAGGCTATGACTTTGGGCCCGTTAATGATGGAAATAAAGCTCTGTTTTCAGCGGCGCTCCTTGATCAGGTTTTGTTGGGTGATTATGATACTATGCCTGAATTAACGTTTGGCTGCAAAGATACTGACAATGATACATGTTGGATTTTTACTGCCTTTCGAACACATACACCCGGTAACATTGGAGCAAGTGTTGCGGTTAATTATGCGGATTCAATACCTGATGCGTTTTCCGCTGGTAATCCATTTCCTGATGATCATTTTGATATGATCCCTGTAGATCATTTTCAACCTAATACCCCTAATCCACAAAGACAAGTATGGGCGGTATGGAGTCCGGTAAATCAACAAACTGTACCTAGCCCTGATAGTGTTTGGTTGTTATTTACCGGAATTGTTATGTTGATGTCTAAACGTTTCTTAAGTCTTTCCTAAAACAGTAAAGAAGCACTATTTAGTAAAGAGCAATGGCAAAAGTGTTAATATTAAAGGGAATACATTTGTCTTAGTATCAAGAAGATAAACTGTGCTCACTTTAAATTCGCGCAGGGTGCTTTAGCACAGCAAAGCGATAAACAGCTCGTCTATTTTAAACCCAAAGCGCTAACAGAAAATGGCTACTATACGTAATGGCTTTGGTTGAACAATAACCAGGCTTTACTTGATAGGCCTGTTAAAAAATCGCCTCGAATCTCGAGCTCAACGAATACTAATACGGTTGTTTAGAGCGATAACTGTAGTCATTTATTGTCGGTGTTGAAATATAAAGCTTTGTAATTTATGCCATTAAAAAGAGTTGTGCAGCGACAATAATCAGTAATGATGCAATGCCAAAGTCAAAGATTCGCCAGCGTGCAGGTGAGTTAAGTATCACTTTTAATTTAGGCGCAAAGCCGACAAGGCTAGTAAACCAAATAATTGATCCTAAACAAGCGCCAAGCGCAAATAAGGTGGGATCCGGTTGTAGTGCGCCAATACTGCCAAGTAATACTACGGTATCTAGGTAGACATGTGGGTTTAATAAGCTAATGGCTAAAGCAGCAAGTGCCGTTTTCCACCAAGTTACTTTAAGAGATGTTTTTAACTGCAACCCTGAAGTGCCTTTTATTGAACGAGATAATGACCCATAAGCTAAATACAGTAAAAAAACTATTCCTCCCCAAGTAAATAAAGGAATAAATTCAGGTAACCATTGTTGTAGTTCACTCGCCGCGTAAACGCCAATAAGAATTAAGCTCGTATCACAAATAATACAAACGATTCCGATAACTAAACGATTCGCTCCCGCCATACACTGACTTAAAACCCAAATATTTTGTGCTCCAATAGCAATGATTAAACTTAGCCCCAGCATCATACCGGTAAAAAATGACATTATTTTTCAATCCTTTATTTCAAGTTTTTGGTAAAAAATATGATTTAGTTATTTTTTAAAGTTTGCAGCTTAAATATAAAATTGATATAAGTACAATGAATAAAAGTAATGATATATGAGAAATACTCATGATTGATTATCAACTGCTCGACGCTTTAGCGGCCATAGTGAGTGAAAAAGGTTTTGAAAAAGCGGCGAAAAAGTTATTTATCACCCAATCGGCGGTAAGTCGGCGAATTCATCAATTAGAGTCAATGATTGGCGAACCGGTTTTAATTCGTAAACAACCACCAAAACCTACAGCAATCGGTAAAAGGTTATTAAATCACTTACAACAAGTTCGCCAACTTGAAGTGGCCTTAAGCATTCGCTCTTTAGCTGACGAAAATTTACAAGACTCACCGTTAACCGTGAAATTAGCTGCTAATGCTGATTCGTTAGCCACTTGGTTACCTGAAGCATTAATGCTACCCAAGGCAGAAAAAGTTTGTGACTTTCGCTTTGAAATAATTGCCGAAGATCAATCTATCGCGTTGAAAAGGATGAAGGCGGGCGAAGTGATGGTTTGTATTTGCTCTAATGAAGAACCGATAAATGGTGGCTTAGTCAGTGCTTTAGGGGCTTTTAGGTATAAAGTGATTGCTAGCCCAAATTTTGTTAAACGCCATAACATCACATCCGTTGAACAACTTACTGAATTACCTTGTTTAGTGTATGACGAGCATGACAAGTTGCAGCATCAATTACTCAATGAATTGAACAAGTCAGTGCCAAAATATACCCATATTTGTCCTTCATCAGAAGGCTTTAAACAAGCGATGATTGCGGGGTTAGGTTATGGGCTTTTACCGACATTACAACTAGGTGATGCTATTGAACAAGGTGAATTGATTGATTTAGTGCCTGGCTATTTTATTGATGTTCCCTTGTATTGGCATTATTGGCAGACAGAGAGTCCGCAGCTGAAATCGCTGCGAAATTTCGCCATTAAAGTTGCCTCAAATAAGCTTGAAACTTTGGCTTAAGTTGAAGGTAAATATTTCTTTAATCAGTTCAGTATCATGTGAATTTATCTCAGCAAAAGTACAGAATTGATTAAATTCTCACATCAATTTGATGAACCCCTTTTCCTACACCATCAGTACTGATCGCAAAGCTTGAGCGTCGCATTTCTGCCATAATATTGCCTTGGGTATCGTAAAATGAAAAAGGAGTATCGATGGCAGATGTATTAATTGCCAGGATATTTGCGTCGGATAACGATAGCATGTTGTTACTCTTTTCAGGTTGCCATAAATAAAGGTGTTCAAATACTTCATCTTCGTTGTCTATAAAGCCATTTCCATTACTGTCTAGTTCTGCAAGCTCATTAAAGCCATGTCCTGTTTGAGGACCAAATAATTCGCTGCCATCATCGGCTTTTAAGTTTTGATTTTTGTCATACACTAAATAACCAACATCTCCCGAAAAAACAGGTAGATTATCTAAGTTACCATCTCGGTTAATATCAAAAGAATGATGGTCTTTAATTTCTCCAATTGATCGTTTTCCAAATTGCACGACGAGTGGATCTTTTAAGGCGGCTGCTGTCATTTCAATTGAACTATAGCTAGTTTGTTCAGTTGAAATAGCAAATGAGTAATCCATTTTTAGATGTTGGCCATTTATATTAAATTCGCCATTCATTTGATAATTTAAACTTTGGCTTCGGTGCTGCCATTGTTCTACTTTTAATAAATCACTTGAGTAAAATGGTATGCCGTCGATGTTAACTTGTTCACTCTCACTGCTGTTAACGTTATTCTCTTGATTAGGATCTTGAACAGTACTTTCTGATTCATTGTTTGGTTGAAAATCGAGCTCACTAAATAATTCACCGAATTCTTTACCAAAATATCCTTCTAAAATAATTTTCAATAACTCTACTTTAGGGGTTAAAGGGCGGTCGTAGGTGTCAGTTGGCTGGGTTTCATTTTTTGAAGGGGGATTCGACAACATTTTATTCGTGTCATCTTTAATTTGAATCATGAGTGCTTGATTGATTACGCTGACACTTTGTAAATCTGAAAAAGGCGCTTGTTTTGATTCAGACGCCGTTGGCTTATCAAGTACGGTAAGTTTTCTGCTATGAGCGAAAGTTTGCTGATATTGAGCATGTTGATTAATTGATTTAGTGGTAATAGCTGTTGAATTTACCGACATGACTTGCCTCCATGTAATATGAACACGGCCGAGTTTTGGCTTTACGGCAAATTGTCAAAAACTCGAACGATAGAGTTTATTATTTTATTATCGGCGGGAAAAATTTAAACTGTAGGTGTTTTTTTGAACAGTGAACCAAAATTTAGAGACATAGCGATAATTGTCAAAATATCAACTATGCCTACTTCATTTGAAGTGTTGTTTACTTAATGATTATGAAGAAGAAAGTATCAGATCCTGATATTCCCATATTTATCCAAGGCTCTTGTGGCGCTAATGCTTCTCCTTTTTGCAGTAGCTCAATTGAGACATCATCCGGTGACTTTATAAATACCATACCAAAACGATTTATTGATATAAAAATCTAATGATTCAGCTAAATTAGCAACCCGTACCACAGTAAGTAGGCATTTCATTTAATTGTAAAACGCTAAAGCAAAGGTTTATCGAGATTGATTGAATCGCAGTATAAAGTGATTTTTTACTGATTTGATCACTGCATTAAGGGCTATTCAACTCAAATATTTAATGAAAAAAACTCTCTAAATCTTGGTCCCAGTAAGGCTTTTCATTAAAATGTTCAGTTAAGTAGTCTATAAAGGCTCTAACTTTTGGAGCAAGTTGTCTAGAACTTGGGTATACCGCCCAAATAGCGGTTTGAGATAGTAATGGGTAATCAGGTAAAACTTCTACTAATTCTCCATTTAACAGTTGCTGATAAGCACTCCATGTTGAGTTTACGGTTATTCCTAAACCCTTTACACATCCATCCCTTATTGCTTCTCCGTTATCAGTTCTAAAGTTACCTTTTACTTTTATAGTAAAGGTTTCTTTTTTCTGTTGGAACGTCCAATTATCTAACCCCATTAGCGTAATACAGTTATGATTTTTTAAATCATAAGGTGTTTCTGGCATGCCAAACTCGGCAATATATTTCGGCGAAGCGCATAATATACGTTTATCAGTGGTTAATTTTCTAGCAATTAGACTAGAATCTTTTAATTCAGAATTACGAATAGCGATATCAAAACCGCCTTCGACTAAATCTACAATAGTATCTGATAGCTTTAGATCAATTTTTAAATGAGGAAAGTTTTGCATAAATTGAGCAAGCGCCGGCACTAAATGCATTCGGCCAAACGATGCTGGAGCTGCAATGCGAAGAGTTCCCATGGGAGATGAGCTACCGGCACCTACTGAGGCTTTTGCTGCTTCGACACTTGATAATACGTCTTCGGCATGATGTAAAAATGCTTGACCTTCTTCTGTTAATGACACTTTTCGTGTTGTTCGATGAATTAATCTTACCCCTAATTTTTCTTCCAGTTTATTCACATGGCTACTGGCTACCGCTGGTGACAAGCCTAACTCGGCGCCAGCGGTACTAATGTTAAGAGTAGAGGAAATCCGGACAAACAATTCTAAATGTTGAATATTCATTATCAATAAAAACTATAAAGTGATTATATATTTATAGCAATTATCAACTTATTAACCAAGTTATATAATGGTTTCAATTCAGAAGAACTTAAAAATATTATGGAGAAAATGATGAAAGCGATGATTATTAATCAATTTGGTGGTACTGAAAATTTTGAGCTTGTTGATGTTGCTAAACCTGAAGTTAAGCCTGGCCATGTTTTGATCAACATTAAAGCAACCAGTGTTAATACTGTGGATACAATGATCAGACAAATGGGTGAAGAGTTACCACTGTCTCCGCCTGCTCCTGCTATTTTGGGTATGGATTTCGCTGGTATTATCCAGGCCGTTGGAGAGGGCGTGAATGAATATAACGTTGGCGATGAAGTTTATGGCTGTGCAGGTGGTTTAGCTGATTTACCTGGTACATTGGCTGAATATATGGTCGCTGATACTAAGTTAATTGCATTAAAGCCTAAAAATTTAACCATGGAACAAGCAGCTGCATTACCGTTAGTAGGAATTACCGCCTATGAAGGACTGCAACGTGCTGGCATAACAGAAGGTCAAAAAGTCTTAGTACATGGTGGTTCTGGTGGTGTCGGTCATGTGGCGCTTCAATTAGCAAAATACTTTGGTGCCGAGGTTTTTTCTACAGGTGGAGGAGATAAGCAAACTACTTTAATCGAAAAATTAGGTGCGAAATCTATCAACTATAAAACAGAATCAGTCGTTGATTATGTTGAAAAGCATACATCAGGCCATGGCTTTGATATCGTTTTTGATTCGGTAGGTGGTGAAAATATGCTCCAATCTTTTGAGGCTGCCGCATTGAATGGTCAAGTGGCTTCAACGGTTGCTATGGTAAATATAGATTTATCCGTTGCTCACTTTAAAGGCTTATCGCTTCATGTCGTGTTTATGTTAATTCCTATGTTGCACAATGTGAAACGCGAAGAACATGCACATATATTAAAACAACTCGCAAATATTGTTGAAGCAGGAAAGCTAACGCCAATTCTTGATGACAAGACATTCTCTCTGGAAGAAGTTGGCGATGCGCATGCACACCTAGAAAGTGGTGCAGCAATCGGTAAAGTTGTTGTATCCGTCTAGTGATAAATGTTTGTTTTAAGAGGTGTCGAGTAGGCATCTCTTATTATATTAATGTAAGAGGTTGATTATGTTTTCTATTTCAAGATTTCTGATAAGTTTTATTGTTTTTATATTTCCTTTTTTAGTTTTGCGAATAATCAAAATAAAAATTCAGAAGTAAAATCTTCAGAAGATATTAACTGGGGATATTTGAATCCACTGCGTGGTGATAAAAGTCCTGGGGCAGCAGATTTATGGGGCGATAGAACAAAAAATGTTGCCACAGGTATGTTAGTGAAATTCAACAAAGGATTTTCATCTCCGCCTCATATTCATAATATCTCATACCGCGGGATTGTGATTGATGGATTAATGCATAACGATGATCCTAAGGCTGAAAACATGTGGCTTCCTACTGCATCTTTTTGGACTCAGCCAGCAGGAGAAAACCATATTACAGCAGCTGATGGCGAAACAAATTTAATATATCTTGAAATTGATAGTGGTCCTTATTTAGTAAAGTCTCAAGATCAAAAATTTGATAATGGCGAACGTCCTATTAATTTACACACCTCTAATTTGGTTTGGCTTAAACAAAATGACTCATCATTCATTGATGGTGAAAATATTGCCATTTCATATCTTTGGCAAAATATTAAAGTAACGAATTCTGCTGGTTATCTTATAAAGTTAGCTAAGAATGAAAAATATAAAATTTCCACAACAGCTTCAGAGTTTCGAGCAGTGATCATTCAAGGAGACGTTGATTATATTTCGAAAGAAACCAGTCAAGTGAAAAGCTTAAGAAGCAGTAGCTACTTTAGTTCTAGTGATACATTTGTCCATAATATAAAAACTGCAAAAGAGACTATTATCTACGTCAGGAGCAATGGAGAATTTAACTTTGTATCTGAAAGATTAATTAAATAGCTAGTGTATTTCGTTGTTATTTTATATGAGATACATGTGCTTATCGAATGTTATGCAAATTGAATATACGAGCAGGCACTGTTAGTAATAACGCTTAATTTATTGATAAATAGGGAGTGAAAAGATGATGAAAAAAATATTAATTACCGGTGCTACCGATGGAATAGGTTTAGAAACTGCGAAAATATTAGCGTCTCAAGGCCATCATTTATTAATTCATGGACGAAACCCACTAAAGCTTCAACAGACAATTCAGTTACTAAAGGAAATGAGTGGCGGTAATCAAATAGACAGTTATCAAGCCGATTTATCATTGTTTAGTGATGTAAATGAGTTAACATTCAAAATAAAAATTGAACATGAGTATTTAGACGCAATTATCAATAATGCGGGGGTGTTCAAAACAGGCAACACGATCACCGATGACGGTTTAGATGTCAGATTTATGGTGAATACAATTGCTCCCTACATTATCACTAAACATTTAACGCCTTTATTATCTGAAAATGCTCGAGTGGTTAATTTATCATCGGCTGCGCAAGCCCCTGTTAATATAGATGCATTGTTGGGTAAGCACGTCATTGATGATGATTTTCAAGCTTACGCGCAAAGTAAGTTAGCTCTTACTGTTTGGTCACAAGAAATGGCTAAATCATTAAAAAGTAACCAAGTGATCGTGGCCGTAAATCCAGGATCGTTATTAGCGAGTAAAATGGTTAAAGAAGGGTTTGGCTTAGCAGGAAATGATTTAAGTATTGGCGCAAATATATTAGTTGAAGCAGTGAACTCTGCGGAATTTCTAAACGCGTCAGGTAAGTATTTCGATAATGACGCTCAACAATTTTCGTCACCTCACAAAGAAGCCGAAGATCCAGCTAAATGTGAACAACTCATGGCTGCACTTATGGTCGTAACAAATGTAAAACGATAGCTTTTTGTTTAATAGGATGTGGAGCGTCAAAATCAACAGGCTTATTTAACGCCTCATATAATATATAAATGAACAGATATAGATGACTGCGGTTTTAACTCGAACCATAAGCTTCATCGAAACATCTGCTATGCAAAATGGTACGTGACTTTCATTAAAGTAAAGTCCTGTAATTTTTTCTTTTATATTATTCTAGCCTGCAAGTTTTCGCGATAATTACGTTATTGGAAACTCAGAAAACCAGATTTTCACCTGTTATTGAGAGCCTGAAATAGGCAATAGAAAGTTGACAGTACAGATTTCCATTTCACATTTGCAAGAATAAGGTTTCACTCTCTCTTTGTGGGCTCATTTTGCGAAGTCCTAATGGCTTCTGTAGTGTCAACTTTGCTGTTGTGTGGTAATTTTAATGATTAATTTATGGGATGAAGGTATCTATTGTTTTTTGTTTTTCTATTGCATCAATGAATAGTTTAGTTAGTTCATAGGAAACACTAGCAAAATCTGAGAATACTTCAGTTCTGATATTAGCATTAACCGATATTGACAATTGATACTCCGGAATAATCATTAAAAAGCTTTGTGCTCCAGCGGATACACCACCATGATGAATGAAACTAAGCGGTTGGTAGCCATCGCATAAATCAAGTTGATGAATGCGCCAGCCTATGCCATATTTTTGCGGGTTTATTTCACCATTGTTGATTTTTTGCGGCGTCCAAAAGGTGGCTCTGGTTTCTGCTGAAATAAAGTCATTATTCATAAAACCTTGCCCTAATTTTACTAAGTCTTTGGACGTTGATACCCAGCCGCCTCCTGCTAAACGGTGACTTAAATCAACGTCATACCAAACTTTTAATCGTTGAGGTTGGTTTTTGTCTTGCCAATAAAATGTCGCAAGTTTATTGCTTGTTTTATGTGGTGTTTCGGTAAACGTTGAGTTCATGGCTAGCGGCTTGAATACTGCTTGTTGCATATAGGTTTGATAAGTCACTTTTGCTTTGATTTGCATTAATGCGCTGAGTAAAACAGTGCCAAATGATGAATAACTAAATTGTTCTCCAGGCTCAAAAAGCATGTCACTTTCATCAAATATTGTGATGGCTTCAAGAGGATCTTTAAAATGCGTTTGAGCACTTAATGTTTCTAATATACCAAAGGTTTCGGTGTTGTCTCCGTAATGTGGAATACCTGCGCTGTGAGATGCCAGTTGCCTTGCAGTAATATTTGCCCAGTGTCGATTCGGTATTACATCAAAATAATCACTTAAAGGCTGGTCTAAGTTAAGTTGGCCGCGGTCAACTAGACGGGCGAGACCAGTTGCAGTTAATGCTTTGGATGTACTGCCAATTCTTAGTTGAGTGTCAGTCGTCATCGCAATTTTATTAGTAATATCCGCCCAGCCAACGCTACCTGCCCAAATTAATTTACCATCTAGAGCTACCGCTGCTGTATAGCCAGGAGCCGCAATTTTTTGTTGTTGCAAGGACAGCAATTCTATCGCTTGATTTGCGACTTCCTTGAATCTAATATCTAACACTTTATTGCTTGTAGGTTGCTCCGTAGGCCAAGTAATGTAGTTAAAACCTATCATGGGCAACATGCCACGAAAGGCCATACCCTGATAAATAGGCCAGCTTGTATACAATAGTGGTAGCAATATAAAAATGAATAAAATGAACAATGCTTTTTTCATAGCAACTCCTTAAATGAATGAAGGGTCCATTAAATGTTTTTGTTGCTACTACGTCTTATCGAAAATAAAAAATGCTGATCATTTTTAAAATTGATCACGATATTGTTTGGGTGTTAAACCTGTTTGTACTTTAAAAGCACGGTTAAAGGGGGCAATTGATCCATATCCAGCTTCTAGAGCTAAGGTAAGTATCGGTATGTGTTTTTTGGAGTTTTTTTGAAGTTGTTTACATACCCACGGAATACGATAACTATTTAAATAATGTGAGAAATTACTAAAACCAAGTTGTTGATTAATTAGCTGACGAAGTTGATGCTGTGGTAGTGCTAACATGTTTGCCAGTTTTCCAATTGTCAATTCTTGCTGCAAAAACACCCCTTCATCCATTAAATTCTTTAAGGAGGTAAGTTGCACTGATTCGAGAGTTTGCTGATCTTCATTCTTAGTTATCTCAGGAGCTAAACTATTCTTTAACATCTTGTTTTTAGAAAGCGTTGACGCTCTAGGTATTAGAAGATTTGATGCAATTACACTGACTAATAAAAAAATAATAAAAGCATTAGTCAGGCCAAAGGCAGTAGTGTCTCGAATGTTTTGAAATATAAATTCAAATGACACGAGTCCAATCATGTAAAAGCAGCAAAACGCAACTAATAATAAGCGAGTGTTTCGTCGACGATTGTCCAGATCATCAATGTATTCTGAAAGACAAATATAAATAACCCAAAGTAACACCACAATGCCTACTGCATGATTCATGTCATGCAAAATACTACGTCCTTTCAAGATCAAGAATACGTACATTAGGGTGAGTAGCCACATTGATATAAGCAGTAATAACCACTTGGCTTGTTGGAACAATTTAAAGTTTATTTTTAACTTATCTAAAGTAAACCATAGGACGGCTAATGGGATTAAGTCAGTGCCCAGCAATAAAATGTTACGCAAACTGCCAAAGTGAACATTTTCAATGGGGGTTGTTAAGAGAATATATGATATTAAACAAACGATTAACCCGATTTGTGGCAAAGGTAACAAGGGATATTTTTTAATTAAAAAAACGATGAGTAATCCAAGCTGACCAACGGCACAAAACCTAAAGAAGAGTTCAATGATTTGAATGTTTGAGAGTGTAATTTCCAATGTTTATTATTATTTTTAACAAGAAGTTAATATCTGCATTTTGTCAGATTCAAAGTAAGAGTTAAAGTTTAATAGTGTATGTCTAAATGACTATCATGAGGACATAATGACATCTCCCAAGCTTGAACTTTGCATTTTACCATGAGGTTTACTTAGGCCTTAGTGAAACTATTGAGCGATTAACTACGTGGTGCTCGCTAGGCACTCAACCATTATTTCATGCAATTCACCTTGTAAAGTTGGCTATCTACATTAAAAACATGGTGCTTATATCCTTGAATAAGCTATGTTTAATCCAGCTTTTAAATTTTTATCTAATTAAAACAATAAGAGATAAACTTATCATGAATAAAAACTATTTAATTAAATCATCGATACCGCTGTTATTTAGTGCGTTATTTGCCAGCCATACAACTTTTGCGCATGAAGCAACAAGCAATACATTATCTTTGAAAGATGTCTTTAACCTTGAATATGCGGCTAATCCGGTTGTCACACCTGATGGTAAACACGTTGTTTACGAGCGTCGAAGTATGGATATTATGACGGACTCAGTGCGACGTAACTTATGGTCGGTAGCACTGGATGGTAGTAGTCATCTACCTATTCTTTCTGATAGTAAAAATCATTTTAGCCCCGTCTTTTCACCTGATGGTACTAAACTGGCTTATCTTTCGAGTAAAGAAGGTAAGGTTCAAGTGTATTTGAAAGACTTAGCATCAAACAGCACTACTCGCGTAACAGATGTTTCTATGAGCCCTAGCAGTATGAGCTTTTCACCGGATGGTAAATATTTGGCCTTTTCAATGTTTACACCAACTAAATCCAAACCTTTATTTAATTTAGATTTTAAGCCAAAAGACGCGAAGTGGGCAGAAAGCGCTCAATATATCGATCAAACTAATTTTCAGCGTGATGGCATGGGGATGAAACGCCCAGGCAACATGCAAGTGTATGTTGTGCCTACCATTGGTGGAACACCTAGGCAAATTACCCAAGGCGCACACGATCATGCAGGGACCATGACATGGGCTAAAAATGGCCGGCAGTTAATTATTGCAGCAAACACCAAGGAAGATGCCGAGTTTGATATGCTTAATAGTGACCTGTTTAGTATTGACATAAATACGTTAAAAGTTACTCAATTAACCAATATGACTGGTCCAGAGCATAGTCCTCAATTAAGTCCAAATGGTAAGAAAATAGCGTTTGTTGGAAATGAAGATAACGGTAAATCTAATCAACTAAGCCAATTATACGTTATGGCTTCTGATGGCTCTAATATTGAAAATCTCACTAAAAACTTAGATCGCTCTGTTGGAGTGGTTAAATGGGCAGATAACGGTAAAGGCTTATATTTCAGTTATGATGATATGGGTAAGAAAAATGTAGCCTATGTAAGTTTATCCGGTAAAATTTCAACTAAAACAAGTAACTTAGGTGGCACCAATTTAGGTCGTCCATATACATCCGGTCATTACGATGTCACACCTAAAGGTAGTGTTGTGTATACTGCTTCGCAGGGAGATCGCCCAGCTGATCTAGCAATAGTGAATAGAAAGGGTAAAACAATACAGCTTACTGACTTAAATGGTGATGTATTTGATCACAAGTTAGTAAACAAACCAGAATTAATGACATTGAAAAGCAGTGTTGATAAGAGAGAACTCCAAGCTTGGATAGTAACACCACCAAATTTTGATCCAACGAAAAAATATCCATTAATTTTAGAAATACATGGTGGCCCACACACGGCATATGGCCCAGGTTACTCAACAGAAGTACAATTAATGGCTGCTGCAGGATATGTAGTTTTATACGGCAACCCACGAGGCTCTACGTCTCAAGGTGAAGAGTTTGCTAATTTAATTGATAAAAATTACCCCTCACAAGATTATAACGATCTTATGGATATGGTTGATGCTACGATTGCCAAAGGCTATATAGATGAGTCGAACTTATTTGTAACAGGTGGCTCAGGCGGTGGTACGTTAACGTCTTGGATTATTGGTAAAACTGACCGATTTAAAGCTTCGGTTGTAGCTAAACCGGTAATAAACTGGATAAGTATGATAGGCGCATCTGATATTTATGCTTATATGAGTAAATATTGGTTCACAGATTTACCGTGGAACGATTACGAACAATATTGGAACCGGTCTCCGTTATCACTCGTTGGCAATGTAAAAACACCAACAATGGTACTTACAGGTGAATTAGATGTTCGTACTCCTATGTCTGAAAGTGAACAGTATTATGGTGCATTGCGGTTACAAGGTGTAGAAAGCTCATTGGTTCGTATTCAAGGAGCTTACCACGGTATCGCGGCGAAACCTTCAAACCTTGCACGTAAAATTGGCTATATTTTAGCTTGGTTTGATAAGTACAAAGACGAGACAAACACTGAAGACTAGGCATTAGTTTTCTTGAAAAAGCCCCTGTTTACTGTTTTAGAATTGGGGCTTTTTACTTTTTAAAATCAGGTAAATATTGATATCAGATACACTAACTTCGGGAATTTAAAAATAATATATCCGTTAAACCTAATCGTATTTTTAACGTCCGTTATTAACCAATCGTCCTTCGAGTACTTTATTTTATTTCTCACTCTAGTCTTTAATAATACACGAGCCGCAGCGTGGTTTTTCAGGCGGGCCCCGTGTAATAACCGTCTAGTATTAGAAAGTAGTGAGCCTCTACTTTAAACTTTGTTCGCCCGACTTTAAGTCGCTTAGCTCGTCATAAAAGACAATTTACTTATGATAACTTCATGTGGTTTAAAACACGGCCGGTTTGAGTGTTTCCGCTATGATCAGCTACGCTACTAATAAGCGAGATAGTCCTGTGTCTGCCTCGTTGAATGTATGACAAATAAGTGGTTGGAAAAGATCGAAAATGATCGTTTTTTCTTTTATTATCAGAGGTTAGCACTAGAAAACCAAACCTTGTTTCTTCTTCAAAGCGCCAAATCAGCAGTTTCTTGTATCTTTGTTAGGTTCAAACTAAACTGAGCAATTATAAAAATAAAAATCGTCAAATTAAGGACTATAAGATGTCAATTTCAATCGCTAGAGTTACCACGTTAGGGCTTGCTTTAGGCTTTTCTCTCGTGGGGCTCTCCGCATGTTCCAACGATAAAAACCAAGTACAAAATGAACAAGCGACAGCACCATCTGCTACACAAGAGACTATAAGCAAAGTGAGATACAAACATATTGATTATAAAACACCCGGCCAAACAGACAATGATCATCTTTACTTAGAAGAAGTCTTGGGTGAAAAAGCCCTTCAAGACGTCAATAAATGGAATGCTCGTAGCTTAGAGAAGCTTATGTCGGATCCTCGTTTTGACACGATGCAGACAGAAGCATTAGAAATTCTTAACTCGAAAGACAAAATCCCCTATGTGTCATACCGAGGCGGTGAGGTACATAATTTTTGGCAAGATGAAACTCATGTTCGCGGTGTTTGGCGCAAGAGTTCACTCGAAAGCTATTTGTCCAAAAATACCAAATGGGAAACGGTACTAGATTTTGACAAGCTCGCAAAAGATGAAAACAAGAATTGGGTTTACAAAGGCAATAGCTGCCTTGGTCCAGATTATAAACGTTGTATTGTTAATTTGTCTGATGGCGGAAAAGACGCCGTTGTGCGCCGCGAATTTAATACGGTAAGTAAGAACTGGGTAAAAGATGGATTTGTGACTGAGGAGTCCAAAGGCACAATGTCTTGGCTTGATGAAAATCACGCCGTAATAGGTGTTAATTTTGGTGACAACACCATGACTGATAGCGGCTATCCTATGATTGCTAAACTTTGGAAACGCGGCACACCTTTATCCGAAGCGCAAAAAATTGGCCAAGGGGAGCAACAAGATGTTGGCTACTGGGGCAGTGTCATTGAATTGGCAGATGGCTCGCGTGAAATCATCAATGCGCGCTCGCTTACTTTTTACGACTCTATTTTAGAGTGGGTACCGATGAAAGACGGTCAACCGCAAGCTCCTGTTATTATGCCCCTTCCTGAAAAAAATAACACACACGGCTTATTCAAAGACCAAATGCTCATCCAACTGAATGAAGACTGGCGTGATTTTAAAACCGGTGATTTAGTGAGTTTCGATATCCATGATTTCATGCAAGACGGTAGCATTGAAACTGTTACCCTAGTGTTTAGCCCAGATGCAAAATCATCGCTTTACAATGTCGGTACGACTAAAAGCAAACTGCTACTTTCAATATCTGAAGACGTAACGAGTGCCGCATTTGCATTTGATTTTGTTGATGGCCAATGGCGCTCTGAAAAGTTAGATTTTCCAGCTAATGGCACGGTATCGATTGGTTCAACTAATGATAAAGAAGATGTTGCGTTTATTAGTTCAGAGAGTTTTTTAACGCCAGATACGCTTTGGACTTATAATACGGCAAGTGGCGAAAAGGCAAAAGCAAAAGGACTGCCAGCTTGGTTTGATGCGAGCACAATGATATCTGAACAGTTTTTCACGACGAGTTCAGATGGTACTCAAGTTCCTTATTTTGTTGTTCGAGATAAAAACGTCGCGATGGACGCTAAGAATCCAACATTGCTTTATGGATATGGCGGCTTTGAAGTTTCTCTTAATCCTAGTTATTCAGCACTCAGAGGAAAACTCTGGTTAGAAAAGGGCGGAGTGTATGTGCTTGCCAACATTCGTGGTGGAGGGGAATACGGACCTAAATGGCATCAAGCCGGGCTTAAAACCAATCGTCAGCGCATTTATGATGACTTTATTGCGGTGGCTGAAAGCCTCATTGAAAAAGGCATCACCAGTCCTAAGCATTTAGGCATTGAAGGTGGCTCGAATGGTGGTTTACTGATGGGGGTTATGCTCACTCAACGCCCTGACTTATTTAACGCTATTATTTGTGCAGTACCTTTACTCGATATGATGCGCTATCACAAAATGTTAGCAGGTGCGTCGTGGATGGGGGAATATGGCAATCCTGAGGATGACGTTGAAGGCGCCTTCTTGCGCCAAATTTCACCTTACCATAACATCGACCCTGCAGGTCAGTATCCAGAAGTCTTTTTTGTCACTTCAACCAAAGATGACAGAGTACACCCAGCGCATGCTCGTAAAGTTGCTAAACGTATGGAAGATTTAGGTCATGACTTCTTGTATTACGAGAATATTGACGGTGGTCACAGTGCCGCCGCTAATTTAAAAGAAACCGCTAAACGTTTAGCGCTTCAGCACACTTATCTTATGCAAAAACTCGCTGACTAAGGCGAGTTTAGTTGTTATAAAAAGTTGGGCCAAACGAGATGATAAGAGTAACAAGTAAAACTTGTTACTCTTTTTTATTTTTATATTCACATTAGCCTTCAATATTACAAACACCATATTTAGGTTTGCGGGCCACGCAGTTATATCGCCCGTGCAAAAAAGCCAATGATGTACATTGACTTTAAACTCAGCAGGTACAACTTTACGGAGATTAACTCGACCAGATCGACGTTTTTACGCATAGTAAACGTGGGACGGTTTTAGACGCGGGAGATGTGAGGGCGACTGCTATTGTTGGTCAGCCGAAAGATAATTAATGTAGAACAATGATAAAGTTAATTAGCTTGATGAGTTAAAATAAGTAATTGCATACGAATTCATAAGTTCAACATCTTGCATTAGGTTAAAGTAAGAAAAATTACCTTTGCACAATACAAACAAAACTATGCCAATACAAAAAAGAATCTATGTATCGCTTTATCTTTGTCTCGTATCATTCTCGCTACTTGGAGCTGAGTCTAGCAAACCTTTAACGGTCATTTTAAAATCTCCAACCGAAGCAATTTTGCCCTATAACGTTGAATTATCAGGCACTTTCAATCAATGGCAGTTGACTGGTACTTCTAAAATGAAGTGGCAAGATATTGAGAAACATTATCAATTTAACCTCCCCCATGACGGAAGTTATACATACTTTAACTTTTATAAAAATGGCGATTGGCAGAATCCAATTTCTACCGAGTTTGGTAAGCCGTTTACTTGTGGTTTTATTGTTGATCCAATCCAGGAGTCTAGATTTATACCTGAGTTCTTCGGGTGGGCGAAAGAAAGTAACATAATCCCGCCTCGAACTGTCGTCGGTGATTTAGTGACGGTAACTGATTTTCCAATGACGCTACTCGACCGGACAGGAGATATTTTTATCTACCTACCTGATAATTATCGAGAAAGTATGAAAAAACATTATCCAGTCGTTTACATGCTTGATGGACAAAACTTGTTTAGTGAATCACTGTCTTATAGTTACGAATGGCGGGTCGATGAAATTGTTACTTCTATGCCACTAGATGTAATTATTGTAGGGATTGCCAATGGGCCCCAGAGATGGCAAGAATATAATCCTTGGGATAGTGTTAATTACATGGGGAATAGTTATGAAGGCTTAGGTGAGAAAACTATTCGCTTTATTCTAGATGAACTGAAACCATACATAGATCAAAATTATAGAACGTTAAAAGCTGCTGAAAACACAGCACTGTTAGGTAGCTCCTTAGGTGGCCTTATGGCTTTGTATGCTGGCATTTTGCATGGAGAATCGTTTGGGAAAGTGGCTGCATTTTCTCCTGCTTTCTCGTTTTCCACCGCGGAAGCTCAAGCTACATTAAACGCTGAACAAAGCAACTTAATCAATGCCGTTAAGGGATTAAAGGAAAGTAATAAAACAAAATTATATTTTGATGTAGGTGAAGTTGAGTATGGATCTTTTGCATTAATTGAAGAGTTATACGATTCGTTTTTGAACGCAGGTTATGACAGAGATCAGTTGAGAATGGTAAAAGATAAATTGGGACGACACTGTGAACTTGATTGGTCAAGACGGCTCCCAATTGCCTTGAATTGGTTATTCCCCACTCAACGTTGAAAACTAACTTACCAATAGTTTTAAATGGATTGATAGGGTTTTACTCTGTATTGTTTTTACACTCACATCAACCTTTGGGTAATACATGAATCACAGCGTGGTTTGCAGGTGGGGGTAGTGTAACAACCAAGTAGTATCAGCCAGTGGTAAACGCCCCCTTTAATTTTGTTCGCCCAACTTTAAGTCGCTTTTGCTCGTACAGATTGACGTTTTACCTAGGGTAAGCTTCATGTGGTTTGAAACGCGGGCGATAGCGTTTACTGCTATGCTCGGGCAGCTTAAAGAAAAATATCTAAACAAAGTTTGGAACATTGAACTGATTTAAGCACCAACGAGATATCAACATCGATAATTTTTGACGTGCTATTTTTTATAAAAAGGTGTTCATCTTTAATTTGTTATTCTATAAACAGTGCCGCAATATCTCTGGTTATTTGAGTTGGAGAATTACAGTCGCAGTTAGTGAGTCCAATAACATAAACGTTTAGGCTTGGAATATAAACTCCCATTGATTTGAAGCCAAATATACTGCCACCATGTTCTCTTATTGATACATTATTAATGTCTTTTAAATGCCAGCCATAACCATAAGAAATTGGCTCCCCATTATTTAACTTATATTTACTAAAAGCCATAATTATCGTGTTTTGCTTTACTAGTTGGTTATTATTAATAGCTTGTTGCCAAATTAACATATCATCTGCTGTCGACATTAATGAGCCTGACGAATACGGAAGAGTTAAACTGACCATCATTCTGTTCGTGTATTGTGCTTTGTAATGGTAACCGTAAGCTCTATTTTTTATTATTTCTCTGTCATTAGCATATCTAGAGTTTTTCATTCCTAGAGTTTTAAATATCTTTTTTTCAACAAAGTTTTCATATGTTTCAGCAGAAACAATTTCAATAATACGGCCTAAAAGTGCATATCCTGAATTGTTATACTTAAAATGTTCTCCTGGGCTAAAATCAACGGGTTCATTTTTGAAGAAATCTACCAATTCTTCAGGTGAGTGAGCCTTTTTTGCTACACTCCATAATGTTTTCATTTTAGTATAATCTTTTATTCCTGATGTGTGCGTCAAAAGGTGATGCAAAGTAATGTTTTCACCATTAGGGTAATGCGGTAAATATTTTGCAATGTTATCATTTACGTTTAACTTTTCTTGTTCGTGCAACATCAATATGCTTAGTGCTGTAAATTGTTTGGTCATCGAGCCTATTTGGAATACATTTTCAGGTTTCATGTCAACATTTAACTCAAGGTTAGCTTTACCAAATGCTTTTCTATAAATTGGCTTACCACCTTTAGCAACTAAGAAAACAGCGCCGGCGTCGTTCGATTGAAATTTTTCATTTAATAATTTGTCTACTTTAGTTACTACTTCCTCTGTGTTTGCAACCGCACTGCCTTGCAAAAAAATTAATGTCATAGCAACAAGTGCTAGTTTAAATATTTTGTTTGAAATCATGCTTTATCCTCTTTAATTAAAATTGATTTGATTGTTACTTTGATACCAAGAGAATAAAATTTGGATGCAACATTATGAGATGTTTATTTTTCAGCTTTGTATTCTATTAAAGTAAATACGATAGGCGAGGGGAAATAAGCAAGCACAGTAATAACTAAAATAAAAAATACTAATCTGCATCTAAATTTGATTATCATCGTATCTAAGTAGTATTGATTTCTTAAAAATTAACGAAAGTGAGAAAAGTATGTCTGATTTATGGATCCCAATTTCAGGAGCTATTTGTTTAACCATTATGGTTATTGTCAATGTTATTGTCGGGAGTAAGAATAAAAAGGAAGTTCAGCAAACTATTCGACAGTTATTAGATAAAGAAGTAAATATCACACCTGAGATATTAGAAAAACTAGGCACATTCAAATCACAAAAAATCATCGATTTACGACGTGGCTTAGCGTTGATAAGTATTGGGGTGGCGTGTGTTTTTTCAGGGGTAGTCGTTTATGAAGCACGATTGGGGCTTGCGATTGGTCTTTTTCCTTTCTTATTAGGAGTTGCTTTTCTACTTTGCTGGAAAATGAATCAAGATGCCGAATAGAAAGAATCATTTACCATGGTAGATGACAACGTACTTATTGCTCGAATCATTTGTGATGGTGATCAACATGCATTTGCTACCCTTATTAACAAATATCAAGGTGCAATACGTCAGTTTCTACGACGGTTGACTGCTGGAGAACAAGCGGCAGCAGATGATATTGCACAAGAAGCTTTTTTAAGAATATATCAAAAATTAGATACTTTTTTAGGCCAGTCTTCTTTTAGTACTTGGGCTCATAAAATTGCTTACAACTGCTTTTTAAAATATAAGCAAAAAATTTACCATCAATATGAAGTAGATGGTTTTGATTTTTCTATGCTAGAAGCAAAGGTTGAAGATATAGAAAAGGACTTGATGATTGAACGGTTAATGACCTTTTTAGATGTCGCAGAGCGGACTTGCATTACATTATCTGTTAGCGCTGGAATGAGTCATCAAGAAATATCGACAATAACCGAATTTCCTTTAGGTACTGTGAAATCACATATCAACAGAGGAAAACAGAAGTTAATGGATAAAGTCCATCAACAAAAATCATTTTAAAATAAAGTTCTGCTAACAAAGATAAAGGAAACACCATGAATACTAACGATGACTCCTTTTTAAATTCGTTATTACAATACCATACACGCTTAGTTGATCAGCAATTTGTTGATAACATTATCAACAATATTAAAGCAAAAAATAAGTTTCGTTTAAAAGTGATGATTGTCGCCATACTGTTAGCTTGCTCTTTGGCTATTCCATTAATTGGCAGTATTAATCAAGAATTCGTTTACTTTCATGATTTAGCCGCATTATCACCTTATATTATTACTATTTTTTCACTTGTTGTGCTGGGATTTTTTGCTTGGATAAGCAATGAAAATTTTTAATTAGTGAAATTGCTTTCAAGAGAATGTAGGCCAATTAGTATTAAATTCGCAATACAATGTAATGGTTAATATGCGATAAGGTATTGCTAAGCACTTTCACATTGAAATAGCAGTTTTAGCTTTTAATTGTTGTATGAAAATTTAATTAGCATAGCTAACTGAATGCGAATGGAAATTTTAAAAAGGTAGACTTTCATAGCCATGCTGCTTAGCATAATAATTTCGCTGCATTCCTCTTTGTGTTTACGCGAACTATTGAAAATATTAGTGTCAATTTAAAACAATTGTTTTAAGTTAACTGTACTTAAATTAGGTATCAATCATTGAACATATTAATTCTTTCAAATAGAGACTTAGCAAGCAATTTTGCATTAAATTTATTAATACCTAAATTAATCGGTGCGCATAAAGTACATCTTTGGCTTTCAGGGAAAGTTGGTAAAAAGCGTGTTTTACCTGAACAATTGAGTCGACTTAAGTTTTTTGAACAAGATTTATTTAATCAATTATTAAGCCCATTGTTTTCAGGTAAAAAAATCGATAAGTTGAAAGGGTTTGAAAGTTTTCAACCTTACTTAGCTTCCGAGTTACTTGAAGTCAATGACATAAATACACCAAAAACTATCTCGAGAATAAAAGATCTTGCCCCTGATTTAATCGTTTCAATCCGTTATGGAGGAATTTTAAAAGAGGACTGTATTAATATTCCAATTAAAGGGGTGTTAAATCTTCACTCGGGAATTTTGCCTCAATATCGTGGGGTTATGGCCACTTTTTGGGCTTTGCTTAATGGCGATGAAAAAATAGGAACCACACTACACACAATCGATGATGGAAGTATTGATACTGGGAAAATAATAAAAATTTCAACGTTAGATGTACAGTCCAATAAATCCTATCTTTGGCATGTCCTTGAGTTATATAAACAGGGCGTTGTCGATGTCTTTGATACAATTACATCTATTGCGCAGGATAAGAAAGTGTTGAAGTTAGCTCAACCTAAAGATAATGCTTATTTTACCTTCCCTACAAACGAAGAGTTAACCGTATTTGAACAGCAAGGTTTGAAATTGGTTGATGAGCAAGAACTGCTATGTTTTATAAGAAAAAACTATTTGTAAGCTTATTAACTCACGATCAAGCCGAGTTAGTCATGCCACTTTAATTCGCTCAGCAGTGACTTAAAATTATTTAGTCTTATCCTTAAACTCACACAAGTCTTCAATAATACAAGCACCACAACGGGGCTTGCGAGCACCACAAGTATAGCGACCGTGAAGAATTAGCCAATGGTGCACGTCAACCTTAAATTCAGCAGGTACTACTTTTAGTAGCTTTTTTTCTACTAGATCAACGTTTTTACCCATGGCTAGTTTAGTACGGTTGGAAACTCTAAAAATATGGGTGTCCACGGCGATGGTAGGTCAGCTAAAAGATAATAAAGGTAGATCAACCTTTTCTATTAATTCCATGTTTGTTTAGGGCTATTGTTATAGGTTTGATAAATATCACTCTCGTTAATTTTTGACGAATTTTTACTAAATAAAACAACATCACCAACAAGTGAAAAATGCCCAACTTGGTTATATAAAGTGGTGACAGTCTTATCAGACTCGATATCGTAAATATTTATTTTGCTCTCGATAGGGTCGTAAAACGCAACGCGATTTTCACTTTTTTTGACGTTAAATTGCCTTCCATAAAAAGGATTTACGTTATGTTTAGGCAACAATAAAGGTGTTGCATCTTCGCCATGATACCAATTTCCGTCTTGATCATTCCAAAGCCAATTGTCTGTTGTAGAAGTGTATTGAATGCTTCGCCATTTCGAGTCAATTCGTTTCATTGAATTGTCGTCTAAATTAAATTCAACCACTTGCCAGTTTGAATCGAGTTTTATGCTAAAGCTTATTATGTTGAGGGATTTAAAAGATACACCTCTAAATTCTTTTTCTGGTAACGGCAGTACTTTTGTCTCACCAGTGGTTGTGTTAATTACGTGAATAGAATTTAAAGTAACTCCAGCAATGCTTTGTTCCTTTGGGGACCAAGTTAAATCGATATAGTGTCGACCATCAGCAAACTGGGTGATTTTTTTCTTCTTTTTTGTCTCACGATCATACAACCAAAGCTCTTCGTTACCTGTGGTTAAGCTGATATATGCCACTTGTTTTGTGCTAGGTGATAATACTGCGAGTCTTTCATCGAAGGTATCATTTAGTATGGACTGTGTTTTATCTTCAGAGATCTTATATTCATCAACATTTACATCATGCTCAAATACTGAAAACGCATAATCAACACCATTACTGTGTCTTTCTGGCCGATGTAATTGTTGTGAACTCGTAAACAGAATTGTTTTATCGCTGCCGTTTAGAGAATATTGCACAATTTCACGAGCTGGATGTTCACCCATCATGACAACGTGTTTGCCATCATGCGACCAGATACCACAACAAATATAGGCATTTAGTTTGAACAATAAGGTTAATTGCTGTGTCTCTAAGTCGAGTTGATAAAACCCCTCCCATTGTTGTTGATTCGGCGATGATATAAGCAGTTTGTTCTCAGTAGGATGAAGGTCAAATTGACTGTTACCATTTAAATGTAAATCGGGCTGCGGCAACCATCGAGTTTGACCGGAATTAATATCCAGTGAATAAAGCGAGTAAGGTTTATTCAACCCTGGAGATTCAGAGAAAATGACAATATTATCGTCATGGGTGAATTTTATAGCGCCATAGCTGCCAGCTTTGCAGGTATGTATTAATGTAGGTTTAGACATTACTAAACCATCAAACTCGCGAATAAAATACTGACATTTTTCGGGGGAACCAACCAGATAAACAAGTTTTGTGCCTTTATCATTCCAACTGCCTGGGCCGACTCCGTTTTCTTCTCCGTGATTGATTTCAACTTGCTCACCAGAAAAGATGTTTTTTACGAACAGTTTAAATTTTTCCCCATCATTATTCATATAAGCGAAGCGAATACCGTCCTGCGCAAAGCTAGGAAAATACTCGCTGCCGATATCTGTTGTGACGGCCTTGGCTGAAATAAAAGTATTAGTGGGAGAGTGGTCTGAAAAATAAAACCAAAATAATGAAGCAAAAATTAAGGGTAATAATAAAAGTTGGACTCGCTTGTCAAACCATCTCTTAGGATAAGAAATATCTTGTTTGGTAAGAAAGTCAGTAGAATCTGTTAATTGCGTGGCAGACGCTATAAATCGGTAGCCCCGTTTAGGTATTGTTACAATAAATTGAGGGTTTCGAGCGTCATCTTGTAGTACTTTTCTCAGTTTAGTGATCAATTTACTTACTGTATTGTCACTGACGTAGCGACCATGCCAAACATTATCTAATAGCTGTTGTTTACTAATAACTTGATATGGATGGCGGCAAAAATAAGTTAAAAGCTCACCCACCATAGGTTCTATTCGAACCATATTTTGTTCATTGTGTAACGTTTGATGCTGTTCGCTAAACTCAAAACCTTCAATTTTCCAACGCATACCTATCCATATACCTATTACGTAGCCCTTTAAAATAAAGGTTGTCACAAAAAGTCATAACGATTCACCTCTTTGTCAGGACTTTATCTTTTTGCCTCTATAGAGTGAAACCATCCGCGATGAAAACTATACAAAGGAAGCACAAATGAAAAAAATAAGTTTAACATCTATAGCGATTTATTCAGTTATTATATTACTAAAATTTATGCCAAATACCTATGCAGCAGATGAACAGACATACCCTATCTCCAACATTATTTCCAAGGCTGATTTAAGCAGCGAATCTGGACAACTTGCACTTTTGACATCTGATGACATTAAGAGCGATTTATCGTCTTTTGCACAAAGCCTAAAAGAGAAAGAAATAAACCAACAAAGCATGTTTAGCAAAATTGCATTGTTTTCACTACGAGAAGATGTTGACAAAATATCGAGTGCTATTAGGCGACAACAAAATACGTTGGAATATTCTCATTACCAATTTTTTCATCAAACTCGCCTTGCCTTAAATGGTCAAAAGTCAACTAAAGAAAGTTTTGTAAATAAAGCCAATGATTTAATTAAAAGTAAGTTTGAACATTTGAATGATGAAGGGTTTGTTCAATTGTCGCTTGCACTTGGTTGGTCGGTTTCGAACGCCAAAGAATATGTTTTAAACATCTTTAAACAGCTGCAAAAAAAATCATTGTTGACTCGAGGTGACATGATAAACCTTGCGGTTAATTATCACTTATATCAGGTCCTCGACGCCATCATTCCTATTGTGAACGACATTGTACAATTGGAACAACAGGACCGATTTGTCATTCAACCGGATGTACTTGTGAAATTAAAAAATGGTATTGAAATTTCTACTACGATTGTCAGAAGTCGAGGTCAAACCAAGCCTAACAGTACCGCCTTGCAATACACCATCTATGCAGATGAAACCGCACACATCAAAGCTGCCATGCATGCCGCTGCACATGGTTATATTGGTATAGTTGCCAATTCTCGAGGAAAGCGTTCGAGCAATAACGACATCGTGCCGTGGGAGCACGAAGGAGAAGATGCATCACAACTGATCAATTGGATCACTGAGCAAGTTTGGAGCGATGGTAACGTTGTTATGTACGGTGGCAGCTATAACGGTTTTACGCAATGGGCGACGGCAAAACATATGCCGAAAGGTCTAAAAGCAATGGCGCCATATGTCGCTGCAAATTTGATAACCGGCCTCCCTTATGAAAACAACATTGCATTGACTGGAAATTTCGAGTGGCCATTGTATGTTACCAACAACAAAACCGTTGATAACAGCATTTATAGTGACTGGCAAAGAACAAATAACATTATCAATGAACTCTATAGTAGCGGCCGTCCTTTCGTCGATATTGACAAAATAGCCAATAAACCAAGTCCGTGGCTGCAAAAATGGTTAGCACACCCAGAAGACGCTCCTTACTATCAAAAAATGGTTCCTCATCAGGACGACTACAAACACATCAACATACCTGTACTAAGCATTACTGGCTATTTTGAAGGAGGCCAGATCTCAGCCTTACATTATATGCATGAGCACTATAAATATAATGAAAATGCTAATCACGCACTGTTAATTGGTCCTTATAATCATGGGTCAGCACAAGGGAAACCTCGTTCTCATCACAGTAACTATGAACTTGATCCTGTCGCTTTAGAAAAAGACACTGAAGAAATTACATTTGCATGGTTTGATCATATTTTGAAAGGCAAAACAAAACCCAAGCTAGTGCAAAATAAAGTGAACTATCAAATCATGGGGGCAAACGAATGGCGTTTTTCAGACTCGTTACAAGTGCTCAACCAACGACACTTAAGCTTTTATATTCAAACAAATAAACCGGACACAGCGCAAAATTATTTGTTAGCACAAACGCCTTCTTCACACGCGAATCATTACATAGAGCAAACGGTAGATATGAGCGACAGAAGTGAACAACGTAACCGCTCGCAATGGCCGGTAATTAGTGAGCAAATAAACAAACAAGGAGGTATTCAAATAGAAACGCCAGTGTTTAAACAAGATATGGAACTCACCGGAGCAATTTCAGGTTTTTTTGACATAGCCGTCAATAAGAAAGACGTGGATATCGGGTTTAATTTCTATGAAGTCACCGCGGATGGAAATGCTTTCCACTTAAACAATTATCGAAGTCGAGCGAGTTATGCTGACGATATGAGTACAAGACGTTTATTAACGCCAAATGTTAAACGACGTGTTCCAATAGTTAATGCACGCTTTACGTCTAAGCTGATTGAAAAGGGCAGTAAAATAGTCCTTGTATTAAATGTAAATAAGAATGTCGAAGCGCAAGTTAACTTAGGCTCTGGAAAACTGGTTAACCATGAAACACTGTTAGATGTCGGCAAACCAATGAAATTGAAATGGTATTTATCGTCACAAATTAATTTACCCCTAAAACCTTGGGTTAAAGAAATTTAAACAATCACGTTTGATCTGTGTTAAATGTGAAAATCCTGCTAACTGAATAAACTCATTCGGTTAGCATGAACTAACATATTCTCGTTTTTATTCAGTTTTATCCTTGAACTCACACAAATATTCAATAATACAAGCCCCACAACGGGGCTTGCGGGCAACACAAGTATAGCGACCGTGAAGAATTAGCCAATGGTGCACGTCAACCTTAAATTCAGCAGGTACTACTTTTAGTAGCTTTTTTTCTACTAGATCAACGTTTTTACCCATGGCTAGTTTAGTACGGTTGGAAACTCTAAAAATGTGGGTGTCCACGGCGATGGTAGGCTAGTCAATAGATAATTAAGGTAGATAGAATAGCCACAATTAATGTGTTTTATTCAACTTGCTATTCAGAAAACTTTATTGTGTATGTTTTGTTATGATATGCTATAAAATGTAATGAAATATATCTTTAGGGGTTAGCTATGGGCATAGTAAAAATTTCAGATGAACTTCATGAGGAAGTTCGGAAAAACAGCACAGTAATGGAACGTTCAATCAACTCTCAAGCAGAGTTTTGGATGAAGATTGGCCGGGTTGCAGAGCAAAATCCAACGATGACATACGAGCAAATTATTGAACGAGAAAAGAAAAATCAAAATATTGAAACCATGAAACTTATCAATGAATAATATCAATATTAAAACAGGGGAAGAAATTTCGCTCATGCGTGAATCTGGCCGATTACTCGCGGCTGTTTTTGATGAGTTAGACAGATTTGTTGAAGTTGGTAAATCAACGCTTGAAATTAATGATTTTGTCGAAGACATAATTGTTAGTAAGTTGAACGCTCGACCAGCAAGCAAAGGACAATATGGTTACCAATACGTTTTAAATTCATCAATAAATGAGGTTGTTTGCCATGGCGTACCTTCTGTTGCGAAAAAACTAAAGAACGGCGATATTGTTAATATTGATGTCACTTTAGAAAAGAATGGATTTATATCTGATAGTAGTAAAATGTATTGTATTGGTAAGGTAGCGCCTATCGCTAAAAAATTGGTCGATGTTACTTATGAAGCTATGTGGAAGGGTATACAGACAGTAAAACCTAACTCAACAATAGGGGATATTGGGCATGCTATACAGAGTCACGTTGAAAAGCATGGTTACAGTGTCGTAAAAGATTATTGTGGGCATGGTATTGGTAGGGAAATGCATGAAGCGCCTCAAATTTTACATTATGGTAAACCTGATTCTGGAATTACCTTAAAAGAAGGTATGACTTTTACTATTGAGCCGATGATCAATCAAGGATCTTACAAAACCAAAACCAAAAAAGATGGCTGGACAGTGGTTACTCGAGACAAAAAGTTATCTGCTCAATGGGAACATACAGTTTTGGTTACCTCTGACGGCTTTGAAGTGCTTACACTTAGAGATAATGAACGCTTTTGACGTTTGATTTTAAATACAGACAATAATTAAAGTCTGAATGGTTGTCATAGTTATCGTTAGAGTTAGTTGTTACTAAATAGTTGCGTTTGGCTATTCAGTTTTATCCTTGAACTCACACAAGTCTTCAATGATACAGGCACCACAACGAGGTTTACGGGCAACACAAGTATAACGACCATGAAGAATAAGCCAGTGATGCACGTCTACTTTGAATTCAGCAGGTACTACTTTTAAAAGTTTTTGCTCTACTAGATCAACGTTTTTGCCCATGGCTAATTTAGTGCGGTTGCTTACACGGAATATATGAGTGTCAACGGCTATGGTGGGCCAGCCAAAAGCGGTATTCAGTACAACGTTTGCGGTTTTTCGGCCTACGCCAGGTAATGCTTCTAGTGCTGCTCTATCTTCTGGGACTTCACCACCATGTAAGTCGACTAACATTTGGCAGGTTTTTATCGTATTAACAGCTTTGGTGTTAAATAAACCTATTGTTTTGATATAAGATTTTAATCCGTCTAAACCTAAATCAAGTATAGCTTGAGGGGTATTGGCAACAGGATAAAGTTTAGCCGTAGCTTTATTAACACCCACATCGGTTGCTTGGGCGGATAATAATACCGCAATGAGTAATTCAAAGGGACTTGAAAAGTTTAATTCAGTCGTTGGATGCGGATTATCATCGCGTAAGCGAGTTAATATTTCTAAGCGTTTTTCTTTATTCATTTTTATTTTTTTATTAATTAAGTTAGGCAGTTATATAATTTCTTTACTTGTTATAACCACTTAACTGTCAAAGTTTACTCGAACACGCTCTATTTGAGCGTCTGCTTGTTTGGGGGCTTTTTCTGCTAATTTAGCATCAATTTTATTTTTAGCTGCAATCAAAAAGCCCATCGCGATAAATGCACCAGGGGGGAGTATGGCTAATAAAAATTGATTATCTAATTGAAATACTTCGATTCTTAATACACTTGCCCACTCGCCGAGTAATAAGTCTGCGCCGTCAAATAGCGTTCCTTGCCCTAATATTTCTCGAATACCGCCTAATACTATTAGTACTAATAAAAAACCTAAACCCATCATAAAACCGTCAAAACTCGCCTGTTTTAAAGGGTTTTTAGAGGCATAGGCTTCTGCACGACCAATGATAGCGCAATTGGTAACGATAAGGGGGAGGAAAATGCCTAAAGATTGATAAAGCCCATAAGTAAATGCATTCATCAATAATTGAACACAGGTAACAAAAGCGGCAATAATTAAAACAAAAATAGGAATACGTATTTCTTTAGGTACCCATTGTTGAATAGCTGACACGGTAGCATTTGAGCAAACTAAGACAAACATAGTCGCAAGACCTAAGCCTAATGCGTTTGTAACTGTTGAAGTCACTGCAAGTAATGGACACAAACCTAATAGTTGCACTAAGCCGGGATTGTTTTTCCATAATCCCTGCCAGGTGAGTTCTTTGTATTCGTCTGATAGTTTCATGACTTATCCGATCTCAGCATTTGCTGAACAATTTGCTGCGGTGTTAAACAGCTCAGCTTTATGTTGGTTAAAATAGTTGGTGGTTCTTTTCACGGCATTCACTACGGCACGTGGGGTAATTGTGGCACCGGTAAATTGATCAAACATGCCGCCGTCTTTAGCTACTCCCCAACGGTTATCATTTTCGTCGAGGATCTGTTTACCGTTAAAACTTAAAATCCACTGACTTTTTCGTAATTCCACTTTATCACCTAAGCCTGGGGTTTCTTGATGTTTAATGGTACGAACACCACTAATTGAACCGTCTATGTTTATGGCGACTAATAAAAATATATTACCGTTGTATCCATCAGGCGCAGTCGTAGTTATTGCTGCGGCGATAGGGGTATTATTATTTGTTGCTAAATAGGCTTTTTGTGGCTCTTCACCTAATTGCGTATCTTTAATAATAATACATGTTTGACTAATGGAATTATTATGACTGTTTGGATCAATAATACTGGATAAAGTAGAAATAAGTTGCTGTTGTTCTTGTTCTTTAATTTTGTCTTTTGTTAAAAAATTGACAAAAGCAATCAGCGCAGTACAGGCTACGGCAAAAAGAGCGAGTAATTTGGCGTTCTTTTCAATAGTATTTCGCATCATGATTCCTATTTATGTCCGTAAGTGCGAGGTCGAGTGTATTGATCGATTAAAGGCGCCGACATATTACATAACAATACAGCAAAGGCGACGGCATCCGGATAACCACCAAATTTGCGAATGATAAAGACCAAGAAGCCAGCTAACGCGCCAAAAATTATACGACCTTTAACACTGGTTGCCCCTGAAACAGGATCGGTAAGAATAAAAAAGGCGCCTAACATACATGCCCCATTAAACCAGTGAAATAGTGTTGATGCGTTACTATCAGGGCTAATTAAAAAAGCAATAAATGAACAAATAAATAAGCTACCTAAAAAACTCAATGGCGTAACTAACGGAATCGCTTTTTTAAATAATAAAAAGATACCACCGAGTAAAAACGCTAAATTGATTGACTGCCAGCCGACACCAAAATATTCGCCAATAACAATATTATTCATGCTTTCATTGATCGTTAACCCTAAGGTCAAACTCGTTTTTACAGTATCCAATGGCGTTGCCATCGTATGACCATCGATATGAGTGCGTAACTGTTCGACTGAATAACCATCGTAGGTATAGTTAGTAAAAATAACCGATAAAGTATTGATGAAATCTAAAGGCACAGACATTAATTCAAGTGGAGGTTGCCAAGAGGTCATTTGAACAGGGAAAGATATTAATAGCATGACATATCCTGCCATTGCAGGGTTAAACGGGTTTAAACCAATACCGCCATAAAGCTGTTTCACGATTGCAATGGCAAATATACTTCCAATGACCGAAATCCACCATGGTGCTAGAGCTGGCAAACTGATGCCGAGCAATATAGCCGTTAAAATAGCGCTACCATCAAAGAGCTGCTCACTAACCTTTTTTTCTCTTAATGATAAAACGGTAAATTCTGTTAGCAAAGCTGTCGCAATGGCCAAACTGATATGGATAATGTTGCCCCACCCAAAAAAATACCATTGAGTAAGGATGCCGGGAATAGTGGCATATATCACCAAACGCATTAATGCTGATGTTTTGCTTTGCAGGTGATTATGAGGAGAACTTGCGATCCAATAGGCCATTTTTATTTTGACTCTGCTTGTTGTTTTTTGGCTTTAGCTTTGGCAACTGCTGCGGCTATACGGGCTTTTTTATCAGTAGCTGCATCATTTACTGATTCATCTTGTTTGGCATTTTTTAACGTGTTATTTGCTGGAGCTAATGATTCACTTTTTAGCTCGGCTTGTTGTTTTTTGGCTTTCGCTTTGGCAACCGCAGCGGCAATTTTAGCTTTTTTAGCTTCCGCGGGAGATACATCAACCGTATTATCTGACTTTGATGTAGTCACTGTTGTTTGGTCTACGGCTAATTTTTTGGCTTTTGCTTTAGCAACTGCAGCGGCAATTTTAGCTTTTTTCGCTTCTACAGGGTCTATATCACTCTTATCTTCACTATTACCTACAACGGTATCCGCTTTAATTTCATCGGGTAGTGTTTCAGAGACAGAAAGATTATTTTTTGCTGCTTGCTTTTTCGCTTTTGCCCTAGCTATGGCCGCGGCCACTTGAGATTTTTTTTCTGAACTGTCGGTTGAGTTTTCAACATTTTCGTTAGCGGGCTGGGCATTTGCTTGCGCTTTTTTCGCTTTCACCCTAGCTAAGGCTGCAGCAACTGCCGACTTTTCATTATTTGCTTCTGGGGTACCGGAATTCATGCGAGCTTTGCGCGCTGCAGCCGCTTTCTTATGTTTTTCTTCTCGCGCTAATTTTTCTCGTTCTAATCGTAATTTACGCGCTTCAAAACGAACTTTTGCTTTTTCTGCTTTTAAATCAAGTAAATGTTGCTGACGAATTTCAGCCTTTGCAACACGATAATAATGTACTAACGGGATATGGCTTGGACATACATACGCACATGCACCGCATTCAATGCAATCAAATAAGTTTAATGTATTAAGTTGTTGATGATCTTTCGCTTTAGCACTCCATTGCAGCTCTTGAGGTAGCAACTGGCTAGGACACACTTCTGCACATTGCCCGCAACGAATACACTCTACTTCTTGGTTGTCATTAGGAATTTCTTCTTCACTCGGCGCTAAAATACAATTAGTGGTTTTTACAATCGGCACTTGATTATTTGGCAGGCTAAATCCCATCATAGGGCCGCCCATAATAATATGCTTCTTTGCTTGTTGCGGATAACCACACTCATCCAACAAAAATTCTACGGGAGTTCCTAATAATGCCCAAACATTTTGAGGTTTTGCTAATGCTTGACCACTCACTGTGACTACTCGTTTTATGAGTGGAGTGTCATGAATCACGGCATCGGCAATGGCAAAGCAAGTTGCTATATTTTGCATCACAATACCTAAGGTTGTTGGTAGTACACCTGATGGAACTTCGGTACCTGTTAATGCCATGATTAATTGTTTTTCACCGCCTACAGGGTATTGAGTGGGTAAAACACAGACTTTTATTTTATCAATGTCTTTAGTCGCGTTTTGTAGTGCTTGTATAGCCTCTGGTTTATTATCTTCAATACCAATGAGGATAAAGGCCGGTTCAAGTAAGTGATCAAGAATGTTTATCCCGTCAAGAATCGCTGAACTATGTTCTCTAACTAACAAGTCATCTGCTGTAATGTAAGGTTCACATTCAGAGGCGTTAATAATTAAATAATTGATTTGCGATTTAGTGCTTACTTTTATATGTGTAGGAAAGCCTGCGCCTCCCATCCCTGAAATTCCTGCATTACTGATTTTTTCAATAATGTCAGGTTTTGATAATTGTTGATACTCAGGACATATAGTACGTTCACGCCATTTGTCTTCACCGTCAGGAATTAATGTTATACATAACTCTTCTAAACCAGATGGGTGGGCAATGGTAGCATTTTCGATGGCTGCAATTTTCCCACTTGTTGGTGCATGTACAGGTACCGATAAGGGAAGGGTCGAACGTGTAAGGGCTTGTCCTTTGAGTACAATGTCGCCCACGTTTACCAGTAATTCGCCCGCTTCACCAATGTGTTGTTGAATCGGTATTACGAGTTTTTCAGGGATCGGAAGTTGGAGAATCGGTTTATTAGATGTGAGAAATTTCATTTCAGGGGGGTGAATGCCACCATGAAACTTCCAAAATTGCCCTTTTTCTATGCGTTCAATGACAGATTCCACTTAAACCTCTTTCCCTTGTGGTGTTGCATCTAATTCTACGACAGGAATAGTATTTAAATCCCATTGCCAATTTCGAGTTGTTTGGCGAATAGGACGCATTTCAATACAATCAACAGGGCAAGGTGCTACACATAAATCACAACCTGTGCACTCATCAATAATTACTGTATGCATTTGTTTTGTTGCGCCGATAATGGCATCTACCGGACAGGCTTGAATGCATTTCGTACAGCCGATACAGTCTTCCTCAATGATAAAGGCGACTTTCGGGGTGTTATCTGTTTCGTGATTGCCATCTAATGGTTGCACTTCAACTCCCATCAAATCAGCGATTTTTTTAATCGTGTCATCACCACCAGGCGCGCATTTATTGATGGCTTCGCCATTTGCAACCGCTTCTGCATATGGTTTGCAGCCTGGGTATCCACATTGGCCACATTGTGTCTGTGGCAACAAAGCGTCAATTTGTTCAGCTAGCGGGTCGCCTTCCACTTTAAACCTTACTGATGCATAACCAAGTAAGGCACCAAAGACTAAACCGATAGCGCCGATAACTAAAATAGCAATAATTATTGTCATTAAAACTTAACCAACCCAGTGAAGCCCATAAATGCAAGAGACATTAAACCTGCTGTGATCATCGCGATTGCCGACCCTTTAAATGGCGTAGGTACGTCTGTATTCGCGAGCTTTTCGCGCATAGCTGAAAACATGATTAATACTAACGAAAAGCCAAGTGCGGCGCTGAAGCCATAAATAATGGATTCTAAAAAGTTATGTTGTTCATACATGTTTAACAAAGCGACACCTAACACAGCACAATTTGTCGTAATTAGCGGTAAAAATATTCCCAGTGAACGATATAAGTTTGCGCTAGTTTTATGCACGACCATCTCAGTAAATTGTACAACAACAGCAATGACTAAAATAAATGTCATTGTAGTTAGGTAATCAAGCCCTAAAGGGGATAGAACGTAGGTTTTTACTAGGTAGCTTAATAGTGAAGCTAAGGTCATAACAAACGTAGTTGCATATGACATGCCTATGGCGGTTTCTGTTTTAGAGGACACACCCATGAACGGGCATAAACCGAGAAACTTCACAAGCACGAAGTTGTTAACTAATACTGTGCCCACTAATAATAATAGGTAATCAGTCATGCTAATTTAATAATAATGAATAAGTTAGCCTTATTATCCGATTTTATTCGCAAGATAACAACCGATCTATTGAAAAATTATTATTGCATATGCAACAAGTATCGCTGTGAGTGAGCCTTTGTCATGATTGTTTTACGAATCATCATCGAATTGTTTGCTATTACTGAGTTTAAACAGTGTATAGCTCAGTTTTGTTTGATTGATGTGTCGATTGACTGGGAAAGATATATTTGAGGTTAATTGAAAAGAAACGTAAGGGATTATGATTAGTGCACTTACGTTTCTTTATAGATCGAAACTTTCGATATTTGAACCATTGTTATGTTTTACAAGGGTTCTGGTTTACCAATATGAAAACCTTGGCAACCATCTATAAATAGTTTTTCTAAAGTAAAAATTTCTTCCTGACTTTCAACACTTTCAGCTAATACAGTAATACTTAATCTATGCGCTAAATCTACCATTAAGCGTAAAAAGTATTGATTGTTTTTATCTTCATCAATATCTCGAGTATAAGTGCTGTCCATTTTTATGTAATCAGGTTTTAGATCCCTGAAAAATTTAAATGAGGTTAAACCTACACCAAATCGTTCTACCGTGACTCTTGAACCAGCACGATGGATCATATCGATAAAGCGTTTACTGGTTTTAATATTTTGTTGTAAGCCAAACTCAGTAATTTCAAAGATAAGGTTTTTGCTAATTGCAGGATCACGCAATAATTTTCTTTCTAACCAAATTAAGAACTGTTCATCATGAATAGTACGCGAACTGACATTAATTCCAAATTGCTGATCATGTAAGTTTTTATCTTTTATTTCAGCGATCACTTTTTCAATGATCATCCGATCAATGGCAACTATTTTGTCTAGTTTTTCGGCCATAGCAATGAACGAGGCAGTCGGTAGCATCTCGTCATTAACGTTTAAAAACCTTGCTAGCACTTCATTATAGGTTTTAGTGTTTCTACTGGTTGGTTTAATGTGTTGAATAAGTAAAGTTAAACGGTTGTATTTTATTACATTATCAATTTCTTGGCGCCAGTTTTGATTACCATAGCTAGCGCTAGAACTTTCTAAAATACTACTATCAGTTTGAGAGTACCAAGAGTTTATTTGTTGGGTTTGCGCCACACTAATACCAGTATCTGCTAATGCTAATAACTCACCAAGCGGATTGTCACTCTTAAAACTAACTAAACCCGTATAACCTACAGAATCTAGGTCTGATGATTGTTGATACTTATTAAATTGATTCGTTAATTCTTTTGCGTAATTTTCTGCATCTTTTAAGGTTGTATTGGGTAAAACCGTAGCAAAATCTGAACTGTTTAATCTAAAAATCTTTGCAGCTTGAAATTTTGCCGAAGCTGTTTTCATTATATCTGCGACTTTACAAATATAATTATCACCTTCGGTATAGCCATGAATTTGATTAATCGTTTGTAGTTCAGAACAACGGGTTATTGTAAGGACACCAAAATCAATTGATTCACTTTTAGTTTCAAAAAATTGAACGAATCGAGAACGATTTTCTAATTGAGTAAGTGGTTCAATAAATGCTTCTTTTTCTAAAGCGCCAGCATCGGAGATATGACTATTTATTTGGTTTTTAATTTCACTGATACCTGCATTTAATTCAGGTAAGTCAAAAATATCTTCGTCTTCAGTTTTATCGGTATTATTTAATACATGAGTGAGTTCATTTTTAATTTGCTTATTAATACTACTGATAATGTTTTTATAACGGTTAATACTAAATTTACCGGCGATAAAGACAAAAATTAACGATAAAATTAACATGGTTGCACAAACGACAAGTAAATAATGTGCATAATTTGATGCATTGGTTTGCAAAGAAACGATAAAACCTTGCGGTGATATTTTTTGTGTTGTCGCTTTAGGGGTAAGCAAGTTGGATATAATATCGCTTTTAGAGGTAGACTCAAAAATAATGTTATTTTCAGCATTAGTCACTTTAAAAAATGAAAATCGTTGATTTTGCATTATTTTTTTCGAGAGTGACTCTATATTCTCAGCAGAACTATGGGCTAAATAGAGCTTAATTAAGTCATGCTGTTTTTTTTGTTGAAGTAAAACTTGCTCAGAAGTAATGAAAAAAGCAACGACAATAAAAATAATACTTAAAATTGCGGTGCTGATCATATTTCGTGAGATCAACTGCGAGTATGTATACATAAAAAACCCTAAAACTAATTAAAACATACTAATAGATGAGACAAACTTATCTATTACTCAATCAATTATAGTCGATGTGTTGTAAATAACAGCTTACTAGAATAATTGAGATGTTAGGTTAATAAATCATTAATCAATGCTATAGCATGAATAAAATAGCAATACTAAGCAACTGTTAATTCGTAATTTATCTTCTTAATCAATCTATTTACAAACGAAGGCTTGTTTTTCTGTTTTTTGTAACCTAATTAAACGAAGTAATCGTAGATAGGTACTTGCGATTCTTGTCTTAGCGCTATATAATTTACTCGTTTTATTCCGTGGCAGTATTTCACTGAAAGTTATTACAAAGATTTGTAGTCTCTTATTATTGTTTCGGTTCATTATTTCAAATTAAATACATTGTTATTTGAAATAATACACATTGCGGGTTCAGTGAAAATAGGCCCCGATATGGGGTTTTTTTGTACCTTGAAAAGGTACCTGACAGCATGTGTTTTCGCTGGGCTATATGCCCTTTTTTTGTATCCAGATATATTGGAATTGGAGAAGTTGATTGGCTAAATTTGAACATAAATTAACAGACATGTTACGACCAGCTGTAGAAGAGGTTGGTGTTGAATTATTAGGTATAGAGTTCGTTAGTGCGGGTAAACACTCGATACTTCGTCTTTTTATCGACCATGAAAATGGCATTGATGTTGATAATTGTGCTGAGGTTAGTCGTCAAGTAAGTGCACTGCTTGATGTAGAAGATCCAATTAGTACTGAATACAATTTAGAAGTTTCATCTCCTGGTTTAGACAGACCTCTATTCTCTCTAGCTCACTATCAAGCAGTGGTAGGTGAAACAGTGAACATCAGATTATCTCTACCGTTAAATGGACGTCGCAAATTCAAAGGCATATTAAATGCTGTTGAAAACGATATGTTAATAGTAACGGTAGATAATGAAGAATATGAACTTGTTTTCAGTAATGTTGACAAGGGCAATCTTGTTCATAATTTTGAAAAATAGTGTATTGAATTATAACGAATATTAAAGGCTAAGTAGCATGAGTAAGGAAATATTACTGGTAGTAGATGCTGTATCTAACGAAAAAGCATTACCTCGTGAAAGTATTTTTGAAGCGATGGAAACTGCATTAGAAACTGCCACGAAGAAGAAGTATGAAGGGGATATTGTTGTACGTGTTTGTATTGACCGTAAAACAGGCGAATTTGATACGTTTAGACGTTGGTTAGTGGTTGCCGATGATGCTGAAACAGAAAACCCATTTGCAGAAATGAGTTTATCGGCTGCTCAATATGATCAACCTGATTTAGTGGTTGGTGATTATGTTGAAGAACAAATTGAATCGGTTAAATTTGACCGTGTAACCACGCAAACGGCAAAACAAGTAATTGTACAAAAAATACGCGAAGCCGAACGTGCATTAATAATTGATGCTTATCAAGATCAAGTTGGTGAATTAATCACTGGTGTTGTGAAAAAAGCGAGCCGTGAAAGTGTCATTCTTGATCTAGGCAATAATGCGGAAGCAATTATTTATCGTGATGATTTATTACCACGTGAAGTATTCCGACCAGGTGATCGTGTACGTGGTTTGCTTTATGTGATTAAGCCAGAAGCACGCGGCGCGCAATTGTTTGTGTCTCGTACAAAACCAGAAATGCTGATTGAGCTATTTCGTGTTGAAGTTCCAGAGATTGGCGAAGAAATGCTAGAAATCAAAGGTGCAGCACGTGACCCAGGTTCTAGAGCGAAAATTGCCGTGAAATCAAACGACAAACGCATTGATCCTGTAGGCGCTTGTGTTGGTATGCGAGGTTCTCGCGTACAAGCTGTATCAGGAGAATTAGGTGGCGAGCGTGTAGATATCGTTTTATATGATGATAATCCAGCACAATATGTTATCAATGCAATGGCACCAGCTGAAGTTGCTTCAATCATCGTTGATGAAGACAAAGGCACTATGGATATTGCTGTTGAAGAAGGCAACCTTGCTATGGCGATCGGCCGTAGTGGTCAAAACGTTCGTTTAGCTAGTCAATTAACTGGCTGGGAACTAAACGTTATGACTGTTGCTGATATGAATGAAAAACATCAAGCTGAAAATGACAAAGTTTTATCGTTATTTACGGAAAAATTAGATATCGATGAAGACTTTGCCTTATTGCTAGCCGAAGAAGGATTTACTTCACTTGAAGAAATAGCTTACGTACCTGCATCTGAATTATTAGATATTGATGGTATGGATGAAGATATTGTTGAAGAGCTTCGTGAACGTGCAAAAGCAGCATTAACCACTAAAGCATTAGCAAGTGAAGAATCATTAGAGAACGCCGAACCTGCTGAAGATTTATTAAATTTAGAAGGTTTAGAGCGACATTTGGCATTTGTTTTAGCAAGTCGAGGAGTTATTACTCTCGAAGATTTAGCTGAGCAAGGTGTTGATGAAATTTCAGATATTGAAGAGTTAGATGAAACCAAAGCAGGCGAGCTTATTATGGCTGCGCGTAATATATGTTGGTTTAATGAAGAGTAATAGCACCGGGAGTACAAAATAGATGGCATCTGTAACAGTAGAAGAACTTGCCAATGAAATAGGCGCACCGGTCGATAGATTGGTTGGGCAATTGGCAGATATTGGTGTAACGAAAAGTGCATCGGATTCTGTATCGCAAGAAGAGAAAGAGTCTCTTCTTGAACATCTTAAAAAACAACACGGTGATGACTCATCTGCTAAACCAAGCAAGATGACGTTAAGCCGGAAGAAAAAATCTACGTTGACTATGGGTAGTGGAAGTAAAGCTAAATCAGTTCAAGTAGAAGTGCGTAAAAAACGTACTTACGTTAAACGTAGTGAATTAGAAGAGCAACAAATGGCCGAAGCTGAAGCGAAAGCCGCAGAAGAAGCCGCAGCAAAAGCGAAAGCTGAAGCCGAAGCTAAAGCCATTGCAGAAGCAAAAGAAGCCGAGAATGCAAAAGCTGCTGCTGCAGCAAGAGCCGAAGCCGAAGCAGAGCGTAAAGCTCAGGCTAAAGCAGAAGCTGAAGCTAAAGCAAAACAAGCTGCTCAAGCGAAAGCTAAAAATATTGAAGAAGCTCAACAAACACCAGTGAAAGCTGCGGAAAGTGATGAAGCAAAAGCTTTACGCCTTCAACAAGAAGCAGAAGCGGCTGCAAAAATTGAGGCAGAAGCGAAAGAATCTGCTGAAGCTGCACGCAAACTTGCCGAAGAAAACGAAGCTCGTTGGAAAGCACAAGAAGCGGAACGTAAAGCGAAAGAAAAAGAAGTTGTTCATTTAACGTCTTCTAAATACGCTCAAGAAGCGGAAGATAAAGTTGACTCTGCCGATGAAGGTGGACGTCGCCGTCGTAAGAAAAAGAATAATCAACAAGATCGCAATGCTAAAGGCGGTCGTGGTGGTAAAGGTAAACAAACATTATCTGCTCCGCAAAGCTTAAAACATGGTTTTACTAAACCTGTAGAAGCGAAGATGAATGAAGTTCGCATCGGCGAAACAATTTCAGTGGCTGAATTAGCTAATAAAATGTCTGTAAAAGGCGCTGAAGTTGTAAAAACTATGTTCAAAATGGGCGCTATGGCGACTATTAACCAAGTTATTGACCAAGAAACCGCTGCACTCGTTGCTGAGGAAATGGGTCGTGAAGTGGTGTTAGTGAAAGAAAATGCGCTAGAAGAAGCGGTACTTTCTGATCGCGGCGATGCCGGTGATGCTATCACTCGTGCGCCTGTTGTAACTATCATGGGTCACGTTGATCATGGTAAAACATCATTACTTGACCATATTCGTAAAGCAAAAGTTGCTGATGGCGAAGCGGGTGGTATTACACAGCATATTGGTGCTTACCATGTAGAAACAGGTCATGGCATGATCACTTTCTTAGATACTCCAGGCCATGCTGCGTTTACCGCTATGCGTTCTCGTGGTGCTAAAGCAACAGATATTGTAATCATTGTTGTTGCTGCTGACGATGGTGTTATGCCGCAAACAATTGAAGCGATTCAACATGCAAAAGCATCTGAAGCACCAATTATTATTGCTGTTAACAAAATGGATAAAGAAACGGCAGACCCAGATCGTGTTAAAACTGAATTATCTCAACATGATGTTATCCCAGAAGACTGGGGCGGTGATGTTCAATTCTGTCACGTTTCAGCGAAAACTGGTTTAGGTATTGACGAGTTACTTGACTCAATTTTATTACAATCAGAAGTACTAGAGCTTACTGCTGTTGTTGATAAAATGGCAAGTGGTGTTGTTGTTGAATCTAAATTAGATAAAGGTCGTGGTCCGGTTGCAACGGTACTTGTTCAAGAAGGTACGTTGAATCAAGGTGATATCGTACTTTGTGGATTAGAATATGGTCGTGTTCGTGCCATGCGTGATGAAAATGGTAAAGCGATTCAATCTGCAGGCCCTTCAATTCCAGTTGAAATCCTTGGATTAAGTGGTGTACCACAATCAGGTGATGAAGCGACAGTTGTTAAAGATGAGAAGAAAGCGCGCGAAGTAGCTTTATATCGTCAAGGTAAATTCCGCGATGTTAAACTTGCTCGTCAGCAGAAGTCTAAACTTGAAAACATGTTTGCAAACATGGCTGAAGGCGATATTTCTGAAGTAAATGTTGTACTTAAATCAGATGTTCAAGGTTCTTTAGAAGCGATTTCTGATTCGTTAGTTAAACTTTCAACGGATGAAGTTAAAGTTAAAATTATCGGTTCAGGTGTTGGTGGAATTACTGAAACAGACGCTACATTAGCGGCCGCTTCAAATGCTATTGTGGTTGGTTTTAATGTGCGTGCTGATGCTGCTGCTCGTAAAATTATCGAATCAGAGAAAATTGATTTACGTTACTACAGCGTTATCTATGCTTTGATTGATGAAGTTAAACAAGCAATGAGTGGTATGCTTGCGCCTGAGTTTAAACAAGAAATTATTGGTCTTGCTCAAGTACGTGATGTGTTTAAGTCTCCGAAAATTGGTGCTATCGCTGGTTGTATGGTTACTGAAGGTATTATCAAACGTTCTGCACCTATTCGTGTTCTACGTGAAAACGTGGTTATTTATGAAGGTGAACTTGAGTCATTACGTCGCTTTAAAGATGATGTTCAAGAAGTGCGTAAAGATACTGAGTGTGGTATCGGCGTTAAGAACTATAATGATGTTCGCGTTGGTGACCAAATCGAAGTTTTCGAAACGGTAGAAGTTCAGCGCTCACTGTAAGTTCTATTTAGTGTATTTGACTTTAATTTATTGTTGGTTGAACAAAGTCAGTCTATAAGACTTTGTAAAACCAGCTTTAATTTCAAGTTACTTATTTTAAATCAGCACAACAGGATCAGAAGAATATTAGAAATGGAGGCTTGGCCTCCGTTTTTGTTAGGAGAAATAAATGGCAAGAGAATTTGCTCGTACCGACAGAGTCGGTCAAGAAATCCAAAAAGAAATAGCGATGATCATTCAGCGTGAAGTGAAAGATCCTCGTTTAGGTATGGTGACGGTTAATGCTGTAGAGATTACTCGTGATTTAGCTTACGCCAAAATATTTGTTACTTTTTTTACCTTAGAAGGTCAAAATGTTGATGAGTCAGTTAAAATTTTAAATGACGCTGCAAGTTATATACGTACGTTATTAGCCAAGCGTATTAAAGCTCGAATTATGCCTGAGTTACGTTTTGTGTATGACAAATCGATGGTTGAAGGTGTCCGAATGGGTAACTTAGTAGATAAAGCGATTGCTGAAGATGAGAAAAATCATGAAAGCGACGTTGATGTAGAGCCAGGAGCAGAATAAGTAAATGGCTAAGCGTAGAAAAGGTCGTCCAATTAATGGCGTTTTATTATTAGATAAGCCATATGAAATGTCGTCAAATAGTGCCTTACAAAAAGTAAAAAGGCTTTATTTTGCCCAAAAAGCAGGACATACAGGTGCTTTAGATCCGTTAGCCACCGGCATGCTTCCAATTTGCTTGGGCGAAGGAACCAAGTTTTCTCAATTTTTACTCGATACAGATAAGCGCTACCTCGTGACGGCCAAGTTGGGGATTAGAACGACCACTAGCGATGCTGATGGTGAAGTTGTTAGTAATAAACCCGTTAATATTTCAGCTGAACAATTAGCGGATGCACTGGAACACTTTCGAGGTACGACAAAACAAGTACCTTCAATGTATTCGGCGTTAAAATATCAGGGACAGCCTTTATATAAATATGCTCGGGAAGGTATCGAAGTTCCAAGAGAGTCTAGAGATATTACGGTTTATCACCTTAGCTTGTTACGATTTGAAAATGATGAAGTAGATTTAGATATTCACGTCTCTAAAGGCACCTATATTCGTACTATCGTTGATGATTTAGGTGAATTACTTGGCTGTGGCGCATATGTTGCTCAACTACACCGAAGCGCAGTTGGAAATTATCCAACTGATAAAATGGTGACTATGGAGCGACTTGAAGCTTTACTTGAACAAGCAAATGAGCAAAATATTTCACCCTCAACATTATTAGACCCGTTATTATTACCTATGAATACCGCATGTGATGGTATTCCTAAAGTATATGTAGATGAGATGTCAGCGAACTTTTTACGACACGGTAATCCTGTTAAGGCTGAAAACTCACCGTTAGAAGGCATGGTACAAGTGTATATCGGCGATATGGATAGTGATGATTTTATCGGTGTCGGTATGATTGATGATGATGGACTTGTTGCTCCCAAACGTATAACGGTAGTAGATGCACAATAAATCTATAAATCTATTGCATTCGTTAGATATGTTGCTAGAATACGCGCTCTTTTACCATCCTCGCTGAATTAGTGTTTGGCAGATGGGATTATTATTAATACCAATTAGGTATTTCACACTAAGGATTAAAAAATGTCTTTAAATGCTACAGAAAAAGCTGCAATCGTTGCAGAATACGCTCAAAAAGAAGGTGATACAGGTTCACCTGAAGTACAAGTTGCTTTATTAACTACGCAAATTAATCACCTTCAAGGTCACTTCCAAGAGCACATCCATGATCATCACTCACGTCGTGGTTTATTACGCATGGTAAGTCAACGTCGTAAATTACTTGATTACTTGAAAGGTAAAAACGTTGAGCGTTACACAACGTTAATCGGTAAATTAGGCTTACGTCGTTAATCGATAGTTTCCTAAAAAAAAAGAGCCTTTCGGCTCTTTTTTTCGTTATAAAGATTGAAAACTAATTAACCCCACAAAATACTTCTACTTGTTTTTCATTAATTGCTAACTGTTGTACTTTTTCTTGAGCGGTCAATACTTGTAATTCACCCTTCGCATTGGTGTATTGAATTTTATCGAAGCCTTTTAATGTTTCGACATTGGCTTTTGCTTCTTCACATTTATTTGGCGTTGCAGCGATCTCAATAGGTGCCTCAGGCTTCTCATCGGCTGAATCAGCTTTTTCGTCTGTTTTAGCTTTAACCGTATTTGACATAGAGATTTCGGTATAGTTATCATGTTTTGGTTGATGCTGACTAAAGTGAACAACATTATTACTATCAACCCATCGGTAAACGATAACATTTTCTGCCATACTATAAGCGAACGAGCTAAACAGAAAAAATCCTAATGTAAATTTTTGAATCATCATACAAATTACCTGATTGTAATTTTCATTATTGAAAATAATTACCTATATAGAACTTATAACAAGTCAATTGCAAGTTTACAAATATTCTGATTGATTTCATGATGATTACATCACTTTTTATATGCGAACTAATAATAGGTATGATAGATTACGCCTTTATTTTTACGAAAAAATTCTTATATGCTAAATAAAAACTCATCTGAGCAAACACCTACACGCGGTATTTATTTATTGCCTAACTTATTAACAACAGCTGGTTTATTCTCTGGTTTTTTTGCTGTTGTATCATCAATGAATGGTCATTTTGAAAGTGCTTCAATCGCCATTTTTATTGCGATGATATTTGATGGACTTGATGGTCGCGTAGCAAGAATGACAAACACTCAAAGTGAATTCGGTGCAGAATACGACAGTATGGCTGATATGGTTTCATTTGGCATAGCCCCAGGACTTGTCGTTTATAATTGGGCTTTATCTGGTATGGGAAAATTTGGTTGGTTGGCGGCATTTGTGTTTGTTGCGGCAGCGGCGTTAAGGCTTGCAAGATTTAATACCCAAGTTGGCGTTGCAGATAAAAGGTATTTCCAAGGATTAGCAAGTCCGGCAGCAGCTGGTGTTATTGCAAGCTTAGTTTGGCTAGGAACTGAATATCAATTAAATGGCCAAGATTTTGGTATCGTAATGGGCGTTATTACCATTGTAAGTGGCTTATTAATGGTGAGCAATTTTAGATATAACAGCTTTAAGGATGTAGATTGGAAAGGTAAGGTTAATTTTATCGTCGTATTATTGATTGTGTTAGTGTTCGTTATTGTTGCTGCTAGTCCAGCGGAACTATTAACTGTCATTTTTGTTCTATATGCATCTTCAGGTCCATTTACAACAATAAGGACGGTTAAAAAGTTAAAGCTGGAACATGTAGTAGGCGATGATGAAGATGCAGAATTTACGTCAACAAAAAATGAAGAGAATGTAGATAAAATAGATTCAGAAAAAGAAAAATAATATTACTTACTATTCTTCTCTCAGGTTATATCGAAAAAAGAGTACTAATAAGTACTCTTTTTTCATTTTTAAATTAGTAAAAAAACACAAATTGTACTATTTTTAATCATTCAACCTTTTCTTTTCAATAATCGACAAAAAAAGGCTTGACCTGAGCGCAGAAATCCCTAAAATGCGCTCCACTTCTTCAGGGAGACCTGAGAAGCGAGTTTTAAGTGGTTTGGTTGTCACGTTTGATAGCAAAACCTTGAACATAACGTTTAAAAACATTTTTGAGAAAATCAGA
>NZ_JAVRIF010000009.1:0-164888 GCF_031846185.1 Thalassotalea castellviae
AGACGATAGGGACACAAATTAGTTAATCAACGTTTTTCAACAGAGACAACTAATAAAACTATCTAAGAAATGTTAAAAACACCTCTTTAAAAGATGGTGGAGCTATGCGGGATCGAACCGCAGACCTCTTCGCTGCCAGCGAAGCGCTCTCCCAGCTGAGCTATAGCCCCGCTTGTCTGAAATATCGATGGCCTAGTACCTATATTTCAGAATTCGAAAAGTGTACTGCTACTCATCGAAAGCGAGGCGCATTCTAAGCAGCAGCCCTTTCACTGTCAACCCTTATTTTAGATAAAAGGCTATTTTTTTACTGACAGTTAATTAACTGATTATATAAACGACAACTTGACTATTTTTTGTATATTCAAGTGCTTAATCTCAATAATCTCTTTAAAAAAATAATGATGTCTTGTTCATTCAAGCAAAATTACACTTTTCTTCTGAGATAATGATAGTTTAAAAATAAATTTTATAAAACAAAACTCCCGTTCAACCTTAGCTAAATAAGCCTTTTACTTTATTTTTTTAATAAAAAGCGGTAAAGTTAATGTTATCTCTCTGTTATAAAAATAATATATGCAATTAAAAAATATCAAAGTTGTTGCCATAGGCGGAGGTCACGGTTTAGGACGTGTGTTATCTACCCTTTCCTTTTTGGAAAAACAACTGACTGGTATTGTTACGACAACAGACAACGGCGGCTCCACGGGTCGATTAAGAAAACGTAGTAGTACTATTGCATGGGGAGATTTACGAAACTGTTTAACTCAGTTAGTTGATAAAGACTCTATCGGCAGCCAACTATTTGATTTTCGTTTTGACGGTGAAGATGAACTTGGCGGTCATAACTTAGGTAACTTAATCCTTTTTGCTTTAGGGCAAATTCAATCTCGCCCTCTTGACTCTATTAAATTGGTACGTCGTCTACTTAGAGTCAAAACTCCGGTATTACCTATGTCAGAAACGCCAACTGATTTAATGGCTTTTTATCCTGAAGGCCGCTGTCGAGTTGGTGAATTATCCGTCGATGAAATGCCAGTCATGCCAAAAAATTTAATGTTAGCTCCCTTGGTGAAAACCTTGTCCCATTGTAACGAAGCGTTAGCTAATGCCGACCTCATTATTTTAGGCCCTGGCAGTTTTCTCACCAGTGTGGTTCCTCCTCTTTTAGTGAGAGATATTGTCAATGGCATTAAAAACAGTAAAGCACACTGCGTGTTTATTGAAAATATTGTTCCTGAGAAAAGCCCTTCCTCGCAACTTACCTTAGATGAAAAGCTACTGTGGATTAAAGAAAATATTGGATGTTTACCAATTGATAGCGTCATTGCTCATGGAAACGAGGTTAAGTCTGATATTTTACCGGTATTAAATTGCGATCTCGCGAATCATAATATCGAACACTATCACGATAGAGCAAAATTAATAAAAGCGTTAGAGCAATGTGTTGCAAATATTGAAGAACAACCCATAACACTTGATCATAAATCGGTTAACGACTTTTCAAACATCGTTAATTCGTAAAATACTTAATATAAACAGTTATTGAAAGCGCTTATAAAAAACGCCTGTGATTTTGACGTTTTGATAATAATACAACCGAGAATTCATAGTAAAACTTTATTTATTTTGAGCGTTCATCTTCGCTGATCCTGCTGGCAACGGCCCCCATCTGCCCTTTATATTTGGCATCTAATCTTTTGTTATAAGGTCGTTGTGCACTGCCAGACATCGTTTCAAAATTTAACGCTGCAATTTTCATTTTTGGTCTAAGTGCGAGTGGAAGTTTACCACTATTATAAAATTCCAAGACGATCTGCCCTGACCAACCTGGATCAATTCGATGTGCCGTTACGTGTACCATCAAGCCAAGGCGCGCTAATGAAGAACGGCCATCTAACCATCCTACGATATCGTCCGGTAAAGTAACAGACTCATACGTTACCGCTAATGCTAACTCTCCTGGGTGTAAGAAAAAAGCTTCACCATCGGGGATCACTATTTCATCACTCATTACCGAGTTCATTGCTTTTTGCATTTCTTCTTTTGGCCCACTTAAATCGATATAAGGCGCGGTATGATCTTGAAAAACCCGAAACTCGTGGCCAAGTCGAATATCAACACTTACACCTGAAATCATGGTTTCATCAGGTTTTGGCGAGATGACAATACGCTCTTGTTCAATTAATTTTTCTATGTCGCTATCACAAAGTCTCATGGGTATATTTTCACTTATTATTCAATAAAATGACGAATCGATTAACGTTAATCAATTTGTGTAAAAAGTATTTCGCTCGTTTGAGGGCTACGCACATCATACTGATAAAATAAATCAGCGGCTATTTTGGCGGCTATTCTACGGTATTGTATAGCAATATCACCAGAGCTATTTTCAAGCAATGCCGATTTACCGCTATCAGCATGCTGACAAATTGTAATATCTAACGGCAATTGACCTAATAACTTAGTCTTAAATTCTTCACTTAATCGTTCACCGCCACCACTGCCGAATAAATGCGATTTTTCACCACAATGATCACACAGGTGATAACTCATATTTTCGATCACTCCTAAAACAGGAACATCAACCTTATTAAACATTGCAATGCCTTTAGCAGCATCGTCTAAAGCAATATCTTGTGGCGTTGTAATAATCACGGCTGCAGAAACGGGTACTTGCTGTGCCAAAGTTAACTGAATATCCCCTGTACCAGGTGGCATATCAATCAGTAAATAATCGATATCTTGCCACGCACATTCATTTAAAAGCTGACCAAAGGCTCTACTGGCCATTGGTCCTCGCCAAATCGTGGCGTCTTCTTTGTCAACCAAAAAGCCAATGGATATAGCCGATAAGTCATTTACTTCAATGGGGGTCATTAATTTGCCATCATTGGAGGTGACTTTTTCATTTTCTATCCCAAGCATTTTGGGTATTGAGGGTCCGTAAATATCTGCATCTAAAATACCAACACGAGCTCCTTGCGCTTGAAGAGCATAAGCCAGGTTTACCGTAGTCGTTGATTTACCAACTCCCCCTTTCCCTGATGAAATGGCAATGATATTTTTAATACCAGGGATTTGATGCTTTTTAATTTTGATGACATCAAGTTGACCATCAACAATAATTGATATTTGATGGGTTTCAAGTAAAGATTCTGCAAAATGTTTTAATTCATCTTCACAGGCAAATGGTACTTTTAAAGTTAATGTAATATGGCCATCAATCATCACGATTTGCTCTAATTGGCAAATTGTGGCGATACCATTTGGAAAAAAGTCGCTTGTATATTCTTGATAAAATTTTTCAATCACAATTTGCTGTTCTTTAGGTACTGATTTTGATGAAAATAATTTAGAAAACATACGATAAATACTTATTTTAGAAAAATATAAGAATATATATCGATATTTACGATTAAATGCCGATATTTCTTAATGAAAAATGTTGATAAATTCTGTACCATTCCCCCCATAATTACCACCTTAAATCGTAAACATTTTTTGTTTGGCAAAAGAACTGAAGACACCTATGCAATCAAACTCGCAATCTAGTACAACAACAACGGCTAACAAACGTAAAATACTTGTTACTTGTGCCCTCCCATACGCGAATGGCTCCATTCATTTAGGTCATTTACTTGAACACATTCAAACGGATATTTGGGTTCGGTTTCAACGAATGCGTGGTAATGAAACTTATTTTGTTTGTGCTGACGACGCACATGGCACGCCTATTATGCTTAAAGCGCAAGAGTTAGGTGTAACACCTGAAGCTATGATTGCTGGCATTCGTGATGAACATATGCGCGATTTTAATGATTTTCATATCAGTTTCGATAATTATCATTCAACGCACAGTGATGAAAACAAAGCGTTTGCCGAAGAGATATATAACAAGCTACATGCTAACGGTCATATTAAAACACGTACGATTTCACAATTATATGATCCAGAAAAAGGCATGTTTTTACCTGATCGTTTTGTTAAAGGCACATGTCCTAAATGTAAAAGTGAAGATGAAAATGGTGATAGTTGTGATAACTGCGGTGCCACCTATTCGCCAACAGAGGTGATTAACCCTCGTTCTGTTGTATCAGGTGCAACACCAGTTCTAAAAGATTCTGAACACTATTTCTTCGACTTACCGGCTTTTGAACAAATGTTGAAAGACTGGACAACGGGTGGTTCATTACAAGAAGAAATGGCTAATAAACTTAGCGAATGGTTTGAATCAGGTTTAAAACAATGGGATATCAGTCGTGATGCACCTTACTTTGGTTTTGAAATTCCTAATGCACCGGGTAAATTTTTCTATGTGTGGTTAGACGCGCCAATTGGTTATATGGGCAGTTTTAAAAACCTGTGTGCTAAGGAAAACATTGATTTTGACAGTTTCTGGCTAGAAAACTCCGACGCTGAGCTTTACCATTTCATCGGTAAAGATATTATTTATTTCCACAGTTTATTTTGGCCTGCCATGCTAGAAGGTGCAGGTTACCGCAAACCAACTTCAGTGTATGCCCATGGTTTTGTGACCGTGAATGGCGCAAAAATGTCTAAATCTAAAGGGACTTTTATTAAAGGTCGAACTTACTTAGAGCATTTAAATCCAGAATATTTACGATATTACTATGCGGCAAAATTAACGAACCGCATTGATGATTTAGATTTAAACCTTGAAGACTTTGCACAACGTGTAAACTCTGATTTAGTCGGTAAAGTCGTTAATATTGCCTCTCGTTGTGCAAGCTTCATTACCAAACGTTTCGACGGCATGTTATCAACTCATATCGATGATCAAGCGCTTGCCGATGAAGTAACTTCCGCCGGAGATCGTTTAGCTGAACTTTATGAAAATCGTGAATTTGGTAAAGCGATGCGCGAAATTATGGCGCTTGCCGATAAAGTTAATGAATATATTGCCGTAAAAGAACCTTGGCAATTAATCAAAGATGAAACTAAACAACAAGAAGTACAAGATATTTGTTCGCTTGGTATTAATTTATTTAGAACCTTAATGATTTATTTAAAGCCAGTGTTGCCGGTGTTAGCAGAAAGCACAGAAAGCTTTTTAAATGATGAATTACTTTGGGAAGGTCATAAAACTATTTTGACCGATCATAAAATTAATAAATTTAAAGCACTTTTACAGCGCGTAGACATGGATAAAATTAATGCCATGACAGATGCCTCTAAAGAAAGTTTAGGCGGAGAGTCTGTTAAAGAAGAAAAACCAAAGAAGAAAAAGGCTAAAAAGGAAAAAGTTATCGATAATTCAGCCGCCCTTGCCGACCCTTTGGGTGCCGATCCTATCGCCCCTGAGATTCAGTTCGACGATTTTGCCAAAATTGATTTACGTATTGCGAAAATAATCAAAGCAGAGCATGTTGAAGGTGCTGATAAATTACTTCGTTTAGAGCTTGCATTAGACTCCAATGACAACGGTGAAACACGTCAAGTATTTGCAGGGATTAAGTCGGCTTATCAACCAGAAGACTTACAAGGCAAGTTAACGGTTATGGTAGCGAACCTTGCACCTCGTAAAATGCGTTTTGGCATGTCTGAAGGTATGGTATTAGCGGCAGGTCCAGGTGGTAAAGACTTATGGATAATGAATCCTGAAGGTGGTGCTAAACCAGGCATGAAAGTAAAATAATGTGTAGTTGATTTCTCAACTACATGAGATTGAATTACTCAAATGATTCAACCAATGAAGACCGAAAAACCTAGGCTTTTCGGTCTTGTTATTTATCAATCTCTTTCCTTTCAACTTTTTCCTAGTTCGCTAACATCCACGTTAACTATTTATTAAATAAAAGGCATTTTCAAATAAAATTAATAAAGTCATTGTCTCGCCTGTGCATGCATTTTGTGTATAACTCGATGAATTATCGGTGCTAATAAAGTTGCGGTTGCTAACAAGAAAATAGTCTCAATGAAAAGGCCATATACTGCTGTAAAGACTTTACCAACGTGGGAGTTCAGTGGATATGGTGAATCTAAACCACCTAATAAAGATAATGCATTGATACACGCTTCAATTAATCGTAAATCTTCAATGAAAAGAAAACCAATAACCCCAGGAATTAAACCTAATAAGAGAAATACACTAGCGAATATAAAAAAACGAAACAATCGAAAAATAAATTGCTTTAAAGAGATAACATCTTGTTTTAATGATTCAAACATAATTTTAGTTTCGCCTTTATAGAGAAATAGCGCTAAAAGCTGACATTGATCTTTATTGCTACCGACAAAAGATCAGAGCGACGAGCGAACACTTACAAAATAGTGTATTTAAAGTTGAGCTAGATAGAAGACTATCAACATATCGCTACTCACAATAATATTTTTCATTTACTTTCAAGTAAGTATAACAAAGATAATATCTTATATTTTACTAGAAATTTAAACTTACACTAATCCTAATATTGTGGTTAAAACGACTATAAAGTTGTAAAACCAACTCCTTACGACTTGTTAATTTAGAGTAATTCCCATTCAATATCAAAGAGTTAAGCATTGGCTTATACTTTGCTTCAGTGGCCAAGGAAACTTACTCTATTAGAACTCATGAGGGAAATTATGAAAGTAGAAGTATCAAAATTACGAATAAATATACTAAGAACGGTTTACCTTCTTATTGTGGTTGTATTTGGTTATAGGATATGGCCGACAATCATCAACCCGAATGAAGTATGGGATCCTTTGCAAGGGGTGGCATTTAGCTTTTGGGGAGCATTTACTTTATTGTCTATTTTAGGAGTTTGGCAGCCTCTGAAAATGCTACCTTTGCTTTTTATGCAATTGACTTATAAAGTAATTTGGATGTTGGCAGTTGGTTTGCAACTTTGGTCTGCAGGACAAATTGATCCGGTGGCGGCTGGGCTAATAAGATCTAACTCAATCGGGATTATTATCGATCTGCTAGTTATCCCGTGGCCATACGTTTGGTCAACTTATATATTAAAAACAAATCCCAATAACCATCACTCTTATAGTGACAAATAAAATGACAGGTTAACAAAGTCAGTCAGTAGGACCGCTTATATGCAACTTCGCATTGTTTTAGCGGTTCCTGTTTGCGTTACCATTGTCTGCTGCTGGCACCAAGAAGTTATAAAACTAATGAGTGAAATGTCCGTTTTCGAATTTTTGCTGAGCTAATCAACTGAAGGGTTAAGTCAAAGTCAAAACCAAAATTAAATCAGATATGAACTACTACAGTTCACCCCTTACTTTCCTTCATAACTTACTTTATATTTCGGACTAACTTTGACTAGTTGATATAAATAAATAGTAAGCGCTCTAAGATTATTCACTAATTTTTACACAATTGCGGCCATTATTCTTCGCTTCGTAAAGGGCTTTATCTGCTTTAATTATTTCATCTGTTAAATTAGTTGTTTTGTCGGCAGTAGCTACACTCACCCCAATGCTTACAGTAACAGACAACTCAGTGTTATCTTCGAGCGTTATCATCGACTGGGCCATTTTATCTTTTAATCGTTCACAGATATCTAACGCTTTATTTTGGTCTGAAATTAAAATACAAAAGGCAAACTCTTCACCGCCATACCGGCCATAAACATCTTCTTGACGAAAAAAGGACGATAACGATGTTGCGACACTGACTAGCACTTGATCACCAATGGCATGACCATAGGTATCATTAAATCGTTTAAATAAATCAATATCTATTAACCCTGATAATATGACTGAATTTTCGCGTTTAGCCCGACTAAATTGCTTAACAGCTTGTTCGGTAAAACTTCGTCGATTAGGTATATCGGTTAAATCATCATAATAAGCATGTCGATATAATTTTTTATTGGCATCATGCAGTTTTTGAGTCTTTTCACGGATGATGCTTTCAAGGTTCGCCTTGATCTCTTTTAATCCTTTATTCTTACTTTCTAATTGTTCAGCATAATATTTGTCACTAGTAACATCTCTTTCTAAGGCGGCAAAATGGGTTACATCTCCGTATTTATTCGTTAAAGGAAATATATCCATATTAAGCCAATATGGGTGGCCTGATTTAGAGTAATTAAGAATGGTGCTCTTGATAGACTTTTTTTCTGTTAGAGCATGTCTAATTTTTGCTAACTCGGCTTTATCGGTATCTTTTCCTTGTAAAATCCGTGGTGTTTCACCAATCACTTCATCTTTTGTATAACCGGTAAGCGCTTCAAACGCTTTATTCACATATACAATTCGTGGGCTTAACGGAGCTTCAATACTCTCTGCTTCGGTAACTATGATGACATCTTTAGCATTATCGACGATTGCACTATAAGAAAATAAATTTTTCTGTTCTGAAATATCATTAAACGTCACCACAAGAAAGCTTTCTGTTATCGTGTTTGAAAGCTCTGGATACGCATTAACCATAAACCAAGAAGGTTGCTCATTTTTACTATCAACCACACCTAAAACTTCATTATTTAATGGTGTTTTGAATCTTTTAACAAGAGAAACGGGGTAATTTTCAGGCTGAATTGGACGATAACCTTCATCAATAAATCGCCATTGAGGATCTTTTGCATCTTTGCCGATCATTTGCTCATGAGTTAACCTCAAAAGCTTTAGAGCAACAGGGTTTGCATATACTACCTTAGTGTCCCAGTTATGAATGACAACACCAATATTGGCTTTTTCAAGCAAGCTTTGTAGTGTGACGCCCGTTAAACTCTTCATGAACTACCTTCAAAATATAAAGCCTAAATACTCATTAACTTCTTCAATGAAGGAATTATCCAATCCCTGTTTATTATTTAAGCGTAGCACAAGTAATGTTAACTAAAAGTAAACAAATGTTTTTTATTTAAATATTTAACACGATGTTGATAAAAAAACAATAGGTATCACTTTTAGCTATTTATATAAATTTCAGATAGTTAAACACAAAAATGATTCTATAGCCGATAATAAAATCATTTTAGTAATTTAATTGTTCTTTACAATCACCAGCTAACATTTAAATCCACTTTAATACATAATTCACAAACCATGCCCAAGAACCGTTTATAGACTAAGCATTCTATGCCTAAAGACTAGTAGTTCAAGACACTGATTTCGCGCTATAAAGACGATATGCACAAGCAATTGATATACAAATTAATGTCGGTAGAAACAATGATTGAAAATTAAATTGATAATAAAAATATGCACCAGAGCTGCCACCAAGAATAAAGCCTGAAATTATCAATAAAAATAATAAAAACTTTCTTTTATCAAAGGCTTCTCCGCGAAATTTTGCTCCAATTAATATGCCTAAGTCTGTGAATATTCCTGTTAAGTGGGTTGTTCTGATGATCGCTCCACTATATGAAGTAGCTAACGCGTTTTGCAAACCACATGCCGTTGATATGACATAATGACCTATCAGATAGCCCCTTGATAAAAGCGGAATTGAAATAAGTATTAAAATTGCTTCTAAAAATAACGCCGTATCGTAATGGCGACCTAATTTGAGAGCACTACTGCGGATTAAAAAACCTGATAAAGTAGCGCCCACTAAAAAACTGACTAATATCAGTAAAATATGAAAAAATGACCCTGTGGTTGCATTGATAATATTAATACCAAGTAAGGTAGCTGTGCCTGATAAATGTGACACAGCTTTATGTTCAAAACCTAATAACCCAATCGAATTTATATAACCCGCGACAAATGATAGTATAAAAGCACCATACTCTACCCATTTGGGCAATTTAGAAATCACAGTTACTCCTTTTCAGACAAATATATTGTTAACAGTTAATGATAATTGAAACGAAAATAAGTCTTTCAATACGGTATTTTGCGCTATAAATAAATCGTTTAAAAGAAGAAGTTCTATACGTTTATTGTGCCCGTTAAGTACTTTACTGCTTTGCCTAATATAGCAACCTTCTTGTCAATCACATGACAGATAACTTCACCACCACGCTTTGATGCTTGGTATGCAACGAGCTTAGATTTAGCTAGTTTTTCAGACCAATAAGGCGCTAAACCAGTATGAATTGAACCTGTCACTGGATCTTCTTCACCGCCATTAGCAGGCCAAAAATATCGGGAAACAAAATCATATTCGGTTGATTGAGCGGTAACCACAACATCATAAGGAGCAAGCTGTTTCAGTAAGTCATTATCAGTAACGACGGCATTTACCTCATTTTCATTTTCATATACAACAAAATAAGCTTGCTCGTTTAACAACACTTCTTCAGGTTGAATCGACACCCCTGTTAATAACGCAGAAGGAATATCATGCAACACTTTCGGTGCCCTACTCGGAAAAATCATTTCAATATAGCCATTTTCCGCTTTATTAATCGATAAATGACCAACAGCTTTCGCATAAAAACGTAGAGTTTGAATACTCAAATCTTTTTCGAATATAACAAATGAAGCTGCCAGAGTTGCATGTCCGCAGAAATCTATTTCAGTGATCGGTGAAAACCATCTTATTTCATATTCTTGTCGTGATAGCTGTTTAACAAAAGCCGTTTCCGATAAATTGTTTTCCGTTGCAATTGACTGCATAAGACTGTCAGGCAACCACTCTTCTGTGATAATGACTGCGGCTGAATTGCCTTTAAATGCAACATCGGTAAAGGCATCAATGATATTGATTTCTAATTCCATGGGTCAGTTTAATTCCAAGACGCGGCTTTCTCGTTCAAATAATACATGGTTCATTGTTGCTATAAAACTATTTCCAGAGCGATTACTGCTAAACTGTTGAATATTCACTTAAACACCATTGTCGCATAGCGACTTTTTAACTGGTTAAGCTTAATGCTTAAAATAAACTTATACCTTGATAAAGCACAAAAGCACTAATTCATTAGTCTCAAAAAAGGAAATGTAGACTTGCCTAATAATGGCTATGAATGTTTATTAGTTTTGCTCGACGTAAATTAAGTTACGGATATCAAAACCAAGATCTTTTGAAGTTTTTTCGAACTTTGTCTTGATTTCTTGACTTACTGAAGGACTTCTCGCTAATAACCAAAGGTAATCATGATTTGGTCCAGAAACAAACGCATAATCATAGTTATCTCTCTCTAACTCAAAAACCACGTATGACCCATAAAAGGGACCGAAAAAAGAGACCTTTAAATAGCCTTGTGTTTCATCGTTGACAAAATAAGCTTTACCTTCTGCTTCTTGCCACGTTTGTGTTTCAGTAGAGAAGCCACGATTAATCACCGACACCCCACCGTCTTCGAGTAAAGAGTATTCTGCCGAAACCTTACTAAGACCTTGTTCAAATGAGTGTTCTAAACGGGCAATTTCATACCATTTCCCCAAATATTTATTGAGCTCAAAATGATTAACGGGTTGCACTAATTGTGGCATACCTAAGCAGCCCGTCATTAACATAAGAATTAAGCTTAACAGTAGTTTTTTCATAAATTCCTTGCTGCAAAAGTTTCTTAATGCACAGTGTTTAGTGAGTTATTTTTCGTTAAGTGTTAACCAACTTAGTGCATCGTTAACATCGTCAAAATATTTCACTTCACCCGACATAAACCATGCACCTATTTTCGCAGTAATTTCCTGCCAATGCTTATTACCGTAAATCGCTATTTTACGAAACTCGTTGTTATGTTTCAGACCAAGTTTTAAATCATCCCAGGCAGCCCTTAATTCCCAACCTTGTAATTCAGTACCATCAATTAACACATCTACTTTCGGGTCTTTTACTTGCGAGAGTGCTGAGTCAATCATGGGGGTAATTATTTCATAGTCTTCATGTGTTAATTTACCAACGGCTTTTAATGACAGGAAAAAATCCTTATCAAACCTTTCTATGCCAATGGATAATCCATGTTTGTGAAATTCCATGACAAATCCTCCAATTTATATCAAGTTTAATACAATGCTTATAATGATAAATTCATGTTTATTTAAAACCTACTTGAAGCTTCAAATAAATGTCAAAAGTCATTCTTTAGACGAAACAAAGATTGCGATCAGAGTTATCATACCTGCATATCGAAAAGCAGACTGAAGTACGGGCCCTAACATCGTTTGAGAGCGCCATAATTCAAACCAACTTTCAGCAATGACAATAAAACCACCAAACAACATGAAAATTGCAATCGCACATCCAGTTAAAGCCAGCTCTTTTGCTTGCTTATAAGCTTTTATATCGCTTTGTTGTGCTTGCCACATCTTAAACCCGCCAATCGCGCATAAACTTGCGCTTACCAGCTTAGATGCAACAATAAAGAAAGCACCAGCTAAAATGACAATTGTGCTATCAGTGGCTTGCCAACTTTCTTTGCCTCCTTGAATGGTAGACATTGATGTCACCGCGCCTACGGCACCAATAGTACCGTTCCAATCGATAACATTCTGAACCGCACCAATGAGCCCCCACAGCGAAACTGTAATAATTAATATGGCTTTGGCTTTATGTATCATAAATCCTCCCAGTTCGCTTTTACTTAATAAACACATGATAGTTAGTTAACTACACTGTCAGAGTCCGTTAATTTTTTTTAACGTTTACCCATAAAAACAACTATCAAAATAATAACGTTACCTGACAAATGAGTTTTTATTTTTGACGAGTACATCTGACAAATTCAATTTTCATTAAAATAACACCGAGAAAAACAGCAAGTGATGCTATCGCTAATATAGGGTCTATAATTTCAAATGGCACAAACTGGCCATAGAGTAAAAACAAGCCTATTAAGGTTATACACGAGCCTATTTGATGAACATAAAATTGAACATTTGCTAACCGCGAGGTTGAGTTATTTAGCCATAGTTTGTGGCATAAACCATAGACAAAAGATAATAAAAAACCAATTAACATAAAGTGAGCATGTGTTACGTGCTGAATATTATTTTTTGAAGCAGCCATATAAATGCCTAAACCCAAGCCGAGAATTGCATAACCAAATGCAGTGAGAATAAACTTTCGATCCATAAACACCTCCCATTACGATAATTTGACAGATAAAACCAAACTACTCGCAAAAACCTGTCACCCTGATTAAAACTAACGCATATCGTATAAAAAACCAACAATCATTTGTTTTAAATTGATAAAGTCAAGAAGAGTATTAAAGGTTAACGCACCGAAAGATTTTAAAGATAACCATTTGGGTGACAAACTATCTTAACAGTTAATTATGATGAAAGTGATGTCACTGATCCGTTTGATCTCAATGTTTTAAGAGGAAACATGACTAAGTCAGCTCAGTCGCAACAAAAGCGACGTCGTAAAAATCATCACCTACTATGACCGTTTAGACCAAAAAAGCAGTACATGATGGGGAGAAATGTCCTTTGAACTTTTAACAATTTAACCGTGGCTTAATGCTTGTCCATTGTTTTTAAAGCTAATGCATGACAAACACCGAAGGTGATACAAATAAAAGAACTCCAAAACCAAAATTCTGAACTGCGCCCTATCGGCATAAAGATAAAGATAAAGCCAATAAATCCTCGTATAAAATAAATGGATGTAATAAGCACGAGAACGAACTTAGTGAATGGGAGTTTTTTGATTAATCCAGCCGCAGAGAAACAATACAGAGCCCAAATAAACAATACAGAAAAAATAGCGAAGGTAATGATCGTAGGATAATTGCTACCTTGTTCGGCCATTAATGCCATTTCTTCACCTGCCCCGAATAGTCGATACCAGGAGGCACCAAAATAAATACAACCTAAATGCAAAATGGCTGCAATTGTATTTAATAGTCCAGATAAAACTAAATATCGATTAACTTGTCTAGAAACATCCATATTTACAAATACTCCTCGTATGAAAATGTCTGAATTTACTCAATTAATTGAGCTACATTTGCTGTTAGCCTAGTTTGTGATCCCACTAGCACATTTATTTAAGAACTGACCATCAAGCCGAACATACCAAAAACAAAACCTAAAACAGCCCCCATAGGTGGTGTCCAATGTTTTTCCAGTTTCACTTGTGGTGCGATATCTTGAAAAATAGAATAAAGAATTCCACCAGAAGCAAAAAGCATAATAATGGAAATAGCGACTGGAGATTCAGATAACCAAAAGTATCCCATTATCCCAGCAATAGGACCTAAAGTTGCCATTAAACAAAACAGTAAAATGACTTTTTTAGGCTTAAAAGCAGCACCGGTATTAAGCTCACGAAAGGCACTAAAGCCTTCTGGTAAATTTTGTAAGGCAATTAACGTTGCAAGTAACATGGCGTTACTATGTCCTGTTGCAAATGCGGCTCCTAAAGCAATAGATTCAGGTATAAAATCAGCAAGCATTGCCGCTAATTGACTAGCAGGAGTATTGATTTTTATCAGATAAATATCAAGCATCATAAAACTAACGCCACCAAGTATAAACCAGAATGAAGCCGATAAAGGGGATAAGTTTGCAATCCCCTCAGGCACTAATACCAAGGCGACGGCAGACAATAATGCTCCCCCGCCAAATGCCATCACGCCATGCCTTATATCTTCTTCTACCCATTGGTTATCAATTTTTTCAAAATAAGCTAATGTCGCACCTAGCGCCATCGCTAAACCAGCGAGTAGGGTTGTTATTATGACTACCAGTAATACATTCATCGATATACCAACAAGAGAAAATAATTAAAACAAATAAATTATCATTAAAATAAACAAAATAGGATAAAAACCCATCGGCTTTTATCCTATAACGTTAAAATCATTCAAGTAAGATTTATATAATTTAGAGCTACAATTATATTTTAATTAGGGACACATCACATTTTGCATAGTTTGCTACAGCATTAGCCGTTGAACCAATCAGCGCATTCAAGCCTTTTTTTGAATGAGTGCCAAGAATAATTAAGTCTGCATGTTTTTTTTCTGCTAATAAGCAAACTTGTTCGTAAACTTTGCCAACTTTAATCGTAATGTGATTTTTATCAATATCGAAAGAAGAAGTGATTGATTCAATTTCAGGTAATGCATTTTCTTCCAATTCTTTTTGATAATCTTTTGGCAATATTGAATAGGGGATCACATGAGTAACGAATAACTTAGCATTATGCAGTTGCGCAAGTTTGTATGCTTTTTCGAGTATTTCTTTGCCTTCTTCACTTGCTTCTATTGCGCAAATAATAGTTTGATACATAAATATGCCCTTAAATCGTTATTTTTATTAGGCCATAAGCACTAAATAGCACGAACGGCGATAAATTTCACAAGTATAAACTTTATACTCTTACTAAAATTTTAGCAGGTTTATTGACGACATCAACTCAATACACTTTTATTAAGCCTTTAACTTTATTAGGGTTATCATTAGTTTTTTAGAGGTGTAACAAAATAACGTCTACCTAAGATGACCATAAAAATCCCACCGAGAATTAAACCAGACGCTTCAATTAACTGTAGCGTTAATACTTCACGGGTAAATATAACACCACCCAAAGTGGCAATAACAGGGACAAATAGCTGGACAACTGCCGCTTGTGTAACTGTTAACTCCCTAAGCGCAACATACCACACGGCGTAACCTAGCCCGGAAGCAAGAGCACCCGATAAAACCGCGAATAACACACCATTGGATGTGACAGAAAAATCATCGAAAGTAAAAAAAATGAGCACTATTAGCAATGGAACAGTTCTTAAAAAATTAAAAGCCGTATCAAAAAGCGGGTGTTTGGATCCCCGACCTACTAATGTATACACTCCCCAAGCAGCACCTGAAATCGTCATTAAGATAAACCCCATTACCGACGGGGTTGTTATGCTAGGAAGCATTAAGTATACAAAACCGCTAAAGGCTACGCCTAACCCTAGCCATTCACTTAAATGTAGTCGATTGCCCTTAAAAACACTGATTATAATCATCGTTATTTGAACAGCACCGAATAGAATTAATGCACCAGTGCCTGTATCTAAAGTGTTGTAACCATAAGAGAATGCTAAGGCATAAATAAATAACAAAACGGCTGCAGACCAATTCCCATAACAAAGAGGTAGGCAGGTTTTTGAGGTGTGTTTTTTTCTCACAATGAAGATAACAAGTAATAAGGTAATGATGCCCGACAACAAACGTATTATGGTAAAACTGGCGGCATCAATGGTATCTTCCCCTAAAGCAAGCCGACAGAGTACTGAATTTCCCGCAAATGCTACTAAAGCAAAAATGGTACAGACAATCGTGTTAATAGAATATTGACTCATAACATCGTCAACTGAGTGGATGTTATGCGCAAAAACGAATCAGCTAACCGTAAGTACTCTTGCTTCATTTCTTGGCTAACTTTATATTTATTTTTACTTTTCGCTTTTTGAAATACCAAATCATAATAGGTATTTCAATAATGGCGTAACTAATAAAAGTGAACCAAAACCAATTCGTTTTAGTCACCAGCAAACTAAATTGATAAGAACTTTCCCAATAGTTAAAACCGACCAATACCAATGAAAACCCTGAGGCAAAAATATCGTAAAATGAAATTTTATTAAAACTATTGCCTGCTAATTTAGGGTAAATAGAAATATATGCCACTAAAATTATAAATAGATTTAATACAATAATTGATAATTCAGGGGTTACCATTTACTTATAAACTCCTAATTGCTCGAAAAGTATGAATAGTACTTAATCATTGGTTAAAACGAATCAAATCAATTACCTAACACAGTAAAAAATCAATTGCCGCTCATCTGAGTTGCTAAAATCCTATCCTTGAGCATGGCTACCTATTATCAATAGCACATGTTCACATAAAATGAAGAGAAAGTTATAAGTTACAATAAACTCACGTTCAGCTTGTCGTTATATCAGACCTAAGTGATATGGCTTATGTTACTCATTTTATGACAATACTTTAAATGTATTTATCTTTATTTGTTAACTATTTTGCTAAAAAGCACAGTTCAAAAGTTAAATGAAATAAAAAAACGTTACTATAGTGCAATGAATTAACACACCATTATCAATCATGAAAATAACCAAAGCAGAAAAGTCTGATAAAAAAGCGCTATTGCACTTTTATAAAGCACAACATTATTCTGCCAGTTTCTTAGGACACGACCAGTGTTATTTCGTAAAAAAAAACAACACGATCATTGCCGCAGTCATGGTATCTAAAATTGCTGAACAATTTCGTCATTATTTTCTACATGCTTTAGTGGTTGATGAAAAATTTCAACATCAAGGTATCGCTTCTTTATTGCTTAACCATGCGAATAAACGTCATCAACCTTTAATTTGTTTTGCTAATAACTCGCTAGAGACTTTGTATACACATAACGACTTTGAAAAACTCTCGGTTTTAGAGTACGAAACTGTCATACCACAACACTTATTATTACGATTTATCGGTTATAAAAATAAGCAATCTCAACTGCAAGTATTTATCTCTACGTTCGATAATGTTAAAACGGAGTAACGACTCAAAAGAATAATAACCCCGTATGGACTATCAAACTACCGTATTAATAACTCTGATTATTTACAAAATAGTACTTATTTCCATTGGTATTTGGAGTAATAAACGCACGACAAACACGGATGAATATTTTATCGGTGGCAGAGAATTAGGCCCTTGGGTCGCGGCAATTAGTGCAGCAGCAAGTGCTTCTTCAGCGTGGTCATTGTTAGGAATGAGCGGCGCAGCTTATTTACTCGGTTTATCAGCTATTTGGATAGTCCCATCAGTCGTTTTAGGTTATAGCTTTAACTGGTTATGGCTCGCGCCTCGTATGCAAAAAAAAGCCAAACAACAAAAGTCGGTCACCTTAAGTGACTTTATTGCTCAAGGACGTTCGCATAGTAAAGCCATCTTATGGCTATGTTCCTTATGTATCGTGTTTTCGTTTGCTTTCTATATCGCGGCACAATTTCAAGCAGCTGGAAATATGTTTAGCGACACTTTTGCGATGAGTGCTAACAACAGTATCATGCTTGGCACGGTTATCATCTTAATTTATACCTTATTAGGCGGCTTTTGGGCGGTTAGCATCACAGATACGTTACAAGGTTTATTAATGGTAGCAACAGCGATTATGCTCCCAACTGCCGCTATCTATGCAATTGGTGGTCCCATCGAATTATGGCAACAAATGCAATTGGTTTTTAATGAAACGCAATTAACTTGGTTTGGTGAACATCAAGGTATTTATGCGTTATTTTTTGTTTTAGGCACTTTTGGCATTGGATTGGGTAACCCCGGCCAACCCCATGTTGTTAATCGTTTAATGGCTCTAAAAGATGAAAAAGCGGTTAAACAAGGCAAATATATTGGTATTGGTTGGTCTGTTATTATCTTTATTAGCATGCTTTTAGTGGGGTGGAGTGCAAAAGTTCTATTGGCAACTCCCGTGACTGGTGAGCAAGCACTTGTCACGTTGTCGCAACAAGTCTTTCATCCGGTACTTGCAGGCATAGTTGTTGCTGCCACTTTGTCTGCCATCATGTCTACAGCAGACAGCCAGCTCTTAGTTGCCGCTAGTGCTATTTCATATGATGTCAGTTCACAGAAATCACGACAAAATTTAGTGTTATCACGCGTCACGGTAATCGTAATGTGTGGCGTTGCCATGTGTTTAGCTATTTTTGCTCCAGAAGATATTTTTACCCGAGTGTTATTTGCTTGGAATGCTCTTGGTGCCGCATTTGGGCCATTAGTGATCATTATATTAATGGGCAGAATAATTTCTGGAAAGTTCACCTTTTTAGCAATATTGATTGGTTTTTTCACCACCGTTATTTTTAGCTTTTTCCCTCCACCACCAGGCGATGTCTTGGAACGTGTTTTACCTTTTGTATTAGCTTTTATTATTGCTTGGCTTGGTTCAACAAAAGAAGTAAATCCGTTAGTTACTAAGAGATAGCTTTAAACCTTTAACACGATACCTTAAATAACACTCTCTACAAATTATTTTAGGAATGTTAATCATATTAAAGATAAAAAATGGAATCTTTTCTATAATCAAATAAACCAAATTTATAAGTGATCACCTTTGCGAAGAAAAAGCATTCCATTTTCTATCATGATACTGCTGTTAATCATGAGCGTTATTTTCTTAGTTGTTAATTTAACTAAGTTTTGGCAAGTAGAAAAATACCCCGTTAGTATTGCCGTTTCAAAAACACCTCTATCAGCGCCATTTTATGTGGCAACGGCGATCAAGGCTTTTGATTCAACATGTGTAGAAGTAGAGATTAAAGACGTCATAGGCGGTGGTGTAGCCTTTAATAAAGTGATTAAAGGAGAAGTCGATTTTGCCACTAGCTCAGATTCCGTAATTGCGTTTCAAAGTTTAAACCGACTCCCCTTTGTAACACACGCAATGTTTGCTCAATCTGATAATGATGTCAAACTCATCACCCGTTCTGATGATAACCTAGCGGGGATTTCATCCTTACAAGGAAAAATCATTGGCGTAACAAAAAAAACCGCCAGTGAATACTTTTTAAGTACTTTACTAGCCATTGATGGTGTAAACGCACAAGATGTGTCATTAGTTCATTATGAACCCGCGAAATTGGTTGATGGTTTAATGAATAATGAAGTAGATGCTATAGTTCCTTGGGAGCCATTCGCATTTCAAAGCAAACAAATATTTGATAAAAAAGTAACTATTCATGACACAAAAAACTTAAATACACTGAGTTTTAACTTAGTATCATTAGTCCCAGATAGAGATCGCATCGAAAAAGCAACATGTGTTTTGCAGGGGTTAAATACCGCGATTAACTATATCGCTTCTCACCCTGACAAAGCGAAAGAGATAATAAGCAGTAAACTTGATTTATCGACAGAATTTATTAATTGGATATGGCCAGATTATCTTTTTAAACTAGAATTAAACCAATCATTATTGCTTAATTTAAATTCTCAAACCGCTTGGCTTGCTGAAACACATTCAAATATATTTAAACAAGTGCCTAACATGAATCAGTTTGTTGACAGCAGAGCGATACTGCAAGTTAACCCAAGTGCGGTGAATATTAGCCGATAAACGGACTGTTTAACGTCATTTTATAAGGATATAAAAATGAAAATGAGCCTCACCCAGCGCATATACTTTTTCACCGCAAGTTGTTGCATGATATTTATTTTCTTAGTGGCTAGTATTATTCGTTCATCAGAAGTCATTGAACAGGCAATCGAACAAGAAAACTACGCACAAAACCTTGTTACTCATACCAACATATTAAAACAATTGATCATTAATAACGATATTTATAAGGATAATTATAACGCCTCTACATGGCATGATTCTCAACGAAAACTGGCCATGATCCTGAAAGATTCCCCGACACTCACTCCGCAAGAACAAACATTAAAAAACAGTATCAATAGCCAAAACCTTAGTGTGATACGCTTATTTCAAAAAATTAACGAAAATAAGTTACATAATGCCAGTGAAGCGATTAAAGCCCACTTAAAAAATCGATTAATTATTCAACTTGAAACCATTCGAGGTGATTCTGAACAATTATCCACTATCGCCCAAAAAAATATTCATCATGTGTTAAAACAGGAAGTTGCAATTATTGTGATTATATTAGCGGTGTGTATTTTCCTACTTACCTTTGGCGCTCATCATTTAACGAAGGTATTTAAAACTTCTATGAATGAAATTAAAGATGCTTTTCAAGCTAATCACAGTGGCCACTTTGAAGAAATAAAATTATCAAATCATTCTCAAGAATTTGAAAATATTGCGAATGCTTTTAATGCCATGAATGAAAAGTTGAGTAAAACAACGGTTTCTTTACAGGTAATGAAACAAGTTGTTGAAGAAAGAACTCATGTGCTAGAAGAGCTTTCAAATACAGACCCATTAACCAAAGTAGCAAATCGCAGAGCTTTATTCGACCGCGGTCATATCGAAATTTCACGGGTACAACGTTCACAGAATAATTTAACGATTATTCTACTCGACTGTGATCTTTTTAAAGAATTTAATGATAAATATGGTCACTTAGTCGGTGATGAAGTATTAATGCATATCTGTGAAATTTGTACTAAAGAGATCCGTGAAATTGACTTTTTAGGTCGATATGGCGGTGAAGAATTTGTCATAATACTGCCAGATTGCGATATTGCTGGAGGATTAGAAACAGCACGGCGTATTCAAGACTCTTTAGCGCGTCATTGTATGTCCGTTGACAATAAAGAAATTAATATGACCCTTAGTATTGGTATTGCTACCTTTAATGAAAAGCATCAATCCTTTGAAGAACTCATTAACGATGCGGATCGCGCCATGTATCTTGCTAAAGAAAACGGTCGAAATAGAATAGAAGTATATAAAAGCCAAAATTTACATTAAATCAAAGCTTTACCCTATATACTGTTCGACTTTACTTTACGCTACGCTGTATGAGCGAATGTCTCGTACAAGGTTTCATTAATTAAAATGCAATGAACCTTGTACCTAGCATAACAAGCAAAGTCTATTGCCCAAAATACCAAGACTATTTAGCCGTTAAAAGCTTATAAATGGGTTGATGCGGTAACCGCTAATGCCTGATCTTTTCTGACTTTTTGGCCATCACTTAATCGCTCTCCGCCTCTGACAACCACTTGCTCGCCTTCACCTAAAGCACCGATAACAGAAACCCAACGTCCAACGCCCTGCCCGACAAGTACATTAACTTTTTTCGCCTGATTTTCTTCATTTACCGTTAACACGAAAGTTTCATTTTCTCTAAGTACCAGCGCGTCTCTTGGAACCATAGTCGCTTGCTTACTATTTTGCTTAGGCAACGAAACAGTTACAGCCGAACCAGCAATTAAGTTTAAGTCATCTGCTGCTAATCTTACTTCAAAAGTACGTGATATTTGATCTCCAGCTTTACTCCAAGTTCTAACCGGTAATTCAATTAATTTATCTTGCCATTTCACTAATACTTGCGCATCTGCTTGTAAAAATTTTGCTATCGCCAATGGAGCGGAAACCTTTATATCTAAATGTTTGGTATCAACAAGTTGTATTAACGGTCGTCCTAATGTGATTAATTCTCCAAGATGAGCGAAACGTTGGCTTATATTCCCTGAAAATGGCGCTTTTATCGCAGACTTTTCAATATCAAGCTCCGTTTGTTTTACCTGCATTTCAAGCGCAATCACTTCGTTTTTAGCTATGGCTAAATCTTTGATTATCCGTTCAAGTTCACTGAGGGAAGTGTTATTTTTTTGATTTAAAGTAGAAAGTCGTTTTTGTTGTTTAGTTAAGTAGCTAACATTCGCTTGGTGTTGTTTAACTTGCGCTTGCTGTCTTGCTAATTGTAATTTCAAATGCCTATTGTCGATGTTAGCAATTAAATCTCCTTTTTTTACTTGCTTGCCAACATCCTCAATCCATAATAGTTGTCCCGTTTGCTCTGCAGAAATAGGTGAATTCTTTCGACTAACGACATTACCCGGCAACCACATAGTAGGATTCACTAGCTCTGTTTTAGCCAATTCAACACTCACTAAATGACCTTTGTCTTGCCCTTCTTGATAATATAAAGCTTGGACTGAAAAACTGGCTAAGCTTATCGTGAACAATGAAAACGTCACTATTTGATTGAATAATGACTGGCGGATTTTATTTTTCACCTGAAGATATTTCATAATAAACTCCTAATAATTAAATGATTTGATTGTTAGAAACTTGGCCAATTAACGTGTGATTTGTAGCTTTTTCTCTGAGGGCATTTGGCATAAAATCTTGTTTGCTCAAACGCAATAAACAAGGCAATAGCACAATAGTAAATAAGGTACTCATCGCCAGCCCTCCCACAATGACTGCAGCTAATCCTCGATAAATAACACTACCTGCACCCGGTATTAACAATAACGGCAACATGCCAAAAAAGCTGGTTAAGGTACTCATAAAGATAGGACGTAATCGTAACCTTAATGCCTGCTCAACGGCCGCCACTCTTTTCAAGCCTTGTGCTTGACCTAAGCGTGTTTGATGTACCAATAAAATAGCGTTATTAACGACTAAGCCCAATAAAATCACAAAGCCAATCATGGTCAATAAATCTAGCGGTTGAAAAACAAATACATTTAACCCCTGCAAAGCTAGTACGCCACCAACCGTTGCTAATGGAATGGTGATCACAACTAATAAACTATCTTTAATCGACTTAAATAATGCCGCCATTAACAAGAATAAAATGACTAAAGCAAAGGCAAAATTTTCCGCCATTAAACCAATTGCTTTTTCTAACTGATCAGCGCTACCGCCATAAATAATATTGCCATCGCTGGGTAAAGCAGCTTTTAGTTTAGGCTCTACTTCTTTTTTCAAGACGGCTATGGTTTGCTCTAATGACCAACCTTGCGGGGGATTGATATTCAAACTAATAGTACGATTTCCATCAATTCGAGTTAAACGTGAAGGCCCTACCGTGCGAGTAATATCGACAAGCTCAGACAATTGGGTAATCGAACCACTTCCGGTTACCACAGGTACATCAGCTAAGTTGTCAGGATCATCCCATCCTTCTGAACGTAAAATCATATTTAAACGTTTACTACCATTAAAGTACTCGCCGACATAAAGTCCATCACCTAAAGTCCTTACAACCTGACCTAAACGACGACGATCCCAACCTTGTTCTAATATATTTCTATCATTAGGCGTTAACCGCAATTCAGGCTCAGCATCTTCAGTACTTGGATTTGCTTGAACACGCGCTTGTGGAATTGCAGCTTTAACCCACTCAACGCCTTGGCGGGCAGCACTTTGTAATGCTTTAGTATCTGTGGACTGTAAATTCATTCTCACTTGTCGACCACCGCCAAAGCCCCCAAATAAGTTCCCCTGATAAGCAAAAGCTTGAGTATCAGGTAAATCCACTAACACTTCATTTCTGACAATGTCTAATAATTCATTTACTTTAGATTGATCTTTTGCTCTTACCCCTATATTGCCGCCAAATGGACCACTGAAAAGATAATAATTTTTGAGTGCTGGTTCTTTAGTGCCATCCATATAAGGCTTTAATCGATCAACAATAGGTTGAACAACTTCACGTTCTATGGTGTTAATATTCGCGCCAGGAGGAAACTGTAAATTGCCATCGACAGCATCACGTTTAACCGGTGGTAAATAATCTAACGTTGGAATTGCAAGATAAGTGATCACCAAAGGAAGCATTAATAAACCAGATGCCACACTGAGACGTTTTTTACGAGTATGAGTTAACGACATTACTTTAGCGGTTAACCTTGCCCAAAGCTTAGCGTTAGGATCTTCAATCGTTTGTTGGTTTAATAAATATTTAGCCAAAACCGGCAGCAACACGACCGCGACAATTAATGATACCGAAACCGCAATTGCGATAGTTAAGGCTAAATCACCAAATAGCTGCCCTTCGATATCTTTTAAGAAAAATACCGGCAGAAATATTGCCACCGTTGTTGCAGTAGATGCTAGTAATGCCCCCCATACTTGTTGTGCCCCTTGCTCTGAACTTTGATGATTATCAAGTCCTTTATCACGCATTCGAAGAATATTTTCTAACACGACAATTGCCGCATCTAATACCATACCAACGGCAAAGGCTAAACCCGCTAAAGAAATGACGTTTAACGATCTACCGGTAATTTCTAAAACAATAAAGGTGCTCAATAAACTGATGGGAATTGCCGTAGCAATAATAAGAGTGGCGCGCATTCTACGGATAAAAAACCACAAAATTGATAACGATAAAATAACACCGGCGAAAAGATTACTGGTGACTAAATTTATTGCTCGATAAATAAATACCGAGGCATCAAATGATTGCACCATCACCAGTTGTTTATCAGCAAGTACCTCATTGTTAAGGGAGGCTACTTCTGCCTTCACTCGATTCAATGTTTCTAAAACATTCGCGCCATTAGCTCGATCAATTCTTAATGAAAAAGCAGGATTACCATTTTGCACGGCAATATTTTGTTTGTCCGGTCGAGCTAATTCAACTTTCGCGATATCAGCAAGACGAATATTACTGCCATTGCGTGATTCTAAAATAAGGTTTTCAAGTTCATCTACTTTATATTTACCATTAAACCTTAAGGTATATTGCCGACGTCCTACGTCAACAAATCCACCAGAAATATCATTCGTTGCAGAAACGAGCGAAATCAATTGTGGGATTTGAATGCCATATTCTGCGGCTTTTATCGGATCAAATCTTATTTGTAATTCTTCTCTATTTTGTTGAGTAAAAGTTTGTACACTGGCGACCCCTTCTACGGCTTCAATACGAGGTCGAATAGTGTCATTGGTAAAATCTATATATTCATCTATTGATTTGTTATTACCGGGCAGTGCTTGTAAAAAGAAAAACGTTAAAGCGGGGTTTGCTCCCCCAAAGCCACCTAACATGATCCGAGGCGGCAATGCATCACGAGGTAAACTCGGAACCCTTGTCATGCGGCTGATCACTTCAATCAAGGTTTGCTCCATGTTTGTGCCGACATTAAATTCTAAGTTGATATAAGAGCTGCCACGATTAGCAAAGGCATTTATTGCAGTTAATCCTGGAATACCGCGTAATACTTGCTCCTGAGGTTCTATCAACTCTGACTCAACCTCTTGTGGAGAAGCTGCTCGCCAAAACGTTTGCACGGCAATACGGGGACGTTCAATATCAGGAAATAATTGCACTGGTAGTTTGAATAAACTGATAAATCCTACTAACAAAATTAAAGCAACACCCACAGCTACCGCTGCGGGGCTTGTTAATGCACTTGACGTTAATTTCATAAATGACTCCGCCGCTTTTTATATAGTTTTAGCGATAAGTTATTGCTCATTAATTCATCATTAGTGAGCAATGACAGAAGATAAAGTGAGCTTACGTTCAACGGAAAGTAAAATAGGATAGAAAGCAGGTTAGAAATTCTTTGTTAAACTCAGACACATATTGCAATACATTACTTTGTCACATTTAAAGAACAAATTAACCACGAAGATTGTTCATATAAATCTACATTATCAGCAATTGTAAAAGTGAAGTTTTACGCTTAATCATGCTAATAACAAATTGACTATGTTAGTATTTAAAAACACAAAGCTCGGCTTGGTATTCTGTTTTTGTTCGAGCATTTAACCGCTAAGTTTATTTATGATCAGGACTTGCTAAGCATTTAAATGATAGCCCTTTAAAAAAGTAATCCGTAATATCGCAAATAAAAACTCAGCACTTAACAATAGAATCAAAAATGCCAGAACTTTTGAGTCATAAAACGAATAAAATTACCTATGCTCATGGGCAAAGGCAGGTAAGCCATGATCAAGTGATTGCCGAACAACCTTTGCAGATCAGGCTAAGCTTTTATGAACAGCCAGCAATCAGCGACCCCAAAATGTTGACTCAATCTTCCTCACGTATATTTTCTATCACCATGAGAACCCCTGGTGACGATGAACAATTAATTCTCGGCTTATTATTATCTGAAGGGATCATCAGTCATATCGATGACATTGAATCAATCGCCATTGAACAACTTGATTCAAGTCAACAATCATCAATAGTAAATAAAGAAAATAGTTGGGAAGTTAAATTAACAAAAAAAGTGAAAGTTAATTTATCAAGTCTTGAACGCTACCAATTGACCTATAGTAGTTGTGGTTTATGTGGCACAACATCGTTGAAGGCACTTGAACTAAAATCGCCACCGCAATCTCCTGCTGCAGCACATTGGCTAAATGCAACTAGCTTAGGCCATTGGCCAAACATGATGAGAGACCAGCAACAATTATTTGAAACGACCGGTGGTTGTCATGCGGCGGCCCTTTTTAATGAACAAGGGAAGTTGTTATTGATTAAGGAAGATATAGGCCGTCATAATGCCGTAGATAAGCTTTTAGGGGCTTGCCTTCAAAAGCAATTAATTCAACGTGCAGATACACAATTAGCCATGGTTATCAGTAGCCGTGTTAGTTTTGAAATTGTTCAAAAAACGGTGATGGCAGGTATTGGTGTGTTAATCGCTGTTGGTGCGGTGTCTAACTTAGCTATATTAGCAGCAAAACGTTTTGATTTAACCTTAATTGGCTTTACTACTTGTGAGTCTTTCAATCTTTATCATGGTGAGTGGCGAATGTTGCCGTCTTCAAAGGATTAATTATGTCAGAAAATAATCATCAAAATGATCCGATATCAAGCATGCATAAAAAACCAAAAAAAGCGGGGGGAATTTCGTCATTAACCTCAACGTTGAAGCATATTATGCAAAGTCAACAACCACAAACGAATGTAAAAAGTCTGTTAAAGGCCAACAAAAACAAAGGTTTTGATTGTCCGGGTTGTGCGTGGGGAGATGAAAAAGAAGGCTTGCTACAATTTTGTGAAAACGGCGCAAAAGCAATCGCTTGGGAATCAACCAGTAAAGTTGTTGATCAGGCTTTTTTTGAACAATATTCTGTCAGTGAATTAATGAGGCAAAGCGATTATTGGTTAGAGTACCAAGGAAGACTCACTCAACCCTTGCGCTACAACCAAGAAACTGATCACTATCAAGCTATTAGTTGGCAAGATAGTTTTGCATTAATTGCCAAACATTTACATCAATTAGACTCACCTGATCAAGCAGAGTTTTATACCTCGGGTCGTGCCAGTAATGAAGCGTCATTTTTATATCAATTATTTGGCCGCATGTTTGGTACGAATAACTTTCCCGACTGTTCCAACATGTGTCATGAAGCCAGTGGCGTTGCATTAAATGAAGCAATTGGCGTAGGCAAAGGCACCGTGGTTTTAGAAGATTTTGACCATGCTGATGCTATTTTTGTGTTTGGACAAAACCCTGGTACTAATCACCCACGCATGATGAATGCGTTACGAAAATCCGCCAGAAATGGCGGTAAAATTGTCAGCTTTAATAATTTAAAAGAAGTGGCGTTAGAGCGTTTTGCAAGTCCGCAAGATCCGCTTGAATTATTGACTCCAAAAGCAACCACTATAAGTCATGCGTATTTTACCCCGAAGCTTGGCGGTGATATGGCGGCAATTAGAGGCATGGTAAAAGTTATTCTAGCGAAAAACAGCGAAGCGATAGAACAAGGCAAAGCTCCCTTAATAGACGAAAGCTTTATTGCTGAACACTGCAAAAACTTTAACGAATATTGCCAAGTCGTTAATGCAACCTCATGGCAAAAAATTGTTGAACAATCAGGACTATCTAAGGCAGAAATTACGCAAGCAGCGGAGATTTATTTACAATCAACTAAGGTAATTTGTACTTGGGCTATGGGGATAACGCAACATTTGCACTCGGTTAACACCATTCAAGAAATTGTTAATTTACAATTACTTCGCGGTAATATTGGTAAAAAAGGCGCAGGACTTTGCCCTGTTCGCGGCCATTCAAATGTGCAAGGTAATCGAACCATGGGTATTAACGAAAAACCCACTAAAGCATTTATTGATGCAATGTCTGAGTTAGTGAATCAACCACTACCTTATGAAAAAGGTCATAATGTTTATCATGCAATTAATGCCTTACTTGAAAAACGCAGTAAAGTGCTGATCTGTTTAGGTGGAAATATTGCTGCTGCCGCGCCCGATACCCATCAAACTCATGCAGCGCTAAAAAATACCACGTTGAATGTACAAATTAGTACTAAGTTAAACCGTAGCCATTTATTAATCGGTCAGGACGCATTGATTCTACCTTGCCTTGGCCGCACTGAAATTGACATGCAACAATCTGGCGAACAACAAATAACAGTAGAAGATACTTTTAGTATGGTGCATGCTTCTCAGGGCAATGTTGCGCCAATTTCAACGAACTTGAAATCTGAAACCAGTATTGTCGCTCATATTGCTGATAGCACATTAAATAGCCGAAACTTTCACAATAGCCTCCTCGATAACAAAACGACACCCAAGTTTATAGAAAGCTCAAAGAATACCGCAATAAATTGGTTAGCTTTAGCCGATGATTACACGAAAATACGAGAGTTAATCAGTCAATCGATCACTGAATTTTCAGATTTCAACCAACAAATAACCCAACCAGGTGGCTTTTATTTAGGCAACCCAGCAGCTGAATTAACATGGCGCACCCCTGAAAATAAGGCGTTGTTTTCATATCAAGCCTTGCCTGAGAATATTCACGCAATTTCTACTCAGCAAGAGCCCGTTAAAAATCAAAAAATATTTACTTTGCAATCACTGCGTTCTCATGATCAATACAATACCACTATTTATGGATTGAATGACCGATATCGAGGGATTGCAAATGAAAGAAACGTGTTATTTATCCATGAAAAAGATGCCAGAAAACTTAAATTTGAAGAAAACGACTTAGTAGATATCACCTCGATTTGGCATGATGATCAAAGCCGTTGCGTGAAAGGATTCAAACTTTGCTTTTATGATATTCCACAAGGCAACTTAGCCGCATATTATCCAGAAACAAACCCGCTTGTCCCATTAGACAGTGTTGGCGACCGATCTTTTACCCCTACGTCTAAATCAATCGCGGTATATCTTGAAAAATCGACAGAACAACGGATTGTTTGATTTACATTATCCTTATTGTCTCTAAGTTAAGCAATAATATTATCACGTGAAGAAGAAGTGACTTTATATGAACATAAAAACAATTAAGAAACGCATTGTCCTTACCGGTGGCCCTGGCGGGGGCAAAACAACCGCTCTAGATTTGATCAGACGCGAGTTTGAAGGACAAATAGCCACGGTTCCCGAAGCAGCTACCATGATTTTTAGTGGCGGAATTGCACGTTCAACGGTAAACAGTGTATTAAAAACACAGCAAACGGCTATTTATCATTTACAAAAACACTTAGAAGATATTCAACGAGCAACTTTTCCAAATTCCATTGTTTTATGTGATAGAGGAAGTTTAGATGGTTTAGCTTATTGGCCAGGCTCTAATGATGATTACTTTCAAACCATGAAAACCAGTTTAGAAGAAGAGTTTGCGCGTTATGATGCAGTGATTTTTTTTGAAACAGCGGCTAAATCAGGTGAAAGTATAAAAAGTAACAATCCCATAAGAAATGAATCTGAACAAGCGGCTGTAGCACTAGACGATAAACTTCAGCAAATTTGGTCGCAACATCCAAATTTCAATTTAGTCAATAGTGCGGAATCTTTTATCAAAAAAGTTATGTTCGGTATAAACACCGTAGAAGACGTGATAGCTTCCTATAAATAACTGCGGTTTGATTTTACGAGATTGAAATAGAGACGATCAAAAAAGGCGAGTAGTTTACGACTCGCCTTTTACAAATGTGGTTTTGCTTAGCTGCTAACACGTTGCTCGGCTATTACTGCTAATTCACTAGAAGCAATAGTTGCTAAGTTACTTGAAACAACTTTCTTTGATAATTTACCAATGATCATTGAACCCGTTGCCGTCGAATTTTTTTCTGCGGCAAATTCTAATAAGTTTTTACCATTACAAGAAACACTATCAAAAACGTTACGAATTTTTAATTTATTACTTTTTAAGAAAGAACGTAACTTAGACTTATTATCAACATTAACATAATCACAAAGGTTTTGAGCAATGCTTGATGCTTCAACTTGTGTTGTGTAAGTAAGAGATAATGTTGCGAATGCGATCACGGCGATAATAGATTTCATGGTATAACCTTAATAATATTAAACAATTCAAATTAGAAACGTTAATACCGGTTTTCATGTTACCTAAACAAAGAGGTCTGCCTTGGTAACTCCGCTGTCGTAGACTATTGCCCTTAGACCGGTAGTTTTGCGTAATACTCTTTCAAGTACCTTGCCGTTTCTAGCTGCGGCGCATTTTACAGAAATAATTAAACTGCGCAACTGATAATTTACAAAGTTTTGTAACCAATTTGTTTCTGCATGTAACTTACTCTGATTTCATCAAAAATATCATTGATAACAAATGAGTAGCCAATGGCCACATACCTATTACACAACGTTTATTGCTCATCTTTTAAAGCAAATTCAATGGCTTTTTGGCCATGAATGGTGGTGGTATCTAATAAGGTTACCCGAGTATCAGCTTGCTCAACTAACATACCGATTTCAGTACAACCCAGTATTACTGCTTGTGCACCTTGATCAGCCATAGTCTGAATAATGCGTAAATATTCGTTTTTCGAAGTTAAATTTACTTTTCCTAAGCAAAGCTCTTGGTAGATAACATCATGAACAATCATTCTATCTTGCTCATTAGGTGTGATAACTTTAATGCCAAATTTTTCCGTTAACCTATTCTTATAAAACCCCTGTTCCATGGTAAAAGCAGTGCCTAATAAACCAACGGTAGTAAGGCTCTTTTTGATGATAACTTCAGCTGTTGCATCAGCAATATGAAGCAACGGGATATCAATAGCGTTTTCAATTTCAGCGGCCACTTTATGCATAGTATTAGTACATATTAACAAAAAGTCAGCGCCCGCCGCTTGTACTTGTTTGGCTGATGTTATCAACAATTCAGCCGTTTTTTGCCACTCACCGCTGTGTTGTAATTGTTCAATCGGTTGAAAATCAACACTAACCATAGCTATTTTAGCCGAATGTAAACCACCTAAAGCGGTATTAACACCTTGATTAATAACTCGATAATAACTAAGTGAACTTTCCCAACTCATACCCGCGAGTAAACCAATTGTTTTCATATGCCCTCATGCTTAAATGTTTTCAATCATAGTAACTCAAAGTTATTTACATTGCTTACGATGTAATACATGGTTAACACCGCTGCCTTTTTGAAATAACAACTTACGAGGTTTCTTTTACGAAGTCTCTCACAATGTAACTTGATATCCCACCATAGACGTCTAATACAATATGCAAAATAATCGGGATAATAATGGTCTCACAGCCTAAATATATTAAGCAAAAGACAATTCCTATGATGAAAGTTCTGAATACATGAAAGACTCCTTGGTAAAAATGACAAAGCCCAAAAAGTGCACTGGATAAAATCACGGATAAAATAACACCAAGGTGTTGCGACAGTGCATTTAAAATATAACCTCGAAAAATAAGCTCTTCACATATTCCTGCAGAGACAGACAAGCCTAAGGTAAAAATAAGCATTTGTGGCTTTGTTTTCGGCATAAACCAAGCGAACGACGCCATTTGTTCTGCAAGTTTTTGTTGCTTGTCTTGATCATTCACGAGTAATTTTAAGTCATAGATAAAGTAAACAATTAGCAGTGAAAGCAAGCCAAGTCCTGTCATTATCTGCCAGTGATAGTTCCAACTGATGCCAATTGATTCAAGGGGCGTAGCCGTAAAGTAAAGGTGTATCACTAAAAATACCACTGGGAACCAAAGTAAAGCGATCGTTTCATAATAAACCCGTGCAAGAGAGGTTTTATCTGTTCTTACATTCTCTTTACTTTTATCTAATAGGTTTAACACTACTAATAACGCGATTGCACCGATTAATAAGACTTCAGTCATTTGCATAACTTTCTCCAAAACTTAATTTGTAGAACAGATTAGCGCTCACTTCTTTATAAGTATATAGTATATGTATTTACAACCTATAAACTTTAGGTTTAAGTTTGAGATAGTTTTAACATGTTTAAAATTGAGCAATTAAAAATTTTCATATCACTGACTGAATTAGGAACAATGACTGCCGTAGCTAATCATTATCAGCTATCTGTTATGGCGGTTAGTAAAAAAATAGCCTTACTAGAAAAGGAAATTGGCCAACCATTATTCTGTCGAACTCGAAGAAGCTTAACGCTAACAGAGTTTGGCGTTGGTTTTAAAGATAAAGCACGGCAAGTGATTGCGCAGTGTGACAATTTGTCCAGTTGGGTTGAAGAAGAAAACGGCACGATAAATGGTACGGTGAAAGTATTATGCCAAGCTCCTGAAATGCTACATGAAACTATTATTCCTTGGCTAGCCGACTTTCTTAAACTCTATCCTAACATCAAGGTTGATCTTGATGTTAAAGAAGCCATTATTGATTTAAATACTGATCATTACGATGTGTTTTGGGGAGTATCTGATTATTTAGGTGAACACTTTAGCAATTTAAAACGTCGAACCTTATGGACCTGTGATTATGGTTTATTTGCCTCCCCTGCATACTTAGAAAACAACCCAAGTATTAATACCATTGATGATTTAAATCATCACACCGTCATAGGTTATCTACATAATCAGCCCAATAACATCATCATTTATCAGTCTGCATCAGGAGAGCCAACCCATAAAATATTAAACAATCGTATCAATACCGTCACAGGTTTAGTTGAGTTAGCTATCAGTGGATTAGGAATTATTAATGCTGCAAGTGATGATTTAAAAGTTAAGCGTGCTTTAAAAAATGAAAGTCTTAAACCGATTTTAACTAAGCACTGGTGTACAAATATTTCAACCTACGTTTATTATCATCAAGTAAGAGGTGAACAAGCTAAAGTCAGAGCTTTTATTGATTACTTCCTTGCACAAAAAATGAATTGGTGATCAACTGTTTCGCCCAATAACATGTACACTTTCCATTATTCCGCTTAAAATAGCGATCTCAACTACTTTAAAGAAATTACATTGGAAGATACTTTGCAAGAAATTACCCCCATAGATGTTTCATATCAGCCGATTGAATTATGTAAGTTGCTTAAAATTGCCAATATGGTTGGTGGTGGTGGAGAAGCAAAAATTGTCATCAGCGAAGGTTATGTATACGTAAATGGTGAAGTTGAGTTTCAAAAACGAAAAAAAATATTTCATCAAGATATAGTTGAATTTAATGGTGAAGTAATTTCTGTACAGTGTTCAGCGCCAGTACAAGATGCTAAAGCCCAAAAAGCCGCTAAGGCTAAAAAACTAAGTCAGTCAGTAAACAACAATCAGCAAAACGATAAATCAATGAAAAAAACGAAGAAAAAACAGTCAGTTGAAACAGGTAGTGATGAGGTGATAGAAACAACAGTCGCTTCTGGTAAAAGAAAACGAATTTCGTTTTAATTCCTTTTATTTATACTTTCTTTTGCAATCATCGCGATAAAGAACAAATATTTTCGCGAATTGAAAATAATAGACTGATCGCTGTTATTTTCTCTTTTTCAACGCGTACTGCCCTGTTAGAATACTCCCCCTAATTTTATAAACCCCTTTTACGGAATAGCTTTTAATGCGTACTAGCCAATACCTACTTTCTACACAGAAAGAAACGCCTGCTCATGCAGAAGTGATCAGCCATCAATTAATGTTACGAGCAGGTCTAGTTCGTAATGTGGCTTCGGGTTTATACACGTGGTTACCCACTGGGTTAAAAGTACTACGAAAAGTTGAAACAATTGTTCGTGAAGAAATGCAAAGAGCTGGAGTTATCGAAACTCTGATGCCAATGGTGCAACCGGCTGACCTTTGGGAAGAGTCTGGTCGCTGGGAAGATTATGGACCTGAGTTACTGCGTTTAAATGATCGCCATAACCGTCCTTTCGTACTAGGGCCAACCCATGAAGAGGTGATCACCAAACTTATTAGCACCGAAATTAGTAGCTATAAACAATTACCCATTAGTTTGTTCCAAATACAAACCAAGTTCCGTGATGAAATTCGCCCACGATTTGGCGTAATGCGTGGTCGCGAATTCTTAATGAAAGATGCTTATTCATTTCATCTTAGCGACGATTGCTTAAAACAAACTTATCAAATTATGTTTGATGCATATTGCCGTATTTTTGAGCGTCTTGGTTTAGATTTTCGCCCGGTAATTGCTGATAACGGCTCAATTGGCGGAGAAGGTTCGCACGAATTTCATGTCCTTGCAGAATCAGGCGAAGACGATATAGCTTTTAGTGATAGCAGTGATTTCGCCGCCAATATTGAAAAAGCGGAAGCGTTAGCACCACAAGGTGAGCGAGCTGAACCAACTCAAGAAATTAAAATAGAAGAGTTAAAACTTGAACGTTTAATTAAAACATCAAATTTAGATTTAAAAAACACCGTAAAAACGATATTAGTGCTTGGCGCTAGTGCCGAAGGCGAAGCAGAAAAGATTGTCGCATTGGTACTACGTGGTGACCATGAACTAAATGATGTTAAAGCAGAAAATCTACCAAGCGTTGCTTCACCATTAACCTTAGCAACCGATGAACAAGTTTCAGCAGTCGCGAATTGTCATATCACCTCTGTCGGTCCGAAAGGCTTAAATATTGAAGTGATTGTTGATCGAAGCGCTGCGCACTTAAGTGATTTTGCTTGTGGCGCTAATGTTAATAATCAATCATATACTGGCGTTAACTGGCAAAGAGATTGTGGCGAAATAAACATTCAAGATATCCGAAACGTTGTTGAAGGTGATCCTAGTCCATGTGGCGAAGGAAAAATCGTGATCAAACGTGGTATTGAAGTGGGTCATATTTTCCAACTAGGCGATAAATACGCGCAAGCCATGAATTGTGGTGTATTAACCGAAGAAGGGAAAAACCAAACCTTAACCATGGGGTGTTATGGCATTGGCGTTTCTCGTATTGTCGCGGCAGCGATTGAACAAAACCATGATAAGTATGGTATCAAATGGCCAAAAGCAATAGCACCTTTTCAAGCGGCTATTGTACCGATGAATATGGCCAAATCTGCACGCGTTAAAGAAACGGCTGAAGCTTTATATGAAAAACTTCAACAAGCCGGTTTAGAAGTATTGTTTGATGATCGTAAAGAGCGCCCTGGGGTTATGTTTGCCGATCATGAATTAATTGGTACACCTATATTGCTCGTAGTTGGTGAGCGTAATTTAGATAGCCAACAAATTGAAGTAAAAGACAGAATTAGTGGTGAAAAGTCATTAATTGCGATTGACGATGTGATGTCACTTTTTAAGTAAATTAAACGCATAAGAAACGTTTAAACGAGTTTAATTTGTTGAATGCTGAAAGCCTTATCAAAATATGATAAGGCTTTTTTAATCGAAAATTTTTACCGTAAAAACAAAAAATATGTACAGTGATTATCACGTCTAACGATTGCTAAGCCCTTTATTCCCAGCCTAATTGATAAACAGGTAAATTTTTCAAGCGTTTATCTATTTCAGCTAAAGTTTGTTGATAATCTTTAGACAAGACATTTTTGAATTTTTTGTCAAAATTCTCTTCATTTAAACCTTCATGTAACCCTTCAATACTTGGCAGTAATTCGGCATCAGTTACCTTAGCTAATAATTGCTGTGCTCGTTGGGCATGTTGTTCTGATTTAGTGACTATCATGGCTAAACGGGTACCGGCTCTGTCGGCTTGTAAATCAGCAAAGCTGAAGCCACTGCCTCCTTTATTGGTATCTAAAAACTCTTTGAATTCACCAATGGCGTCACTCGCACCATGACTACTAAATAATTGTAATGCCATTGAATAGATAAAGTGTTTTTGTAAATCCGGCCGATTTTGTAAGCTGACATGTTTTCTAAGTCGATTACGGATCACTAGTTGTTCTTTTTCACGAATAATGACATCGCCAACCATTAATTCAAAACGATCAGCACCAAAATAAATAATCAGTGCCGTAATAGCCGCTTGGTTTTCTTTTACCGCAAGGTAGTCTTGAGAAATACCACTGCGTGTTTTGGCTAAATCAAACACGTGTCTGATAAACACCGCAATAGACGAGTTTTTATCTTGTAACCTAGCAAAGTCACTTAATGATTGATAATAAAAAGCGATAGTGTCTACGTTGCCAAACAAGGCTAAATCATCACGCATTTTTATTAAAAATGACGTGTCGTTTTTCTGCATTGCTAATAAGTTTTCATCTAACGACAAATGCGCAATCAATCTTTCTTCATTGATATCAACCGCGGTGATCATCGCTAATGCATCATCAAACAATTGTTCTTTAAGAAAGTTATCAGCCGCAAATCGTACTAACGAGATAAAAAACTCCCCACTGACTTTCAGCCCACCAAGACTTACTTCTTCAAGTAATAAACCACTTTTAGAAGGAGAAATATAAGCATTTACATTTAAATATTTAATCATGCTCGGTAAGGGCATTTCAAATGAGGCTTCAACTGCTGCGCCATATTTTGATAAACGAACATCAGCATTCACTCTTGGAAAAGCACGATGTAACAAGGCAGTTAAGCCATTCGCTTCTTGTTGATTGATACGAATACTCGTGACGGTATTTTTTTGTTTTAAAGTGCTGACAATTCGTTGCGCGAGTTGTTGGCTATGTTTAGCTGAAGCGGCGTTAATTTGATTTAATTGCACGGTAGATTGATGTGACTGTAAGGCAAGATAAACCAGTGCCATACCAGTAATGAATAATACGCAAACGACAACAGCAAACGATTTAATAAATACTTTCAAAGGAATTGCGACGACTATACAAGGATAGTGATTATGGTAATGTTTTAAATGAGAAAGTACAGCCTTCTATCTGGTTATTATTAAATATTATTGTTTGATCAAACGATTAACGTTAATCAATCAACAGTCACACAGATCCCAATAAATTTTACGATTAAACTTTTTCGCCAGACAATGATTTAACTCTTTAAAAGTAACTACTTTTTTATCTTTACCCTCGAAACACTGCCAAACAAATTGATGACAATTATTATCGAGCACATGGTATTTTCGCGCTTGAAAAATCTGAGAAATGGCCTGTTCGGCGGCACTTTCGCAAGCTAAAGGGATAGCATTTGAATCACAGGCAATAAAAATATGTTTGCCTGAACGCTCTTTGGTAAAACGTTTCACTGAAATAGGTTTGATTAAGCCTTCACCATCTAATTCAATAATCGTGTCATCATCAACCCAAATTCCCGTATGATCTAACACGCCTCCTATGCCACAACAAACAATAGCGCCGACTTTTGGTTTAACGCGCTGCTCAGTCGAGAAGTAATCGGACGGATAAATTGCAATCGGTGATTCGTGACGGTCTAAATCAATCAAGCGTTGTACTTTACCATAGCGACTACGTTTAATTTGTTGATTTTTTCTATCATCAGAGGCACTTTTTACTGCTAATGCTGAAACGGCGGCGGCGCCAATCCATAACAGTGGTAACGGCATAATAATCCCCTTAGATATTAGATTTGTTGGCTTATTTATAAACGGCTAATAACAAGATTATCGTTTATTTTTATTATTGCTATAAAAAAGTTGCAAGAAACTGTTTCAAAAGCCGTGATAATTGGCAACAATGGAACCGTATTTAATAGTTAACTCATTCACTTATCGCCGTTAAAAGTAGTAAATTATGAAAAGCGTAAAAAAATCATCCAAGCTCAATAATGTCTGTTACGAAATACGTGGACAAATTGCAGCCGAAGCCCGTCGTTTAGAAGACGAAGGTCATAAAATTTTAAAACTAAATATTGGCAACCCTGCCCCTTTTGGTTTTGAAGCCCCTGATGATATTTTAAAAGACGTAATTCATAATTTGCCAACAGCACAAGGATATTGTGAATCAAAAGGGATATATCCTGCTCGTGTTGCCGTTATGCAATATTTTCAACAAAACGGCATTCTTGATGTAAGTGTTGATGATATTTATATTGGCAATGGTGTTAGTGAATTAATTGTAATGGCAATGCAAGGCTTGCTAAATGATGGTGATGAAGTCTTAATTCCTGCGCCTGATTACCCATTATGGACAGCGTCTGTAGCTCTTTCAGGTGGTAAAGCTATTCATTATCGCTGTAATGAAGAAAACCAATGGTTTCCTGATTTAGAAGATATTGAAAGTAAAATCACAGCAAGTACTAAAGCAATCGTGTTAATTAATCCGAATAACCCAACCGGAGCGGTTTATACAGAAGCGGTTTTACAAGGCATTTTAGCGCTTGCAAGAAAGCATCAACTCATTGTTTTTAGTGACGAAATTTACGACAAAATCTTGTATGACCAAGCAAAGCATATCCCGACGGCAAGCCTAGCAAACGATGTGTTAATCATTACTATGGGCGGCTTATCAAAAAATTATCGTATTGCAGGTTTTAGAGCCGGTTGGATGGTAATTACGGGGCCTAGAATACACGCAGAAGACTTTTTAGAAGGTTTAAATATTCTTTCATCGATGCGACTTTGTGCCAACGTACCTTGCCAGCATGCTATTCAAACGGCATTGGGAGGATATCAAAGTATTAACGAATTAATACAAGACGATGGCCGTTTAATCAAACAACGTAATCTTGCGCATAAAATGTTAAATGAAATAGATGGAATATCCTGTAATCCAGCAATGGGGGCGTTATACCTTTTTGTCAAAGTAGATGCTGAAAAGTTTAATATCACTAACGATGAAAAAATGGTGTTAGATTTATTAAAACAAGAAAAAATTCTAGTAGTTCATGGCAGCGGTTTTAATATCGAAGAGAAAAACTATTTTAGGTTGGTGTTCTTACCTCATGTAGATGTACTCACGTTAGCCATTGAAAAAATTGCCAATTTCTTCAAAAATTATCGTCAAGAATAACTCACTTTCAAAAGAATTTATTCGAGCAATGTAAAAGCATTGCTCTTACATTCCAACTAACAAAACTAACTTGAGTTAAATAAACTTCAATTAAATAAAGCCAGTTATTTTAGCCAAGAAACCGCACTTGTTAATAGTTACTAGTTACTTGTTAAAAGCAATGAAGCCAACATAACAAACTAAACAAGCAGTATAATTTTTGACGGGGAAATTATAAAAATTTAAACCGTTTTTAATAATATATGACCCCGTTACCTTGCATGAATATTACAGCTTAATATGTTGCGTAAAGAGTGGTAAAAATTCATCTTCTCGGTGACTAACTAACAATAACGTACTATGTTTTTGCTGAGCGATAATCGTTAAAAAATTAAGAATTCGATGTCGGTTTAATTCATCTAAACCTTGCGTTGGTTCGTCTAAAATCAATAAATAAGGGGATTTCACTAACGCCCTAGCGATTAATGCTAATCTTTGTTCACCATAGCTAAGTGATTGAAAAACTTTATTTTGTAAAGCTAACAAGCCAACCATATCTAACCATTGTCGCGCGATATCAAGATGATATTTTTCAGGTTGTTGATATAAACCTATTGAGTCATAAAAACCAGAGAGAACTACCGTGAGTAGATCTCCATTAACGCGATATTGACGATGTAACTCTGAGCTAACAATGCCCATATGCTGCTTTAATTGCCAAATACTCTCACCGGATCCTCTTTGATAGCCTAAGACGTTAAGGTCGTTACTATAACATTGCGTACAATCCCCGGTAATAAGCTGCATTAAGGTAGATTTACCACAGCCATTTTTGCCGGTGATCAAAGTATGTTGTAATGGCTTTATCGTGACATTTAAATCGCTGAAAACGGATTTCCCTCCGTACGAGACATGGCCATTTTTCAATTGGACCAAATAAGGGCTTTGATAATCACTTAACTGATTTATTGTTTTAGGCCAGTTAATGACTTTTTGTTCTGAAACTAATAAAACATCTAACTGCCGCTTAGTTTCCTCATGCTCAAGCGAGCCAATAACGGCTAACTCACCCCGTTCAACAAAAGCAATCTTTTGACACCAGTTAGGAATATCTTGACGATTACTCAATAATAAAACTACAGTAATACCTTGTTTTGATAGTCCTTTAAGAACATTGGCAAGCGACAAGCAAGAAGCTTTGTCTAAACTATCGAACGGGTTATCACAGATCAGTAAGGTCACACCTGAAAAGATAGCTTTTAAGATGAGTAGTTTTCGCCCTTCACCGGTACTTAATTGACGATAACCACTTTCAAGCTTGTCGGCTAACCCCATTTCAGCAATAAGCGGATCCGACCATTTTTCTTGAGGTAAAAAGGCTTTAGCTTGCGTCCCTATGTCATAAGTATCGGTGTAATCACTTTTATCAATTTTCAACTCATGTTCGTAAATTGCTTGTTGTGCCTCAAACGAAACCATAGCGACTTTTTCTGGTTTGGGAACGATGAAGCTTTCGGCACTAAATTGTGATAATTGCCCAGTAAACAAATGATCAATAAATTGCTTTCCTGAGCCGTTACGACCTAAAACACACCAAGGTTCACGCTCTTGAATTTGCCAGTGTTTAATACGGAGTTTTTCGTGATGAAAGTTAGATATAGTTATCATAATTAAAATAATCGTAAAAGATATTGGCTTAAGTTTTCATTAATTGACTAAAAGAAATCAATTATCCATATCAGATAATTTATCTACCGTAGAGGTACAAGAAGCTAAGAAGATATCCATAAAATAACCAACTTCAGGTAATTTTCTTTTTATCTTAGCGAGCTTATTATCAAGGTTTTCTTTAACGTTTTTAAACTCATCATTATGAAATCTTAATTCATTATTCGTTTTAATAAGTGCCGCTAATAAATCTGCCGCTTTAACAATATCTTTGTATTCAGGATCTACCTTATCTTGTACAAGCAGTGCTTCAAATTCTCCTCGAATATCTTCAGGAATGGTTTCTAAACACTCCTTTTCAGCTATCATTTCTAACTTTTTGTATTCTTTAGTGAACTCAGGGTTGTGATACTTAACTTTTGATGAAAGATCTTGCAATTTTGTTTCTGATATTTCGTGATAAATAGCAATGGTTGCTGCTTTTTCGGGTAATAAATTGCCCTTAAATTTTTTATTTTTAATAACCGTTAAAAGATGCGCGATTACCGCCACTTGATGCGAGTGTTCGGAAACGTTTTCAGGTTGAAAGGTATGCATTAGGCCCCAGCGTTGAATTAAGGGCATTCGAGTTGTCCATGCTAAAAAAGCACTTTGTTTCATAATATTTTCTCTCGTTGTATATGAGATGGTGTAATGTGAGGGTTAAACAGCATGCTGTTAAATACTTGCTTGACCAAATTACAACGTTATAACAGTTATAAAGTAGTTACCACAAGTTTTAAGCTGTAGTCGCTAATAGCGGTGCTTTTACTATTGCGGTTTGTACAGATTTCAGCCATTCGTTGACATTAAATGTGAGACGATTTTCTTTATCTTGATTGTTTTCAGCGTGCTTTTTAAGCTGATGTTGCTGCTGGCAATATAATCGAGTATTCGATAAAACTGTGGCACTAATATGCGTTTTGTCATCTCTAAATGCTAACGGTTTGGGCATTAATGCCTGAGTTAAATGAAGTGTAGGTAATTGTTGTTGCTCAATTAAATCTGCTTGTGAAAATTCGGTAATTTGAGTCAAACTTTCCAGAGCTAAGCGTTGTTTTTTGGGTAATTCAAAGGTTTTTCTTAATGTATCTTCTGTTGTTTCAGCCGGAGTATTCTCTGTGTAGGGTAACTTAAATTGACTATGAGCTAAAACATCGTCTGTTAACATTGAAAGCATTAGCGCAAAATCAGCACGTCTCTCACTGTGTACACAATGATTTAGTTGTTCACCTAATTGTAATTCTTCAACTAATAAGTTGGAGTTAACTGACTGAGATTCCAATAGTTTAAGCTTTATAAATTAACTTACCCTTTATATCGTCTCCATGAGTTAAAACTTTAATCAAATAAACAATTAAAACAGCTTTCTTTCAATCCATAATAAAATTGAACTCAATAATAACCCAAAGAATATAATCAGTTTATTTACCTCTGTTAGCGACTCATTATCGAGTTTGCTCAATGTTTGGCTTTGCTTAACATTTTTCTCAGTCGCAAAATGTTTTAAAGCCTGTTGCCAAGCCAACCAATCTTGTTGTGAAAAGTGATAAACAAGCTGACGGTTATCTAATAACATTTGTTCGCTTAATTCACTAGTGATACGTAAAGATTGCCAGCCCGCTTCATTTGAAAAATATATACTGCAATATTTATTTTGGCCTTCAACATTTATGTATAACGGGATTTCTTTGTCTTTAATTATTTGGCTAATATTAGCTGATTGCATAACATTACTTTCAGCGAGAAAACAGGCTGTTAACGGTTGTCCTTCAAACGAAAGCTTGTTATCTGGTTGTGGTATCCAAGACAAACGGGTGCTATTTCGAGCCAATGAGCTAGTAATAAACTGCCAAAATTGGCTGTATTCATGTACTAACCCATTAGTTTTTAACTGAAAGCTACGGTTAATACTTGTCAAAGCAATTTTACCTTTACCTTTTATGTTACTGATCACTAACGGTTGTTTTTGCTGATCATAAACTAAAGTTTTTGCCTTAAAATTTTGTAAATTTATCTGTTCAGCCGTGATTGGCTGTTTGGATATATGTTCAAAACGATTATTGAGCCAATGCAAAAACACCTGCTTTTGTTTAGCTTCATTAGATTTATTTATCTTTTCTTGATTGGCCTGTGATTGAAAAATGGCTAATATCGGCAGTTTTTGTTCAACATATGCGGTTATTAATCTTTCATCGGCTGCAATAAGCACCCCTAAACCATTGTTGTTAACATTATCAAGTACCTTAAGTTGTCTACTGTCAAGAGATAACAAGGCTTTGCTATCAATCATCAGTAAATCAAAATATTGTAAAATATCAGGTGTTATCACCTCATTAAGAGAAGTTAACAAGCTGTTTTGCTGCGCTAACGTTTTAATAACGGCTGGCGTATTTTCAGGTAAATTCACACTTTCACTGATGACATGATCTTTACTGATTTGAGTAACAGTTAATAATTGCCCGTTATTTTCGGTGAGCCAATGTTTAAAATATTTGCTTTCATAATTTGGCGCTGATTGAACAATTAGCACACGAGGCACTGATGCTAAGGTAATATTTACCGGTATCACTTCATCCACTACTATTTTATTGTCTTGTCCTTTCTCAGCAGTGTTCTCGATTAAGCGCACTCGGTAACTGTGCTTACCCGAGGTTTTTGGCGTAAATACAAAAGAAAAAGCTTCTTGATGCCTTACATTTTGCTCAGCTAAAACCTCACCATTGACATCGATAAATTGTATCAAGTGAATTTCAGATTTACGTTGTTGTGACTGACTAATTTGTAACTTAGCACTGAAGGTTATGCTTTCACCTAAAACCGCTTCTTTTAACCATAGTGGAGAAATAAATCCCGACATAGGTTCACTTGGGAAATACTGATGAGTATTTAATTGTAAAAGTTGCCATTGTTGTTCGGTTAAACCATCACCGTAAACGACAAGATGATCTATATTAGGCTCAAATATCTTTAATTCGCTAAGGTGACTTATTCTGGTTAGAGAATTATCACATGACTGAGCTAGGTTTAATGCTGAATTGTCTGTTGATTTATTTAAATAATATATGTTCGAGGAATGATCACACAGTGTTTGAGCATTAAATGAAGTCTGTTCAAAACCTGAAGTGAGTAAAATCACCTGATTATTATCCATTTGCTTTATTTGAATGGGCAAAACTAACAATAAAACGGCGATAAATGACACCAAATTAGCGACGGTAACCCAAACAAATTTAACCGGTGATTGTTGAAATAATCGTTGCTTGGTTTGGTAAATCACTAACATAGTGACAAATACAAGTACCATAACCAGACATTGCTCTATCAATGAAAGTGAAGGAACAACCAGCTTGTCTAGCCAAATCATTGACTAACCTCCTTTGTTTTCATTGTATTTTCAACGTTGTTTTCTCTGTGGGTTCGCTCACCTTCTTGCATTAACAACTGATTGTATTGATTAATTAACGGAGAATTATATAGATAATTTAATTTACGAGTATTGGGTAAAGCGATTGGACTATCTAATAACTGCCAAAGCTTATTCTTAAGATTCTCTAGACAAAGTTGACAATTAGCTAACAAAAATGAATCCGCTAATAAAATTCGCTCTAATGTTGCAACCTCTTGAATTAATACAGGCCTGTCATCTAATTGATCTTGTATCGATCTTTTCACGGCTTTAATAACAACGCGTTCTTCTGGTAAAAGTCCAGCAGTTGTCTTTTTAGAGTTTTCATCAGATAAATAGTGATTAATGACTCGATATAATTGAGCCATTTGACTTTGTTCGTTCTGGCTTAGTTCAATGTTAACCTCTTTATTTTCACTATTGATATCACTTAAATCCCCTTGATAACGGCGCTCATCACTTACCGGAGGCGGCTCAAATCCTAAGCGTTTTACGTAAATTCGTTCCGCTTTTTTTGCCATTTTTAATAATGTTAACGCTTGCTCTTCAAATGGCAGTGCTTTTTTAGGTTGAGATAACATTAAATATAATTCTGCCTGCCACATATTAGCGATTGATTGCTTCATTAATGCTTTAGGATCTTGCCGGCTCATCATACCAATATCGGTATCCTCATGATTATGCGCATAAGTTTCAATTAACTGACTATAACCCGACTTATCATCACTGGAATGGGCAATTTCAGTTTGACTGGCGACACCATGATCATGTCCGCTGGCGGCTAACGCTTTTGCTTGTTGATGATTATTCGCTTGCTCGTGTTCTGATTCATCATCATGTTCGTCGCCTTCATGATGTTCATCAAAACCCGCGCCATTAGGAACAGGTCCTGCGCCACCTTCATCAAATTCATCCCCCAAATATTGACCATATTTTTGTTTTAATTCGCTTTGGGCAACGCCTAGGAGCTCAGAAGTTTCGACAAAATCTTCTTCACTTAACTGTTTTTTATCGGCTATTAACGCTTTCGTTTCTATTATGATTTGTCGTTGGCTTTTAAAATACTCGGGCATGAAATCAATTAAAATACCATCGGCCATCACTAACTGCTCTTCATCTTCTAACCAACGAATAATTTTTGTTTCAGAGCTTGTTAATTGTCTATTCGGTTGTTTGTTGTCCCAAGCTTTTACCGTGAAATATAACTCATCACCTGGTTTCATACCTAAAGCTTCAAAATTCCATGTTTTATCATAAGTGGCTAGAAACTGATTCGCCTCTGTTGGGGGGTGTTTTTGAACAGTATCAAAGGAGAATACCTGATCCCTAAATTTTACTGACTCGCCAGAGCCTTTGGCAATAGAAGCCAAAATTTCAACATGATTTACCCCATAATCATCGCTGATATTAACTTGAGTTATCAGTGATGTTTGCCCATTTTTCTCAACTTCAGTAATGGTATTTTTTGGCGTTAATATTCGAATAACCGGTTTTTTATCTAACGTTACGCGTAAGGTATAAATTTGCTGAAAGCTTTTATCTTGAGAATAAAGCTTATATAAACCAGTATGTTCTATGACAGTAGAGAGAGTAAATTGCTCATTTCCAGCGAATAGTAACGGTTTTACATTACCATCTTCAAACTCAATAAAATAAGACTGTTCACTGTTTGAAAAATGTAATTGCCAAGTAACTGTTGAGCCTGTCAATAAATCTACATTTAAATCTTGTTGTGTATTTTCTAACAGGCCAGTGTATTTGGGTGGCGTGATGTTCACTTGACTCGCTAATAACGTCACTGTTTTATTTTCAGCGACATTTGACTTCACTTTTACAGGATTAGCCGTCTTTAAACTAGGCTGCTCAACACTAAAATACTCTACAAGATGACTGGGTGAAAAAAACCACCAACTACAACACAGTACCACCGCTATAACTACAGATGGGAAACGATGAAAATGCCCGTTTAGCTTTATCTCTTTTTGTCCAAGCTTTTCATCTTGAGTAAGCAACAAGCTTAGTTCATCGACAACTTTATTTTGTTGTAATCGTTGTAAAACATTTAATTCTTGTTTATTTGATAACGCTAATTGCGCACTTTCCTCTAATGAAGGAAAATGTCGATTACAATGTATTAAAAAGTTCGTTTGATTAATATTTTTAAAGGCTTTACTACTTGTTATTCGGAAGTATTTAAGCAATAAAATAAAGATCGTGAAGACTATACTAACGACCAAACTCACTGGCATGTTTATATAGTTAACTGGGTCGTGATCAGCAAAATATTTTGATAAAAATATTGAAGCGATATAGCCAATAATTATAGCTATCGGCAGAAACTGGCTTAGTGCATTGACAATAAAATAACGACGTATCTTCGTTAATTTTGCTTCAATAAGTGTCGATAATCGTGTTTGATTTTCTTGACTCATTCGGTTAACCCACGCTTAGTTAATCGCACTTGCTTTTTCAAACCGTATTCACTTAACAAACGTTCCAAACACCAGCTAACTAACAATAATAAAATCAGCCATTGGGTCAACGGTTGCTGGTTAAAGTCTTTAAGTTTTAGGGACTTATTGATTAGTGTTTTATCATTTGAAGCCAGTTTACTTGCTATTTTAGTGTCCAAGGACTCTATTTGAGTTAAAGATAATCGCTTATTTACTATTGATTGAAATGAGTCATCCGTATTCATTAATAGGTTTAATAGCACTTGGATAAATTGAGGTTGTTCTGCAAGCTCGCTCCAACCTGGCTCTAATCGACTATAAAACTGATAAATCACTGAGTTTTTTTCAGGTAAAGTCAGTGATTTTTCTTGCTTAGCAATAATGCTACCTTGACTATCCTGTTGTGATTTAGTCATTTGCGCTACTTTAGTATTTCGTATCATAGGGTTCACTAAAGTATGCTTTTCTAAAACGATTTGTCCTTGTTCTGTAAACCATAACGCTTCTGTCTGATAATGAGCATCTATTTCCTTGTTTTTTATGTTGTTTGTTTGATTATTTAACTTGGTTTTTTGATTTAGATTAAACCATGTTTGCAACGAAGTTTGTTCATTACGCTTTACTCGTTTATGAAGTAAAACATCTTCAAAACGAACGTCATAACTCAACAGTGATGTTGTCGTTTCGTCAATATTTCCATTAGATCTGCTATCAATAAAAACATTGATGCCACGTTGAATCGCTTTTTTAACCGATAACGGTGGCTCATTTGAAGTTAAATAAAACAACCAGTCGGCATTCATCAAGGTGTTTTCAACAAAGTCTGAACCCGTTTCAAGATTAAATAACTCTTGGTTTTCCAAAATTGTGATTGATAATTCTGGTAAGAGTACTTGTTTTATGATCATAAAAGCTTGTTCAAGACGCCGCTGAGAAATCAACCTATCTTGATCTCGTACAATAACAACATTAAACCTTGAGTTGATCAGGCTTTTCTCGACGTTAGGCTTATTTTCTAAAACATGCCATTGTATCTGTTGAGCAATTTTTACAGGTTCGCCAATAAAATTTATCGCTTGATTATCAGTGTATATATGAAAGGTGGCCTGTTTCGGTAAAATAAAATGTGCCGTATTAATGGCTTGCCATAACGATTTAGTTAACGTTGAGTTTTCGCTTAACATTTCACGCTTTTGCCAAGTTAACACTTGTTGTTTGTTTAGTTCAGTAAGCTTTGAATCTAATAAAAAAGCAGGCTGATTGTCGAGATGCCTCAACAAAGCTTGTTTGTCGACTAAAGTTGATTGATCTAACCAATTCGGACTTATTAATGCAATGTTGGGCTTATCATTTTTGTTACTATCACTTAACCAAAGTTGCGACACCAGCAATATGGCACAAATTAACATTGAAAGCCGTAACATTAATAAAAGCGCGTCGACCAATTTAATTTGGGTCATTTTTACAGGTTTTACCTGTTGAAAAAACTTTAAAGTTCCAACTGAAACGGGTTTGCCTTTACTTTTGCTCAATAAATGAATGAGCACTGGAATAGCTAAAGCAACGAATGCCCATAAAAAACTAGGAAAACTGGTAAACCAAGACAGCATATTAACGACTCACCTTCTGTCTGATTTTTAAAAACTGTAACAAGGTTTCATCTAGCGGTTGATCAATATTCACTGGCCAGTGTTTAACGCGTTTCGTGGTAAACGTGTCAGTTAACTGCTGATTAAATTCACTACGCGCTTTTAGATAGGCTGATTTTGCTTGTCTTGAAGAGACTAATAATTGTTGATTGGTTTCTAAATCCTCAATTTTTAAGGCGCCCTTAAATGAAAATTCTAACTCATCATTTGATTGTAACTGAATAGCAATAACATCCGTTCTATCATTTACTAGATCAGCCACAATATTTATCACATCATTTTCATTATTATTGTCGTATTGATAGAAGTCGCTGATCACAAAAATGAGTCCAGACTTTTGCATTGAATGTAAATGAGATCGAAGACTACTTGCCGAAGGAAAATGCCCACCACTCTTGATTTGCGCTAAATTAATTAACACTTTTTGAAAGTGTCGTTGCCCAGAAAGTGCAGGTAAGAAGTATTTCTGCTGTGTAGATAAGCCTAACAAACCAACATTATCCCCTTGTTTTTGTCCTAAATACGCCATAGTAGCGGCTAAAAACTGGCTATATTGCAACTTAGTTAAGTCACTATTTTTTCCCATACCAACAGATTTTTGTGCCATAGATGCACTGCTATCAATGACGAACCAAATATTAATGTCACTTTCTCGTTCAGCTTCCCTGACAAAATAACGATCAGAGCGGGCAAATAGCTTCCAATCAACTTTAGACAGATCATCACCGGGTTCATACACCCGATATTGGCTAAACTCTATACCAACTCCGCGCTGAACACTCTGATGAATACCCTGTAAAAAGCCTTGTGCGAGTGTTTTAGCCACTAAAGGCAAATCTTTGACACGTGATAACGTTTTAGGATCGATAAAATTTTTCATTTAATACGGATAAAACCCTACACAGTTAAACCAGAGGACTAATAGGTTTTTTAACATCCGTCAGCAGCGCTTTGATAACATCATCTGTTGATATACTTTCAGCTTCTGCTTGAAAATTTAATAACATACGATGCCGTAGCACAGCGTAGGCGACAAAGTTAATATCATCTAACGTTACCGCATAACGTCCCGATAACAGCGCTTTTGCTTTCGAACAAAGCACCAAGGCTTGCCCTGCACGAGGTCCGGCACCCCATCGAATATATTCATTCACTTTTTCACAGCTACTTTTTTCCTCACTCTCTGTTCGTGTGGCTCTGACAATATCCGTAACATAACCAACAAGTGCGTCTGATATTTCTACCGAGCGGGTTAATTTTTGCAACACCAGCATTGCTTCACCAGAAAGTACTTTACTCAATGTTGCGGAAAGATTGCCCGTTGTACGCTTTAAAATTTCTATTTCATCAGATGCACTTGGATATCCCACGCGCACTAACATTAAAAACCTATCAAGTTGAGCTTCAGGTAGTGGATAGGTACCCGCTTGTTCAACAGGGTTTTGTGTCGCTAAAACAAAAAATGGTTGTGGTAATTGATAGGCTTTTCCGCCATAACTCACCGATTTTTCTTGCATCGCTTCCAGTAAAGCCGCTTGGGTTTTAGGTGGTGTACGGTTGATCTCATCCGCTAATAAAATATTTGTAAAAACAGGACCTTGTTGAAACTTAAAGAATCGATCGCCGCTATCATGATCGGTTTCTAAAATTTCGGTACCTACGATATCGCTTGGCATTAAATCAGGTGTAAATTGAACTCGATTAAAGTCTAATTCGAGGGTTTTAGCTAAAGAACTCACCATTAACGTTTTCGCAAGTCCGGGAACACCTTCAAGTAAACAATGGCCGCCGGCAAGGATGCAAATCAGTAATTCTTCAATAACGTCTTGTTGCCCCACAATGACCTTACCTACTTCATTAATAACATGCTGCAATTTACTTAATGCTTCTTCAACTTGTTGCTCGTTTAATGCTTCTTCTTTCATAGCTTGCCTATTTTGGTGACTACTTTAATGAGGTTAAGTGTGAATTAGCTGGTCATGGAGTAGATGACAATGTTTACCGCAAAACGGGTATTATCCACTTTTAACCAGCGTTTATTTCTAAAGTCATAATCCCATTCACAACCGAGATCTTTATTACTGTATAACACTGCAATACGGCCATTAATTTCAATGGCTTTTAAATAATTATGCACGAGATCATCACCCCAACCATTCAGTTCAATGGAGGTTCTTGGCGGCCCATCAAATGTAAAAAATGAGGAGTAAATAGCATGATCATTCGGGATTTTTTTTAATGCGTGTTCGCCAAACATTTCTGCCATTTGTTTTTCAAACGTTCGAGCAAACATACCATCAATATCATGATTACAGTCGTCAACAAAAACAAAACCTCCGTTTTCAACATAGGTTTTAAAGTTTTGTTTTTCTTCATGATTAAATTGTACAAGCCGATGACCCGCCATATAACAAAATGGCGAATTCAGCATTTGTGGATCCGACAACGGGATGATCCGTTCTTTTATATCAACACGTAAACTGGTGTATTCAATCAATGAATTTAATACGTTGGCGGGCATCCTTTCATCCACTTCCCAATCACCTGATTCATAACTTAACCGAGTGAAATAAAAATCATACGCAGAACCTTGTTCTGCATGAACGACATTTGGGAGGATATTTGCTGCTGCCAGAGCCGAGAGTGACTTTATAAATTGTCTTTTATTCATAATTAGATAAAGAAATTTGAGCGCTAAGTTTTTAGGTTAGCGCTCAATACTTCTATCTATACTGCATCAGAGAGACTACTGAAGGTAAAGTCTCTAATTTTCATCGGTGGTACCATGTTGCCATCAATACGTTCAGGCTTACCGAGTGCTTCAATATTATTAAGCATTACAATGGGACTTTCATTGAAACGGAAGTTTTTGATCGGATACTTAATCTTGCCATTTTCAATATAGAAGGTGCCATCACGGGTTAAACCTGTTTGTAAAAGCGTTTGTGGATCGAGTGCGCGAATATACCAAAGACGTGTCACCAAAATACCGCGACGGGTATTTTTGATCATATCTTCAAGCGATTCATCACCACCAGCCATAATAAAACTACCGCCACGAGGCACATATTTCGTACCAGTATGTTTCGCCCAATACGGTGTATTAGGTATGTTTTGAATCACTCCATCCTTGATCCAATCAACTTTGTTTCTCGGATAACCATTCCCAGCAAAAGGAGCAGAAGGTGCAATAGGATGATTCGGATCAGAATAAAGATGAACACGTTCATCAAACATTTTTTGACCTAATTTATTTTTAGGCCCTTCTTTGCCCTCTTCAACTTGGTTACTTAAGAAGCTACGACCTTCATCGGCTTGTCTTTGATCAAATGCACCAGCTAAACGGCCTAACAAGCCAACACTTGCTGCCGGCTCTAAGATAACCGTATATTTACCCGGTTCCATTTCTTTCGCATCAACAGAGCCTTTAGATTTTGCAATGGCAATTTCAGACGCTTCTTTGGTATCAAGTAAATTTACATCACTGTAATTACGTGATGCCCAACCAGAGCCTTTACCGTCTTTCGTTCGAATCGTCACTGAAAAATCAACATTGGTCGCGGTATTATAAGCAAATAAGCCACTACTGTTCATAATGGCTGTACACGTGACCTCTTCTTCTAGGAAACCTGATGAAACTAAATCATTCGCTTTTGAAGGTTTTATACTATTTTCAGCCGCTTGTGCTCTATTTTCAGGGGTAACCTTAGCTGTGTTAGCAAAATAAGTAGAGGACTTGGTATAGGTTTGCTTACCAAAATTTGGCATATGCTCAGGATTTTCAGGCGCTAGTTTCGCTAATTCCTCAGAGCGACGTACCACTTTTTCTAATGATGCATCATCAAACTCATTAATGGTGGCAACCCCAACTCTTTTACCAAAGGTTGACTGAACCGCTAAGGTTAAATCGCTTGATTCACCCGCCGTAGACACTGTGTTTCGCGCATAACGAATATTACCGCCAATGCGACCATCTAAATTACATTCTATTTCATCCGCTTTTGAGTAAGCTATTACTTTTGTTAACAGCTCTTTAGCATGTTGTTCTGTTACAATTGTCATGATTATTTTCTTCCTTATATTTTATTCTTTTCGTAAAGATCACACTTTGCGTGCTGTGTTAATAACATTAATGTCATTAAAACGCGTGGTTGGACAACCATGTGAAACAGCACTTACTTGAGAAGGCTGACCTTTACCATCGAAGAAAGAACCGCCTAAGCGATAATCGGATTTCCCTGCCATTTGAGTACAACTATTCCAAAATTGCTGGGTATTAGATTGATATGCCACGTCTTCAATTTGTTCAGTAATTTTACCGTTTTTGATTTCGTAAAATAACTGTCCACCAAATTGAAAATTATAACGCTGTTGATCAATTGAAAATGAACCACGACCTGCGATATAAATCCCGTTTTCAACGTCTTTAATGACATCTTCTGCAGAAAGATCTTTTTCATTTGGTTTTAATGAAACATTAGGCATACGTTGAAATTGTACGTCTCGCCAGCTTTGTGAATAACAACAGCCATGAGATTCTTTTTGATCGATCATATGTACTTGATCACGTGTTGCTTGATAATTAACTAACACGCCATCTTTGACTAGATCCCATTCTTTAGTTTTCACCCCTTCATCATCATAGCCAACATTACCCAAAGAATAATCTTGAGTTTTATCAGCAAATAAATTAACAATATCAGAGCCATACTGGAATTTTTTACTTTTCCATTTATCTAATGTGGCGAAACTTGTACCAGCAAAGTTTGCTTCATAACCTAACACTCTATCCAATTCTAATGGATGGCCTACAGATTCATGAATGGTTAACATTAAGTGAGCAGGATCAAGTACTAAGTCATATTTTCCTGGTTCGACAGATTTTGCTTTCAATTTAGCTTTAAGTTGTTTACCGGCTGCAGCTGCATCTTCAATCATATCGTAAGAGTTTTTATAGCCTACATTAGCACCGGAAATACGAATTTTATCTTCTTCTTTGCCATCAAGGTACTCAAAGCCCATACCAACAGGGTTACCAAGACCAGTACGTTGTTTAAAGCCTTCTTTACCGACCGCTGTAGCGAAAAAAGGTGCCCATAAACGATGGACATCTTGATCAATATAAGAACCATCAGTAGACGCGAAATACTTTTGTTCATTTACTAAAAACAAAATTGAAGTAATGTAATTGGCACCATTTTTAAGCGCTGCATCGTTTGCTGAAAGTAACAGATCCACTTTGTCTTTAATCGGAACTTCTAAGGCGTTCTTTTTGATGGGGGTTTGCCAGCTAACATCACCCACGCCTTTAACCGGAGCTAATTGAACAGGAACAGTTTGAAATTTAGAGTTTGCTTTCGCAACAGCAACCGCTTGTTCTGCCGCTTTCGCAACACTGTCTGGTGTCATATTCGACGTTGAGGCAAATCCCCAAGTACCATTGGCAATAACGCGTACACCAATTCCTGCTGATTCAGTATTAACAATATTATCTACACGTGTTTCACGCGTGGTAACAAATTGATTCAAATAACGGCCTATTCGAGCATCAGCATATGTTGCCCCTTTTGCTTTTGCCGCATTAAGTGCAATGTCTGCTAATTTTTTCTTATAAATAACATCCATTGGTTTATCGAGCAATTGTTCAGCAGATACCGCCATACCCGATATAGGTAATGCAATAGCTCCCGCTCCTACGCCAGATAACTTTATAAAGTCACGTCTTTCCATCTGAGATCCCTTTTGTTGTAATAATTTATTTTTGTTTAATACTTATAAGCAATCGAATACCAACATATTGAATATAAGATATTCTCTTAGTCTATAACAGGTTGTTGAACTCTAACAATAGACAGTTCATCGAAATATTAACAACATGTTTCAGAAACAAAAATAACAGTGAGAAGAATGGATTATCCAACAATTCGGCCGAATTGCTGGATAATTAAAGAAAAAGATTGTCGAAATGTAACAAGGTAAATGTGCAATAAAGTTAAATGATTTTATGTATAACGGCTTGTTTTTCAGGCATTGACTCACTGACTGTTACTGCTTGATTATATTGCTGCTGCGCTGATTTAGCACTTTCTGCATCACTGCCATGTACTCGTGCAATAATATCACCACGATTGACCAAGGTGCCGATTGGTAAAATACGATCAAAGCCTACTCGATGATCAATTTGTTGGCCATTTGCTGAACGTCCACCTTTCATACCCACCACGGCTAAACCAATATCACGGGTTTGCATGGTATCTATATATCCACTGTGAGGTGCTAATACATCAATAACAACGTCAGCGCGACTCATAGCCCCCCACGGATTATCAATAAAGTCTTTCGGTCCGCCTAAGCTTGCAATCATTTGATTAAATAATTCAGCCGCTTCACCCGAGGCTAAAACCCGTTCAATTTTTTCTATTGCACTGTCATGATTTTCTGCAAGCTTGGTATTCACTAACATAGCACTGGCTAATTGACACGTGACTTGATGCAACCTTGGCTCGCGTTGTTTCCCCGTAAGGTAATCAACGGTTTCTTTCATTTCTAACGCATTACCCGCTGATGAACCTAATACTTGATTCATATCGGTAATAATTGCTTGAGTATTCACACCCGCGCCCTTTGCTACATTAACAATAGATTGAGCTAATGCCGTTGCCCCTTCTATATTGTGCATCATTGCGCCATTACCTACTTTTACATCCATTACCAGAGCATCAAGACCTGCCGCTAGTTTTTTAGATAATATTGATGCTGTGATCAACGGAATAGATTCAACCGTTGCGGTAATATCTCTGATCCCATATAAACGCTTATCCGCAGGTGCTAGATTATCCGTTTGAGAGATAATGGCCACGCCCAACTCTTGGGTAATACGTTTAAAATCAGCAATGCTAGGTTGAACATTAAAGCCTTTAATACTTTCTAATTTATCAACCGTTCCACCTGTGTGGCCCAAACCACGACCCGCAATCATAGGTACGTAAGCACCACAACTTGCAACGATAGCCGCAAGCATAAAGCTGACTTTATCACCGACACCACCGGTTGAATGTTTATCTACAACAGGTTTATCAAGTTCAGGCCAGGTAATGACATCACCAGAATGCATCATAGCATGGGTAAGTTGAACAATTTCGTCGGTATTCATCCCTTGTTGAAATATAGCCATTGCCATAGAACCAACTTGGGCATCATTAAAGTGACCGGTAACTAAACCATCAACAAAATCACTGATGTTTTGCTGAGAAAGATTAAGTCCATCACGTTTTTTACGAATTATTTCTTGAGGAAGATACATACAATACCTTTTATAAAAGATCTTTAGGAGTGAAAGCAGAAGGTAAAAGTTCGTCCACTGTCCATGTTTTTGATTGTGCTAAATGGTTAACCGCCATAATGATGGCCTGAGGTTCAAAAAATTCAGCAATCACTTGTCGGCAAGCACCGCAAGGTGGCGTTAATTTTTCTTGTTCGGTATAAATGACCAAGGTTTTAAAGTTTTGCTCACCGTTGATAACCGCTTGAGCAATACAGTTTCGTTCTGCACACACCGTTAAACCATAAGAGGCATTTTCAACATTACAACCACTAACGATATTTTGATCTTTAGTTAATGCTGCAGCACCCACATGAAACTTACTGTAAGGCGCATAAGCACGCTGATAAGCTGTTTTAGCTTGTCGAATTAATGCTGTTTTTTGTTCATTTGTTACTGTCATATATGCTACACAATAAAAACCTACCAATTGGTCAACTATAGTGTATTCATTTTAAGAAGTATACGATTTTTGATATAAAAAAAGCCGAGTATTAACTCGGCTTTTTCAAACCAACTTTCCTGATTAGAAAGTGTAGCGAACACCAAAACGAATTTCCCATAATGATGCATCATTATAGATTTCTTGCTCTTCGTTTCCTTCGTTAAACTCTTCGTAAACGTATTGACCAGCATCATTCATGCTCATTTCAACCATACGGTTTCCGACGAATTGACCTTGCTTCATGATACCCCAATCGTCATTTAGGAAGTTACCTACGTTTTTAACAACGAAGAACGCACTACCTTTTTGACCTTCATATAAACCTGGGATTTCTTGACTCACTTTTAAGTCAAATTTAACAAACCAATCAGCATTTTGTGAGTTTCGACCAACCGTAGCACCACGTGCTAAACCTTCTGCTTCAACAAATGCATCAAATGCAGCTTTATCAAATCCAGCGTCGTATACAACATTCGCATCATTGGCAGCTGGTACATATAACATTTGGCGAGAGCCATTCCAGTTAGAGTCACCCCATGCACCATCTGAACTATCAAAGGTATAAGTGTACGGTTGACCTTCACTTGCCGAACCAAATAAGCTAAAGCGTGTATCTAAGTTATCAATTAATTGAGTAACGTAGCTTAAGTTTAAGGTAAAGCGATGAGGTACTTCATAGTTTGACGTTTCCATTGGTGGTTGATCTGGAACCGTTGTCGCGATATTACCGTAGTTTGAACCAGCAACAGAGCTTGTCATCGGGTTCGTATCTTGTGATTTTGTGTAAGCGTATGACAAGGTAGCATTTAAGCCCCAATCAAAATCTTTACTAACCGCAAATGATAAGATAGTTGATTTACCATCTTGGTCACTATTTGTTAAAACAAAATCACCAGTTCTCCAACCTTCTTTATTTTCATAAAGAGGACGGCCGTCAAACGTTTGCTCGCCAGTACGCTGAATTGCATAATCTTTAATAGTAGCCGTATCTTTCTTTTGATTGTGTAAAAGATCTACAGCAACGATTACATCATTATCAAACGTATAAGTACCACCTAAAGCATATTTCCATTCAGAAGGTAATTCAAAATTAGGGTCGATAGCATTAACCGCACCATCTCCGCCACCTACTGGGTAGTTTTGAATTTCATCAAACATAGATTGTGGAACACCAAATCCAGGGCCGTCACCGTTAGTCATAGTAGTATTGAATAAATCTACACCATTTTCACGAAGACCAATTTGTACAATACCATCATTTGAGTAAGCATTTGAAACCCATACATTAGGATTACCACCAGAATATAGACCAAAACCACCACGAATTTCTAAGTTATCCATTGCAGCCCAGTTAAAGCCAACACGTGGTTGAAATAAATCTTTGTCGTCCATATTGCCGTCATTTGCAAAACCGTATCTATCAACAAAGTTTTGGTTATAACGTGGTTTGTCATCACTGGTATACATGTCATAACGGAAACCAACCATTAACGTCATGTCTACATCAGCAAAAGTATATTCATCTTGCGCATAAATAGTATGTTGCTGGAATGAAAATTCTTGGCTGGCATCAGATGGAACGTTTGTTCCAGCAGAGTTATTATAATAAACTCGACTTGCCATCCCTGCTTCATAATCATCAATCGAATCAAAACGGAATTCACCTTGAGTATGCTGCATAAACAAGTTAAAAGCCGTTACTTCTTCGTATTCATAACCGAATGTGATCGTATGTTCGTCTAGGTAATAATCCCCTGAAAATCTGAGGCTTACCGTTTCAGTGTTCATTTCATTTGATTGGCGAGAATCATCAGGACCTAAGAAAACTGTTGTACCACCATGACGAATTTGTACTTCACCGAAGCCACTTGCTGCATCTAATGAGTTTTGACGATTATCTAATTCAACTTTACCTATTCTAAGTTCAGTTGAAAAATCATCTGTCCAATCTGAATACAAAGAACCGACAAGTGAATTTAACTCAGCACCACGTTCATAAAAATGGCTATCTAATGTTAATGCCCAGTCATCTGATTGGTCTAGATCAAAACCATCATTGTAGTTATAAATCAAACTTGCACGATGAGAATCATTAATGTTCCAATCTACTTTTACTAACAGCTTTTCATCTTCAACCGGTAAACTTGCCGGTAAATCACCTGCATCGTAACCATAAACATCTGAAGTGATTTGTTTTATGCGATCAAGATCAGCTTGGCTTACGTTGTCGCCAAAAGGGTTATATTCAAAGATTTTTGCCCCTTCTAGTTTTTCATAAGACGCAAACATAAATAACTTATCTTCAAGAATTGGGAAACCAACACTTAAGCCATAACGTTTTTCGCTGAAATTACCGTTTTCAAATTTTTCACCTTCAATTGAATCGCCTTTCATCGAATCATTGGTGTAATCATAGAAAAAAGCACCGTGTACTTCATTACCACCTGATTTAGTCACTGCGTTAACATTACATGAAGTAAAACCACCATACTTAACATCAAAAGGTGCTAATTCAACCGCGACTTGTTCAATAGAATCATATGAAAAAGGAATACGAGTGGTTGGGTAACCATTTCGGTTTAAGCCAAAGCTATCATTCATTCTTACGCCATCAAGCGTTAAGCTGTTAAAACGAGGGTTACCGCCACCACATTGAATCGCATCACCTTGACTTTCATCAATGTAAATTCGAGGATCAACTCGAACAATATCTTTAATATCACGGTTAATGGCTGGCGCATTTTCTAGATCTTCTAAACCAAAATGGGCTGCAGGACCAGTTCCACCCGAATAACGGCTAATTGTACGCCCTGTTACTTCAATACGTTCAACTGTTTGCTTAGCATCTAAACTTACATTTACTGGGTATGTCTCACCTAGTGTAAGAAAAACATCATTTACTGTCTTATCATTGAACTTATCAGAATCAATAATAATTTTATAAGGACCGCCAACACGTAAACCTTTAGCCGTAAATAAACCTGATTCATTTACAGTAGCATTTTTAGTACTGCCTGATGGAACATGTACAATAGTTATAGCTGTACCTGCAGCAGGGTTACCTTGAGGACCAGAAATCTGGCCTTTTATTGCTGATGTTGTTGTATTAGCTAATGCGGAAGTTGATAAACCGAGTGCAAGTATCACTGCACCTGATATCAGAGAGAGGCGTTGGGTTTTCATCGTTTAAGTTCCCTTGGTGTATGTTTTATTTTTATAAGATGACTTTTCGTCAATTCAATATTAGTCAAAAATATATAAAATGCGTATATTTGCCTTTTATGTGTCTAAATTAGACCAGACATTTCTTACATTTTTATTACAATATTTCACCACAAACAAAAAAACAAGTTTTAATGATCTCGAGAATTACATGCGACCCCACAGAAAACTAAATAAAAACCACCAATAACAAGCACTTAATGCAAAACCAATGAAGAAGATTATTTGAACAATAATTTTAATTCTTCTTTGTATGGTATACGTAAATTTTTTTCATCCATAAAAACACCATTTGGTCAGGTTTTAACTAAAATCCATAAAATATCAATAAAAACGTTATTTATAGCAAGCCTCATTAAACCACCAGTTACTCAAGTAATAAAATTCATCTGTATAATAAAAGAGGAAAACTGTATATTTTGATAATTTAATATCTATTTATTCATAAAACAGTAATAAAAATACAATTAAACTAATTAATGAGATAATTTTACCGCTAAATTTGTTGGATATTTGTTTAATTATCACTCGAGATACTATACAGTTACGCTTAATTTCTTGACCAATTAAACAAGTAGAATAACTCCAGCAATGCAATGAATTACTTATTTGGTAGATAACTAGATCTAGAAGATAGATAACTAAATCTAGAAGATAAATAAAAGATATTAACTAGTGACTGTTAAATTTAATTGGCTTAACCGTTGTATTTTAGAATAGTAAGACGGTTTGATTAAGTTTAGAATTAATCATTTTACTTAATCACTTTAGGTGTATATTTAGGAGTTACCTTTATATAACACATTGAATTTTCAACTGTAGTGAAAAACAATACATTAAAAACTTAAATAATAAGATTAAAAATGACGGATAAAAAACAAGGTCAAATAAGAATAAAAAGCCAAGAAAAAATACTCCTTGCTGCACAAGATGAATTTATTTCCAATGGTTATAAAGGGGCAACAGTTCAATCCATTGCAGACCTTGCTGGCTTACCAAAGGCGAATGTTCTTTATTACTTTAAAAATAAAGAAAACATCTATCATGCTGTTTTAGAAAGAACCTTAGACATGTGGGACCAAGGTATTGGCGATATCGTTTATGAAGATGGCCCAAAAGTAGCCATTGAAAAGTTTGTCTCAGCAAAAGTTAAAATGTCTTTTCATCACCCGAAAGCATCAAAAATTTACGCGATGGAAATTATTCAAGGCGCTCAGCATTTGAAAGAATTTGCTCGAACATATTTAAGAAAATGGGTGCGAGATAAATCGAAAATATTTCAACGATGGATTGATGAAGGAAGAATGATCAATATCGAACCTATCAATCTAATTTTTTTAATTTGGTCATCTACTCAGCATTATGCTGATTTTGAAACCCAAATATTAACCATCATGAATCGTGCTGATTATGAAGAAGATGATGTTGAACAAGTCACAGATTTTCTGACTCAATTTATTCTTCGTGGCTTAGAGATACAATAAATGAAAAATTTTTCAATCTTACTTTCCTTGTTATGTTTAACAGGATTTTCTATGAATACGTTAGCAGAAAGCAAAAAAACGCTGAGTCCTATCAGGGTGGCAACCTTTAATGTCAGCATGGAAGCACTAAACTATGTAAAGAGATTTAAAGGTCAATCGGTAAAAGTCGTTGGCAATGAGCTCAATAAAGCCCTTAAATCAAACCACCAACAAATAAAAAACATCGCAGAAATTATTCAACGAATCAATCCTGATATTATTTTGCTGAATGAATTCGACTATTCACCTGATGGGGAAGAAATTCAACTTTTTATCAATCAATATTTGAATATTTCTCAACAAGGACAAGAAAAAATCCATTTTCCTTATTATTATCAATCAAGTGTTAATACTGGCGTCAAGACTCCTTTTGATTTAAATGGCGATGATAAAATAGAGCAACCGGCAGACACTTATGGTTTTGGTCATTTCCCAGGTCATTTTGGCATGGTGTTACTCTCTAAATACCCGATTGATGAAGGAAAAATACGAAGTTTTCAAACCTTCAAATGGAAAGATATGCCTAATGCATTACAACCTATGGATCCGCAAACAGGCAAGGCTTGGTATAGTGATGAAGCTTGGCAAGGCTTTCGTTTATCGTCTAAATCACATTGGGATGTACCTGTTATTATTGATGGCAAACAAATTCATCTGTTAGCCAGCCACCCTACACCACCAGTTTTTGATGGACCAGAAGATAGAAATGGTAAACGTAATCATGACGAAATTCGCTTCTGGCATGATTATATCTCTGATAAAGATAATAGTTATATTTATGATGATAAAGGCCAACATGGTGGTTTAGCAGCACATAGTCCGTTTATTATTCTAGGTGATTTGAACGCTTCAGCTACGGAAGGTGACGCAATAAATGCCAGTATCTCTGCATTATTAAATCATCCGAATGTTCACGATGCTTTACCGGCGAGTCAAGGCGCTAAAATGCATAGTTCAGACAATCCCCTCGCGAAAAACCATACCGCCTACTGGCGAATGAGAGCTGATTATGTATTACCCTCTAAAACAGGGTTTACTCTTCTTGATTCTGGTGTGTTCTGGCCAGAGAAAAATACACCTGAATACCGATTAATTAAAAATAGACAAGCCTCATCAGACCATAGATTAGTTTGGTTAGACCTTGAGATCACAGATTAAAAATTTATAGCGGAATTATTCATGAAAAAACTATTACCTACACTGTTAATTACTGCATTTGCAAGTGCTTGTAACGCGAATGCGCCTCTGAATGAATCAGAAATTAAGAGCAATAAGCCACCGATCAACAATGTCATAATGGTGATTGCAGATGGTATGGGGCCAGCATATATTACCGCTTATCGTAATTTTGCCGATGATCCAACAACTGAAGTTATAGAACGCACTGTTTTTGATAAATATTACATTGGAACTTCAAGTACTTACCCAGCAAAAGTTTCAGGTTATATTACCGATTCAGCTGCGGCGGCAACCGCTTTAGCTACGGGGGTTAAAACTTATAATGACGCAATAAGCGTTGATGTGAATAAACAACCATTAAAAACGGTACTAGAAAGAGCAAAAGAACTTGGCAAAAAAACTGGTGTTGTTGTCACGTCTCAAATTAACCATGCTACCCCCGCGGCATATTTAACCCATAATGAATTACGTGGAAATTATAATGACATTGCTGATAGCTATGTAGATAACGGTTATAAAGCTGATGTATATCTTGGTGGCGGCTGGCGATATTTTGTCCGTCAAGATCGCAATTTAGTGAATGAATTTAAAGCTGCAGGATTTCAATATATAGATAACTATCAAGGCTTAGAAACACTCTCTTCAGATAAACCGGTATTGGGTTTATTTGGAAAAACAGGATTGCCTTGGGCATTGGATGATAAAAATCCACATCGCCTTAAAACGATGACAATGTCTGCAATCAAGCAATTAGAAAGTTATCAACCAGAAAACAAGCAAGGTTTCTTTATGTTAATTGAAGCGAGCCAAGTGGATTGGGCAGGACACGCCAATGATATCGCCGCGGCAATGTATGAAATGGATGATCTGGCCAAAACATTCGAGTTTCTAGAACAATATGTTAAAGATCACCCTGACACGCTAGTAATTTTAACTGCAGATCATAGTACTGGCGGACTTAGCATTGGTAGAAAAACAGCGAAATCGAATCCAAATATAAGAAGCGGTTATTTATGGCAGCCAGAAATATTACGTACCATGACTTTATCGCCAGAAGCATTTGCTAAACAATTTGAAAAAAGCGATTTATCTATTCATGAAATGAGTGAGTTATTAAATTTTTCAGTAACTCAGCAAGAATTTGAACAACTACAATCCAGCAAAGCTAACGCTGCGGCTACCGTTGAAACTTTTCATAAAACTCCAAAAGAAAGCCGTAAAAGAAAATATCCACCAACCGTTTACAGACTAATAGCTGCAACACTTAAAAATATAATTGATGTAAGAACCAATACTGGTTGGGGCGGAATAAGCTCATCGTCAACTCATACCGGTGTAGATGTTCCTGTATATGTCATTGGTAGTGAAAAACAACGTTTTTCAGGGGCCATCGATAACACAGATATTGCGAAAGGTATTTTTTCGATACTTGAAGAAAAATAATCAAGCTTCGGTATAAGATCCCAACATCGATAAAAAAAGGTTAAACATGATGTTTAACCTTTTTTTATAGCAAGAATTGTCAGGTATTATTTTTCAAATTTTATTACTATGACAACATCTTCTTCAGAATTAATAACCACATGGCCAATTACCAACAACGCTTTGCATTAGTGCTCGAATATATAGATAAAAACCTTGAGGATCAGATCAATATCGATCAGTTAAGTAAAATGGCTTGCTTTTCACACTTTCATTTTCATCGTCAATTTAGTGCCTACATCGGCCAACCCGTTCATCAATTTATTCAGCAATCTCGACTCAACAAAGCAGCTTTTCAATTGGTTTATCGACAACAACTGACGGTAGGTGAAATCGCCGAAAAAGCCGCCTTTTCAAATAGCGAATCATTTTCTCGCGCCTTTAAACAGATGTTTAATCAAACGCCAAGTCAATATAGAAAAAAACCTGCATTGCAACCTTGGTTGGAAAATGACCACGGTAATTTACTTAACACGCTCCAAAACAAAAAAGCTCAACAACGAAAAGCGAGAGAAAATATGTATAATCATGCAACTAGCACACGTAACGACAACTCAATTTCAATCGTAAACTTTCCCCACACGACACTTGCCGTTTATTCACATGTTGGCTCTCCAAGTAAGATTATGGCGAGCGTACAACACTTTATTGCTTGGCGAAAAGCATATCACACGCCACCAAGTCATTCTAAAACCTATAATCTAGTTTATAATGATCCTAGCCACACGCTTGATGATGACTTTCGTTTTGATATTTGTGCGCAAACAGAAAAACCAATTGATAAAAATGAATATGGTGTTTTTAATTTAACTATCCCAGCTGGAAGGTGTGCTAAATATCGCCATATCGGATCCGATCGATTTTTAGCAAAGAGTTTTGATTTATTATATGGTCAATGGTTGCCTCAAAGTGGTGAGCATCTTAGAGATTTTCCCTGTATTTTAGAACGTGTAAAAATGTTTCCTGATGTCGCAGAATCGGAAACAATTATTGATATCTATTTACCGCTTTTATAAAGCCATTGTCATCTCAGCCCTTTAGAACTGAAATATTCTAAGCAATAACAGTACAACTGATATGAAACTAAGTTATGAAATATGTTAATAAAATAGCAATAAATTATAGTTAGAATTAAGCAAGCCTCTATAGATAGGTCTATAATAACAAAAGTTGTAGTTGTTATTGCAAGGAAGCAATGTATGAAGTCCTTACCTCTTTCTGTCGTCGAAACTTGGCTTTTTTTAGCTCAAACTCAAGATAACCAATTAGCACAAGCTAAATTCCGCGCTTACCAACAAATAAGAAAACAATTTGGCTCTATGGAATTAGCCCGGTTATATATCGAGCAACAAAAAGATCAACAAATAGAAGTCGTCGTCATTTAATATTTAGCTTATTGAAAACATAAAAAAACTCAACTCATAATGTGTAAACAATATTGAGTTGAGTTTTTCATAAGTACATTAATAATTTACAGCGTCGTTTCAAATAACTTAAAAATGCGACGGTATTCATCTAACCAAGAGCTAGGCTGTACAAAACCATGTGGCTCTACTGGGTAAATAGCCGTTTCAAAATTTTGTTTTTCAAGCTCAATTAAACGTTGAACTAAACGAACGGTATCCTGAAAAAATACATTGTCGTCAACCATAGGCGCATTGATTAATAATGGTTTTTCAAGTCCTTGAGCAAAATAAATAGGCGAGCTTCGTTCATAAGCTATCGCATCATCTTTCGGGGTATTTAATATATTCGAGGTATAACCATGATTATAATAAGCCCAATCTGAGACTAAACGAATAGCAGCACCGGCTTCAAATAAATCAGGCTCTTTAAACATTGACATTAACGTTAAAAAACCACCGTAAGAACCACCATAAGTCCCTATTCTTCTTCGATCAACATTAGCATTATCAATTAACCATTCAACGCCATCACGCATATCTTCTACTTCAGGTTTTCCCATATGGCGATATATAGCGGTGCGCCAATCACGTCCATAACCTTTAGAGGCACGGTAATCCATATCAATGACTACGTAACCTTTTTGTACTAACAAACTATGAAACATAAATTCACGGAAATAACCAGACCAGCCTAAATGTGAGTTTTGTAAATAACCAGCGCCATGGATAAACATAACCGCTTTATTTTTAGTTTGGTTTTGGTCATAGCCTTTCGGTAAATAAACACGTGAATATACAGGATCATCTTGATAAGAAGATGGTATTGCCACAACTGTGGGTGCAACCCAAGGCAAGCTTAAGAATTTTTCAGAAACGGTATGAGTAATGCGTTTTGCTTTGACTTGCTTGTCAATATTTTTAACATAAAGCTCAGGAGGCATAGTTACCGTTGAATGATTAATCAGTAATTTGCTTTCATCTGGGCTTAATGCGTAATCATTCATTCCACCTAAATCTGTTAAGGCAGTCATGTTTCCCGTATCTATCGCTAATTGATAAATTTCATAAATTCCAGGGTGTTTTTTGTTTGCCTTAAAGATAAAGCGCTTATTATCTTTGGTTAACGTAACATTACTTACTTCAAAGGCGCCAGAAGTTAATTTTTTAGGCTGCCCTTTTAATGATTTGGTATAAAGATGAGAATAACCAGACTCTTCTGATAAATAATAAAGGCTATTATTTATCCAACCAAATTCATTAAAAGCATAATTCACCCATGCATCATCATGTAATCGGTGTTGAGATACTAACTTGTTTTCTAATAAATTAACGGAAGCTAACCATCTGTCTTTGTTATCCCATGCTTCTAATAACAAGGCAACTTGCTTGCCATCCTTATGCCATTGAATAGCATTATTGGTTCTCATCACATGAATATTGCGCGGGGTGTTTTCGCTCTGATAAGTTTTGCCTACTTGGGCATGATTTTCAGTTTTAACATTGGCTAATACATCTTCATCAAAGCCAGGTAAACTTTGGTAACTTAACGGAAATTTCTGTCCTGATTTCAAATCGAGTAAAAACAATGTTTGGCTATATTGACGATTATCAGCAACTCTGTGACGTACTTTTTCTGGCTTAACATGCCCATCTTCAGCAATATAATTTGGCATAATATCACTAGCAGCACGACTTGATTTACTTTTCGCTATTGCCACCACCATTTTATCGCCACTTGGCGACAAACTCGCATGAACAACCCTGTTCCCTTCACCAAAGTAAAACTCACTTTTGGTGATAGTGTTATTTTCTGCTTTAAGCTTTTCGCTTTGTGCATTTTTTAATTGTTTATTGTGTTGAGTAAGCGCAATGTATTTCAATAATTTACTTTGCTCTTTCGCGATATAAGAAGTTTCTTTTTCACCCGTATCTGGTGCTTTTTTCATGATCAAACTAGCTAATTCAATAATTTTACTTGTGTTTACATCATGCTCAAAAAATTTATCACCAACCCGATAAGCCACATTGCCATTGCTCAAAAACATCGCCGAACGTTCTATCGCTGAGGTATAGGTAAGTTGTTGAACGAATTGATTAGCTAATTGTTTAAGAAAGACATTACCTTGGTAAACATAAACTTCATGTGTCCTTGCTCGGTTTAACTGTGCATTACGATCAGCATTGATATGCATATTTGACAGTTTAACTTTCTTACCATTACCTTCTGTTTGTAACGTTTTTTTCACCAGATCTCTGAGCGGATTACCTAATTGCTTTTGTTGATATAAAATGGTTTGACTGTCATCTCCCCAATACATACCTTCTGGAGATCGCCCCATCCAATCAGGATCTGCCATAATTTGTTCCAGAGTAATGGCATCATTACTTCTCAATTGAGAAACGGTTTGAGACTTAACAACATTCGCGACAGGTGATTTTGGCTCTTTTTCATGAAAGACAGCGCTCACAGCTTGTGTAACTGTGGTTTTACTTGCCGTACTGACAGATTCAGTTTGATTATCAAGGACGGCTTCCGCGGTTTGTTCACCTGTTGTAGTAGTGACACACCCCAACAAAGATAAGCTGATTGCAGCAGAGAGTATTTTTATTTTCATCATAATTATAAAACTTCATTTCATTAAAAAGCGATAAGAATAGTCAGTTAAACCTTAGTGACTTATTAGCCTACTTAGCTAAAACAGACTTTTCCTGTGTGAAAAAACATGATTAAAACCAGCCTATATTTTATTGCGTTATAAATGCAAGCTTTTGCGATTAAATCACAAATTTATCGGTTTATTCGCTTAATTTGATTTTTTAAAAACAGATGAGTGAAATCAGAAATTAGAGGACAATTCTCAAAGAATCCTCCTTTACTACTTATCCTTGTTCAAATTTAGATGATCTATAACCATTACAATAACTGTATGTTATAATGCCCTACGCTTTAATTTTCGAGATTTACACGTTTGATTGCTTCAACCCAAATGCCTGCCCAAGATTTATTTTCATACCCCAAATATTGGGCTGAATGCTATGGCACTGCTCCATTTTTACCTATGTCACGTAAGGAAATGGATGAATTAGGCTGGGACAGCTGCGATATCATTTTAGTGACTGGGGATGCTTACGTAGATCACCCAAGTTTTGGTATGGCAATAATTGGACGAATGCTTGAATCTCAAGGATTCAGAGTCGGCATTATCGCACAACCAGATTGGCATTCAAAAGATGCCTTTATGAAATTAGGCAAACCCAATTTATTTTTTGGCGTGACTGCCGGTAACATGGATTCAATGATCAATCGATATACGGCCGAACGAAGAATTCGACACGATGATGCATACACACCAAACGATGAAGGGGGAAAACGCCCAGATCGTGCAGTGACCGTATATACTCAGCGCTGTAAAGAAGCTTTCAAAGGCGTACCTGTCATCATTGGCGGCATTGAAGCAAGTTTACGACGAATTGCCCATTACGATTATTGGTCAGATAAAGTTAGACGTTCCGTGTTATTCGACTCGAAAGCCGATTTATTAGTGTATGGTAATGCCGAACGCCCACTGGTTGAGATTGCCCATAGAATAGCCACAGGTGAAGATGTAAAAGCCATTACTGATGTGAGAGGCAGTGCGTTTTTAGCCAGCCAAGTATTGCCAGGCTGGCACGGCATAGATTCTCGAAATGTAGATAAACCTGGAAAAATTGACCCTATTCATAGCCCGTATCAAGAAATCGATAACGCTAGTTGTAGTGAACAAAAAGCATCATCAGAGAATGAATCGTTAAACACAGATATAACTCAACAGGCACAACCTGTTCAAATAATTGATTTTAAAGCTAAATCACTGCAAAACAAATCATGGAATGACAAAAAGAAACCTTGGTTAAATACCTATATAAATTTGCCAACTTTTGAACAAGTCAAAGACAATAAGATTTTATACGCACACGCTTCTCGAATTTTTCATCAAGAAGTAAACCCTACTTCTGCCAAACCACTAGTACAAAAGCATGGCGATAGAATTATTTGGTTAAATCCACCAGCAACCCCGTTAACTGAAGCAGAAATGGATGGCGTTTTTGGCTTGTCATATCAACGAGTACCTCATCCGAGTTACGGTACCGCTAAAATACCTGCCTATGAAATGATAAAAACTTCCATAAATATTATGCGTGGCTGTTTTGGTGGTTGTACGTTCTGTTCAATAACAGAGCATGAAGGCCGGATTATTCAAAGTCGCAGTGAAGACTCAATCATCAATGAAATTGAAGATATTAAACAAAAAGTTCCGGGATTTACCGGGGTTATCTCTGATCTTGGTGGCCCTACGGCAAACATGTATCAACTGCGTTGTAAAAGTGAAAAAGCCGAAGCCACTTGTAGAAAGCCATCATGTGTTTGGCCAACGATATGTGGACATTTAGATACAGATCACACACCAACCATTAATTTGTATCGCAGAGCAAGAAAAGTTAAAGGGATAAAAAAAGTTTTGATTGCTTCTGGAGTCCGTTACGATTTAGCAATACAAGATCCTGAATATGTTAAAGAATTAGCAACTCATCATGTGGGTGGTTATTTAAAAATAGCCCCTGAGCATACCGAAGAAGGTCCGCTTAATAAAATGATGAAGCCTGGTATGGGCAGCTATGATAAATTTAAAGAAATGTTTGATCATTACTCTAAAGCAGCGGGTAAAAAGCAATATTTAATTCCGTATTTTATCTCTGCTCATCCGGGCACAACAGATATGGATATGGTTAATCTAGCGTTATGGTTAAAAGAAAATGATTTTAAGCTAGATCAAGTACAAAATTTTTATCCGTCGCCATTAGCAAATGCCACGACCCTTTATCACACTGAAATTGATTCATTAAGAAGAGTTAAAAAAGACAGCGAATCAGTGCCTATTCCCAAGGGTACTATACAAAGACGCTTACATAAGGCTATTTTACGTTACCACGACCCTGCTAATTGGGCATTAATTCGAGCAGCTTTAACTAAAATGGGTCTAGCGAGAAAACTTATCGGTTCTAAACCTGGTTGCTTAGTCCCACACGAAACACGTGGTGAAAAAGAGCAACTACATTATAAGAAAAATGGCAAAGGTAAAAACAATGCTTCAGGTTTGAAAACATCCCCAGGGCAAAAGAAAAACTCAACACATAAATATGGCAAGCCAGCAAATAGAGGTAAGCAAGGATTAACACGTTTTAGCGAAAATCAATTTGATGATAGAAAACCTAAAAAGAATCGTTCAAAAAAATAACTACACCTGCTGGTGAACGTTATTAAGGTGTTCAATCACTAAAAAAGGATACCCTTAGGTATCCTTTTTGCTTTTAAATCAACGTATGTTTAATTGAATAATACTTATAAATTATAACCTGACTCGTCATGCTCATTTAAATCTAAACCTGTGGTTTCTTGCTCTTCAGATACCCTTAGGCCATTAGTCATTAATGCCACTAATTTAAATAATAAATAAGACACTATCGCGGTATAAACAATTGTTGAAAGAATTCCTATCATTTGTACGGTAACTTGCTCAGCCATTGTAGAAATTCCCTCGGCAAAGCCATAGCCACTGAAAGCTCCTAACTCTGCTGAAGAAAAAATTCCGGCCAGTAACGTCCCTAAAATCCCACCAACACCATGAACAGGAAAAACATCGAGAGAGTCATCGATTTTTAGTTTTTGTTTAATATAAACCGTGGCATAAAAACACACTAAACCAGCTAATAAGCCAATGATTAGCGCTCCACCAGGTCCAACAAATCCAGAAGCAGGGGTTATCGTACCTAAACCGGCAACCATACCAGTAACAGCACCTAACACACTGGCTTTACCAAACTTTTTCCATTCAATAGCGGCCCAAGTTAACGCCCCCATAGACGCTGAAATATGGGTAACAAGCATCGCCATAGAAGCATCGCCTGATGCTGCTAATGCACTACCGCCATTAAACCCAAACCAACCGACCCATAATAGTCCTGCACCAGTTACTGTCATCGTTAAGTTATGTGGCATCATTGGCGTTTTAGGAAAACCCAATCTAGGGCCTAAAACAACCGCAGCAACAAGCGCAGCCACACCTGCGGTAATATGAACAACCGTTCCTCCGGCAAAATCATATAGTCCCATTTGAGCTAACCAACCACCGCCCCATACCCAATGAGTAATAGGCGCGTAAACAACCAGTAACCATAATGCAGAGAAAAGTAAAACGGCTGAAAATTTCATTCGTTCTGCAAATGCACCAATAATTAACGCAGGGGTGATCACCGCAAATGTCATCTGAAATAACATAAACAAACTTTCAGGAATATCACCACTTAAAGTGTTTTTATCAATACCTATCATCAACACTTTACTAAAATCGCCAATCCAAGCATTGCCTTCACCAAACGCTAAACTATAACCAACAACTAACCATAAAACGGATGAAATACTCGCAATGGCAAAACATTGCATTAAAATAGATAAGATATTTTTACGGCGTACTAAACCGCCATAAAATAAAGCTAGCCCGGGTAATGTCATCAATAACACTAGTGCGGTCGACGTTAATATCCAGGCGGTGTTTGCGCCATTTAAACTATTCTCAGTTGCTGAACTTGAAAAAGACAACAGTGAAAATAATGACAATAAAATAAATTTGATCATAAAGTTTTCCAGTTATATTTTGTTATTTTTGGCAATTAAAGTGCTTCTTCATCCATTTCACCGGTACGTATTCGAACGGCTTGTTCAAGGTTGGTAACAAATACTTTGCCGTCACCAATTTTACCTGTTCGAGCAGATGCAACGATGGTTTCAATCGTACGTTCAACAAGATCGTCTCGAATGCTAATTTCAATTTTAACTTTCGGAAGAAAATCAATGCTATATTCTGCCCCACGGTACAGCTCTGTATGACCTTTTTGACGTCCGAAGCCTTTTACTTCAGAAATAGTCATGCCATCAATACCAATTTCACTTAAAGCTTCTCTTACATCATCCAATTTAAAAGGTTTGATTATGCTAGTTATTAATTTCATTTGTTCACCTTTAGTGCGCACTAACTTATTGAGATTTAATTTTCACGACAACATGCACAATTTAAGCCCATTTTTTTAAAAGTTAAATTTCAATAACTTAGCCAAAAACAGAGCCAAAACAACACATTTTATCGCACCACATTTGTGCACCAATAAACAGTAACTCTCTTTCTTGGTGCGAAATTGAATAAGAACGCTCAATTATGGTGATATTTAAGTTGTGCCTTATAATTTAAAATTGTTGCTCGCTTAATGACTTCATCATCGGCTCTCTGTATAATCGCGCGCATTAACTCTTCAGGTATATCATTAGGTAAATTTTTCATGTTAAGTGCAAATAACATTACTCAGCAATTCGGTGCGAAACCTTTATTTGAAAACATCTCTCAAAAATTTGGTGGGGGTAATCGCTACGGTTTAATCGGTGCAAATGGTTGTGGTAAATCAACTTTCATGAAAATTCTTGGCAACGATCTAGAGCAAACAAGCGGCAATGTCAGTTTAGATCCTAACGAACGTATCGGTAAATTGCGCCAAGATCAATTCGGTTTTGAAGAATACACGGTTGTTGATACCGTGATTATGGGGCATAGCGAACTTTGGGCGGTAAAAGAAGAGCGAGATCGTATATATGCTTTACCGGAAATGAGTGAAGAAGATGGGATGCGCGCTGGAGATCTTGAATCTGAATATGCTGAAATGGACGGCTATAGCGCTGAAAGTCGCGCCGGTGAACTATTAATGGGCGTTGGCATTCCTGTAGAGCAACATTTTGGCTTAATGAGTGAAGTTGCCCCTGGTTGGAAGTTACGTGTTCTTCTTGCACAGGCACTCTTTTCTGATCCTGATATATTATTATTAGATGAACCAACCAACAACTTAGATATTCACACAATACAATGGCTTGAAGAAACACTCAATGAACGTGATTCAACCATGATAATTATTTCGCACGATCGTCACTTTTTAAATAGTGTTTGTACTCATATGGCTGATTTAGACTATGGTGAACTTCGTGTCTTCCCCGGCAATTATGATGAATATATGCTAGCGGCAACACAAGCGCGCGCACAATTATTAGCCGATAATGCCAAGAAAAAAGCTCAAATTGGTGAATTGCAAGCCTTTGTAGCACGCTTCTCAGCAAATGCTTCTAAAGCGAAGCAAGCAACTTCTCGCGCGAAGCAAATTGATAAAATTCAATTAGCGGAAGTCAAAGCATCAAGTCGAGTAAATCCGTTTATTCGTTTTGAACAAGAGAAAAAACTCTTTCGCAACGCCTTAGTTATCGAGCAAATGAGTAAAACATTTAACCCTGGAAGCGACGAAGAAAATCATGTTTTAAAAAACCTTGATTTAATGATTGAAGTGGGCGAACGAGTAGCAGTAATTGGTGAAAATGGTATAGGTAAAACCACCTTTTTACGTACTTTAATGAACGAAGTAGATTACCAACCAACATCGGGACAATTTACTTGGTCTGAAAATGTAAATATTGGTTATTACGCGCAAGATCATGCTCATGAATTTGAAAATGACATGACTTTATTTGAATGGATGAGTCAGTGGCGTCAACCAACTGATGACGAACAAGCGGTGCGTGGTTATCTAGGGCGTTTATTATTTTCAGCTGACGACATTAAAAAGTCAGTTAAAGTATTGTCAGGTGGTGAACAAGGTCGAATGCTCTTTGGTAAGATCATGATGCAACGTCCTAATATTTTGATTATGGATGAACCAACTAACCACATGGACATGGAATCGATTGAATCATTAAACATGGCAATGGAAAAATTTGAAGGAACAATTATTTTTGTCAGCCATGACCGAGAGTTTGTATCGAGTATTGCAACTCGAGTCATTGAGTTAAAAAACGACGGTTACGAAGATTTTGCCGGGACTTATGATGAGTACTTAGCTAGTCAAGAATAACGAATAAATTAACGAATAAGCATACAACTACCTTGTATGCTTTTTTCTATAATGAGATAAGGATCACTTTTGCTTAGTTATCGTCATGCCTTTCATGCAGGAAATTTTGCCGACGTTTTAAAACACTCTGTCTTGACTTTAGTTCTTGAGTATATGACAAGAAAGGAGAAAGGCTTTTATTACATTGATAGCCATTCTGGTGCGGGTATGTATTCGTTAGCCGATGAATATGCACAAAAAACCGGAGAATACAAAAACGGAATTGCAAAACTCATTAATCAATCCGATGTACCAGAAGTACTCAGTGATTATATCAATATGATAAAGTCTTTTAATACAGAAACCGAGTTAGATTATTATCCCGGCTCTCCTGCAATTGCAAAATACTTTGATCGCCGCCAAGACAGTGCACATTTATTTGAACTACACCCTACTGATATTCAATTATTATCTGAATTTTGCCAACGTTGGCATAAATCACATGTAAATCAATCTGATGGTTATCAAGGTGTGTTAGGTTTACTACCACCACCAAGTAGACGTGGCGTGGTATTAATTGATCCTCCGTATGAGTTAAAAGAGGATTATGTCAAAGCAGTAAAAACCATTATCAATGCCTACAAAAAATTTGCCACTGGTACATATATTTTGTGGTATCCCGTTGTAAAACGAGAGTTAATTGTGAAAATGCAAAAACAATTTCATCAAAGTACAGTAAAAAATGTTTTACAAGTTGAATACTGCCAATATAAAGATACCGATGAATATGGCATGACTGGTACCGGATTATTTATCGTTAATCCTCCTTGGCAATTAAATAATCAATTAGCTGAGATTTTACCCTTTATCCAAGAAAAATTAGGGAATACAGAAAGTCATTTCGAATTAGAACAACTCATTGAAGAATAAAGTTAATCATACGTTATTAGCACCCATTAAAAAGCTCAAATACTTTGATATTTGAGCTTTTTAATCTGATTAATAATAAAGCGTTTTAAATTTAAGGAATAACGATAACGTTAACCGGTTTGTTGGGAATTAAAGAAATCTAACGCATTTTCTTGGCTTTTTTCAATAACAGTGACAGCGACTTCCATCCCGTCTACTGTCCATTTGTCATTAAGATCATTATATAGCACTCTGGCTATTAACGTTTTCAATGAATCATCGCTATAACTCACGATCATATTACAAATATGATTGTGAACTTGTTGATAATCTGGAATTGCCACATGTACAGGTTCGATTTTTTTACCTGTTAATGTTCTTTTTTGATACCAATCTTTAGGTATTATTTTAAACTCCCTAGCCATATAAAATCCTTTTTAAACGGTAATACAAACTCCACTATAATTAATCATAGCTGATATTTAAACTTTTACCTTATAATTTAACATAAAATAAAATCTTAAAAATCAATGGCTAGATAATATTTTCTTATATCGATCAGGGTTATTAAACTCATCAATAATCGACATGATTTCAATGACGTCATGCTTTTTAGCAAACTGAGGTGAAAAAGCGATAAAAGAAGGCTCTTCTAATGAAGAAATTGACATAACACTAATGTTATCTTCAATGCCCATCTCTTTGATAGAGGAATACGCGGCAAAACCATCAGTAACAACTAAATCAACACGATCGAGCAAAAGCATGTTAAATGCATCTTCTAAGCGACTAACTTCTGCAATGGTAAATAACCCCTCCTTTTTTGCTTTTTCAAATTCCTCACCTAATAAAACCGATCTAACTTTAGCCACCGATTTTTTTGATGTCATTGTGTCGAAGCTGTCAAACTCAAAGTTATTGTCAACTTTTTTAATTAGCACTGAGCCATAAAAGTTAACAAATTGCTGTGGAGGAAAAACTAAAGATTGTGCGCGCTCGTTTGTATAAAGGGTTGGCATAATGGCGTCAGCATGACCATTTTTCACCTCTAACATTGCTCGCCCCCACGGCATTACAGTGACATTAAATTTTAACGACGAATATTCACTCACTTTGTTTAATGTATCAATGAGTAAGCCTACCGCAACCTTATCTGCATTATAGACAAGCGGTTTTAACTCAGGCGCGACCACATTAATGACCAACTCATTTAAAGTTGTTTCATTCGTATTAATGTCAGCGGTTTGAGAGGAAACTTTCGTACATACTATTAGCAATGCTATAACAAAAGTTCGAGTTATTAAGACCATATTATTCGACTTCAGGGGTATTATTAGCGTCTATTTCACTAGCAGGTTTAGCTTTTTTCTTTTTCATCACGGGCATATTGCCAACATCCTGTGCAAAAAACGTTTTTTTCTGAGTTTTATTTACTTTCGTTTGTTTACTCTTCAAGGCGATTGGTTTTTTCTGGCTATTCTCTGTTTTTTTCGTTTTCTGTTTTTTAGGTTTTATCCCTTTAAATTTAGCTTTTAAACCTTCAACAGAATCGAAGGTAAAATTTTGCTGTAAAAACATCTCTATATTTTTAAAACTTAACCAATCTTTTGGTCCAACAAACGAGATAGACTCTCCTTTATTACCTGCTCTTCCTGTTCGACCAATACGATGAACAAACTCTTCGGTATGTTTAGGTAAATCAAAATTAATAACATGTGAAACATTCACTAAATCTAAACCGCGTGATGCTAAGTCAGTAGTAATTAATATTTTTTGTTGGCCTTTGGCAAAACCATCCATAATTTGATTACGCTGGCTTTGGTTCAAATCACCACTTAAGGCAACAGTACTTAATCCTTGTGATGAAAGTTTTCCAGATAATCGTTCAGTATCAGCCCGTGTTGCCGTGAAAATAATCAATTGTTGATATTTTTCTGAAGATAAAAAGTGCTCAAGTAGCAATTCTTTATGATCAAGATTATCGGCAAAATAGAAACGTTTACTGATATCTTTATGTTCAGTATGCGCCGCACCAATTGCAATGCGTTTCGGTTTCGTTAATAACTCCAATGCGAAATCATTAATTTGACCATGATCTAACGTTGCTGAAAACATCAACGTCTGACGTTTACGGTGATCTGCTGCTTTATTAATTAATTTAAGTTCTTTCGAAAAGCCTAAATCGAGCATACGATCGGCTTCGTCCAAAATCAGTAATTCTAAACCATTTAAATAAAAGTGCCCTTTTGATAAATGATCGGCAAGACGTCCTGGGGTTGCAACTAAAAAGTGCGGGTCTTTTTCTAAGGTTTTCACTTGGTCATTAAAATTTTCGCCACCTAATATTAAGACCGCTTTAAATTGAGTACCCGCTGTGAATAAGCGTAACTGAGTAAATACTTGTTTGGCTAACTCCCTGGTTGGCGTAAGAATAACAACACGTGGATCTCTTTTACTCAACGCACGATTTTTCATTAAACGCTGTAAAGCTGGCAAAATAAACGCGAGGGTTTTACCCGAACCAGTTTTAGACGATGCGATAAGATCTTGGCCGGTCATAGCTACTGGTATTGCTTGTTGTTGAATATCTGTTGGCTCGTTAAAACCTAAGTGTTCGATAGTCGACATCAAACGTTTATCTAATCCAAAATCGCTAAATGACAAAGCGTACTCCTACCTTTTAAATATAAATTTTTAAATCCTCCCTATTATAACCTGTAACAAATTGCCTGTAACGAATAACTTATACTGAGGCACAAAATACAGGTATAAAAAAAGCCGCAAAAGCGGCTTTAATCATTTACAGTATCGCTTATAGGTTATCAGCGTTATCTGTTAAGTAAGATGCAACACCTTCAGGAGAAGCTGTCATACCTTTATCACCTTTGTTCCAACCAGCCGGACAAACTTCACCGTGCTCTTGGTGGAATTGTAGCGCGTCAACCATACGGATCATTTCATCAACGTTACGTCCTAGTGGTAAATCGTTCACGACTTGATGACGAACATTACCTTCTTCATCAATTAAGAATGAACCACGGAAGGCAACGCCTGCTTCTGGATGCTCAACATCATACGCTTGACAGATAGCATGTTTAGTATCTGCTACTAATGTATATTGTACTGGGCCGATACCACCTTCGTTTACTGGTGTGTTTCTCCATGCATTATGTGAAAATTGAGAATCAATAGAAACACCAATAACTTCAACACCACGGCTTTTGAATTCTTCAAAACGGTGATCAAATGCTAATAATTCTGAAGGACAAACAAATGTAAAATCTAACGGGTAGAAAAACACTACTGCTTTTTTCCCTTTAATTGCTTCAGATAAAGTAAAGCTATCTACGATTTCACCGCTACCTAGCACAGCTGCTGCTGTAAAGTCCGGAGCTGGACGACCAACTAATACACTCATTTTTTTCTCCATGATTTGTCTATAAAATTAATTAAACGTTTACGTCACAAGTAAGTATTGAGACATAAACGTTTTTTTCAATGCTTTTTAAAAATAAAAATACTTATTCTGAAACTTGTTTCGCTGCCGCTTCTTTAATAAGCGTTTGTAATTCACCTTGCTGATACATTTCCATAATAATATCGCAACCACCTACTAACTCACCATCAACCCATAATTGCGGAAAAGTAGGCCAATCGGCATATTTTGGTAATTCACTACGAATATCTGGATTTTGTAAAATATCAACAAACGCAAATTTTTCACCGCAAGCCATTAAAGCTTGTGATGCTTGTGATGAAAAGCCACAACTTGGCAATTTAGGTGAGCCTTTCATATAAAGTAAAATATTGTTTTCTGCGATTTGCTCTTTAATTCGTTCAATAGTGTCCATATCAACCTTCGATTTCTAGTGTAATACTTATTGCATTAAATAATGGTGGCGATACCTTCGTTATTCAACCCAATAAATACTAATAATTAAAATGTTCTAAGTTAAAACTATTTACCTTGATAAATACGCTGGCAAAACCAATTTATTTGGGTAAAATATGCATAGTTTTTAATACCTGAGTATTTTACTCGGTTTTTACCAAAAGCAAACAACTTCTTTATTTTTGGGTAAAATAAATCTTTCTAATTAATTCCTGGAGAATATAATGGCTATCGAATTACCAGCGTTACCTTATGCACAAGATGCATTAGCACCACACATTTCAGCAGAAACATTAGAGTACCACTACGGCAAGCACCACAATACTTATGTAGTTAAACTTAACGGTTTAATCGAAGGTACTGAATTTGAAGGAAAATCTTTAGAAGATATCGTTAAAACATCTTCAGCTGGTATTTTTAACAATGCCGCTCAAATTTGGAATCATACGTTTTACTGGAACAGCTTAAGCCCTAATGGTGGTGGTGAGCCTACGGGTGCCTTAGCTGATGCAATTAACGCAAGCTTTGGCTCTTTCGATGAATTTAAAGCTAAATTCACTGACAGTGCTATCAATAACTTTGGTTCAAGCTGGACTTGGTTAGTAAAAAATGCTGACGGTAGCTTAGCAATTGTCAACACTTCAAACGCTGCTACACCGTTAACAGATGAAGGCGTTACACCAATTATCACTGTAGATTTATGGGAACATGCTTATTACATTGATTACCGTAATTTACGCCCTAGCTATATGAATGCTTTCTGGGCATTAGCTAACTGGGATTTTGCTTCAGCAAACTTTGCATAAGCTCACGTAAAAATCATCGTATTAAAACCAGAGTCCATCTCTGGTTTTTTTATCACCGTAATTGGATATATTCCCTCCTATTGATGACTTTACTTTCCGTAAATGATCTAAGTGGTTTTACCCGTATTTAATTAAACTCAGTTACAAATATTTTCGTAGTTTCCTCACACCTTCAAAAAATAAAGACTAAACTTGTAAATAGTTTAGGTAAATTGTCGGTCTTTATATTTAGTAAAGCTGAGCGGGAAAATACTCGTTAGTTGTATTTACTCTCTTTCTGTCATTAGCTCAGCTTTGATATGTTTATCAATTTTGGGGGCAGTTATGAGTATTTTTAAACACTATCAATCTCGTTATGATGAATCAAAAGAAGAAACTTGTTCCGTACAAGACTTTCTAACACTTTGCCAGAAAGATAAATCTGCCTATGCCAGTGCCGCCGAACGCTTGTTAAATGCTATCGGCGAACCTGAAATGATAGATACTTCATCAGAGCCACGTCTAAGTAGAATTTTTTCCAATAGAGTTATTGCTCGTTACCCCGCCTTTAAAGAGTTTTATGGGATGGAAGATGCCATAGAACAAATTGTTTCTTATCTAACTCATGCTTCACAAGGTTTAGAAGAGCAAAAACAAATTCTTTATTTACTAGGCCCCGTCGGTGGCGGGAAATCTTCACTCGCGGAAAAATTAAAAGCTTTAATGCAACAAGAGCCAATATACGTACTTAGTGCGAACGGTGAAAGAAGCCCTGTAAATGACCACCCTTTCTGCTTATTTGATAAACACTCAGATGGCAAAATTTTAATGGATGAATACAACATACCAGAGCGTTATTTAAATACGATAATGTCACCTTGGGTTGCTAAACGATTACATGAATTTCAAGGGGATATTAGTCAATTTGAAGTCGTTAAAATTTACCCTTCAATTCTTGATCAAATTGCCATCGCTAAAACTGAACCCGGTGATGACAATAATCAAGATATTTCAGCGCTGGTAGGTAAAGTAGATATTCGACAACTCGAACATTACGCACAAAATGATCCTGACGCTTACAGCTACTCTGGAGCCTTATGTAGAGCAAACCAAGGATTGATGGAGTTTGTTGAAATGTTTAAAGCTCCAATTAAAGTATTGCACCCGTTATTAACCGCGACACAAGAAGGAAATTACAACCCAACAGAAGGTTTATCGGCACTACCATTTGACGGCATTTTACTCGCACATTCAAATGAATCAGAATGGCAAACTTTTAGAAATAATAAAAATAATGAAGCATTTTTAGACCGCGTATATATCGTTAAAGTGCCGTATTGCATGCGCGTTTCTGAAGAAGTGAAAATCTATCAAAAACTGCTAAAAAACAGTGAGCTTTCTCAAGCACAATGTGCCCCAGATACCTTAGAAACTTTGGCACAATTTTCAGTATTATCGCGATTAAAAGAACCAGAAAACTCTAGTATTTATTCTAAAATGCGTGTTTATGATGGTGAAAGCTTAAAAGATACCGATCCCAAAGCGAAATCTTATCAAGAATATACGGATTACGCAGGTGTCGACGAAGGCATGTCGGGCTTATCCACCCGCTTTGCATTTAAAATTTTATCCCGAGTGTTTAATTTTGACCACATGGAAGTTGCCGCTAACCCTGTTCATTTATTTTATGTGCTTGAACAGCAAATTGAGCGAGAACAATTACCTAAAGAAGTCTCTGATCGTTATTTAGAGTTTATTAAAGGCTATCTATCTCCTCAATATATTGATTTTATCGGGAAAGAAATTCAAACCGCATATCTTGAGTCTTATTCTGAATATGGGCAAAACATTTTTGATCGTTACGTAACTTATGCTGATTTTTGGATCCAAGATCAAGAATATAGAGATGCAGAAACAGGTCAGTTATTTGATCGAGAAGCATTAAATAACGAACTTGAAAAGATAGAAAAACCGGCTGGTATTAGTAACCCGAAAGACTTTAGAAACGAAATAGTCAATTTTGTCTTAAGGGCAAAAGCCAATAATAACGGAACTAACCCTGTGTGGACCAGTTATGAAAAATTACGCACAGTAATTGAGAAAAAAATGTTTTCTAATACCGAAGATTTATTGCCGGTTATTTCGTTCAACACTAAAACTTCCAACGATGATCAACAAAAACATGATGACTTTGTCGAACGTATGATGAGCAAAGGGTATACCAAAAAACAAGTACGTTTGTTATCTGAATGGTATTTACGCGTAAGAAAGTCTTCTTAAGGTAAACGCTAAACAGGCATTTATGAGGTAGCCATTATGGCAAATTTTATCGATAGAAGACTCAATAGTAAAAATAAAAGTACCGTTAACCGACAACGGTTTATCCGACGTTATAAATCACAAATTAAAAAATCTGTGGAACAAGCGGTTAATAAACGGGGAGTCACGGATATTGATAGCGGTGAAAGCATCACCATTACTAAAAAGGATCTCAGTGAACCTACCTTTCATCAAGGGCAAGGAGGTATAAAAGACAGAGTACATCCAGGCAACGATCAATATAATACTGGCGATCAAATTCAGCGGCCACCTCAACAGTCAGGACAAGGAGCGGGTCAAGGTGAAGCTAGTAATTCTGGTGAAGGTGAAGATGATTTCGTCTTTTCAATTTCAAAAGATGAATATCTGAATATACTCTTTGAAGACTTAGCACTGCCAAACCTTGAACAAAACCAACTTGATAAGTTAGTCGACTATAAAACGGTTCGTTCTGGTTATTGTGCAGAAGGTGTACCATCCAATATCGATATAGTGAAATCATTACAAGGCTCTATTGCAAGACGAGTCGCGATGACATCGTCAAAACGAAAATCCTTGAAAACAATGGAAGAATCATTATTAGCTTTACAACAAGATAAGCACGAGCACGTGAAAGAAATTGCCGAGTTAACCATTGAAATTAACAAGCTCAAAGAGAAAATTGCCAAGGTTCCTTTTATTGACACCTTTGATTTACGGTTTAGGAATTATGCCAAAGTTGCTGTACCAACTTCTAAAGCGGTAATGTTCTGTTTAATGGATGTTTCAGGTTCAATGGATCAAGCAACGAAAGATATCGCGAAAAGGTTTTATGTATTGCTTTATTTATTTTTAACGCGCACTTATCAAACCATAGAAGTGGTTTATATTCGTCACCACACCCAAGCGAAAGAAGTTGATGAACAAGAATTTTTTTATTCTCAAGAAACTGGCGGCACTATTGCTTCTAGTGCCCTGGAATTGATGATTGACATCATCAATAAAAGGTTTAATCCCAAAGAATGGAATATTTATGGCGCCCAAGCATCTGATGGTGATAATTGGGCGGATGACTCGCCTCATTGTCGTCAATTAATGAGTAACGAAATTCTACCTCTATCTCGTTACTTTGCTTATATCGAAATTACTCAACGCACCCATCAAACCTTATGGCAACAATATTTAACAGTGCAAGAACAATATAACCATTTTGCGATGCAACACATTAAAACCGTTGAAGATATTTACCCTGTCTTTAGAGAGTTATTTAAGAAAAGTAGTCCGCAAGTAGCATAAATATTTATATGCATAGGTAATGGAGTGTAATTATGGCAACTAAAAAAATGTTATCTGATGGACCTGATTGGACTTTTGAATTACTACAACAATATCAAGATGAAATTGCCCGAATTGCAGAAAGCTTTCGTTTAGATACGTATGCTAATCAAATCGAAGTGATAACCGCAGAACAAATGATGGATGCTTACGCAAGTGTTGGCATGCCTATTGGTTACAATCATTGGACCTTTGGTAAAAAATTTATTCAAACAGAGCAAACCTATAAACGAGGTCAAATGGGACTGGCCTATGAAATAGTGATTAATTCTGATCCTTGTATTTCATATTTAATGGAAGAAAATTCAATTACTATGCAAGCACTTGTTATGGCTCATGCATGTTATGGCCATAACTCGTTCTTTAAAGGTAATTATTTATTTAAATCGTGGACCGATGCGAGTTCTATCATTGATTATTTGGTTTTTGCTAAAAATTATATTGCTGAATGCGAACATAAACATGGTATTGATGAAGTTGAATCTTGTTTAGATGCTTGCCATGCGTTAATGAATCACGGTGTTGATCGGTATAAACGTCCACAAAAAATTTCGTTAGAACAAGAGCTTAAACGACAAAAATCACGAGAAGAATATTTACAATCTCAAGTTAACACTTTATGGCGTACGATTCCGGAAAATGCTGATAAAACGACAAATAAAACGATTAACTTCCCAAGTGAGCCGCAAGAAAACTTACTATACTTCATCGAAAAAAACGCGCCTTTATTAAAGCCTTGGCAACGGGAAGTGGTTCGTATTGTTCGTAAAGTTTCACAATACTTTTACCCACAAAAACAAACGCAAGTAATGAATGAAGGTTGGGCCTGTTTCTGGCACTACACTATTTTAAACACACTATATGAAGAAGGTAAGGTCAGTGAAAAATTCATGTTAGAGTTTTTACATAACCATACCAACGTAGTCGCGCAGCCTGACTATAACAGTCCTTATTATTCAGGAATAAATCCTTACGCCTTGGGCTTTAATATGTTTATGGATATTAAACGAATTTGCCAAGAGCCCACAGAAGAAGATAAACAGTGGTTTCCTGAAATTGCCGGAAGTAATTGGTTAGATACTTTACATTTCGCCATGGAAAACTTCAAAGATGAAAGTTTTATAAGTCAATTTTTATCACCAAAACTAATGCGTGATTTTAAATTATTTCATATACATGACGATGAGAAAGAAAACTTTATCGAAGTTGCGGCAATACACAACGAGCAAGGCTATAAAAAAATCAGAGCGGCATTATCTGAACAATACAACTTAAGTAACATTGAAACCAATATTCAAATCACCAAAGCGAACATCACCGGAGATCGCTCTCTGACTTTAAAATATACCCCTCATCAGCAGGTACCATTAGCCAACTCAAAAGATGAAGTGTTAAAGCATTTATATTATCTATGGCAGTTTGAGGTAAAATTAATTCAAGAAAACCAGCAAGGTGAAGAAGAAGTAATAGCGCAATGTCCGCCAAAAGATAAATCTCATTAATTAAATGAGTTTTATTTCAATCAGTTTTTTTATTTTTTGAGCGGTTTAAAGTGAGAAGTTAACAAACATGAAAGTTTACTCACTTTTACTCACATCCCCTTCCCCAAAGTTAACCGTTAAACGTTTAAGATTTACCCTAATTAACAGTTAGTTAACCTAAGGTTAAAAGAATATAAATAAAGAAGGATTAATTAGTCTTTATTTTAATTATTTCTCTGTATATATAAGAAAATAAACTATCATATAAGAGTATTAAAAAAATACTGTTAAATTATAGGACTAAACATGACTAAAATAATTTTACTCGCTAGTGTATTAGCAACAAGCTTATTAATATCAGCCCCAGCAAAAGCAGATTTATCATTGCGTGTCTGTGAATATGTGCAAGCTAATGATAAAAACCGCTTACGCTCATTTTTAAAAGCAAATAAATTAAAAATAAGAAAGATCTATAAAGGCTTATTATGTAATGGTAATACTTTATTAGCATTTGCCGCAAAATCACAAGCTTTAGAAGTAGGTGAATTTATGATTGGTAAATTACCAGCCAAAGTTGTTGCTGCTGAAATCCCTGAAATTTCAAAATATTCAGCACATTTAGCTGAAGAAGCAAAAGATAGATAAAGTTAATTTTATTTATTTCTATCAAATCACCATGAAAAACTAAGAAAAATGTGCATATTAGCAGCGTTTTGTTGAGAGTTTAGCCAAACAATCAAAAAGTCTTCTTTTTTTATTAAAAAACGGTTGACGAAGCCGAAACAGATTTGCATAATACGCGCCACTTGCTGAGAGGCAGGTTGGAAAGGCTACATAGCTCAGCTGGTTAGAGCACATCACTCATAATGATGGGGTCCCAGGTTCAAATCCCGGTGTAGCCACCATTAACTCTTAGTGATAGAAATAATGCGGGGTTGGCGGAATTGGTAGACGCGCTGGATTTAGGTTCCAGTATCGCAAGATGTGAGAGTTCAAGTCTCTCACCCCGTACCATTTCAAATAACACATTTCTTCTCGAAACTGTGTTAGAAAGTAAGTTACATTGCAGGGGTATAGCCAAGCGGTAAGGCAGCGGGTTTTGATCCCGTCATTCAGAGGTTCAAATCCTCTTACCCCTGCCACTTTCTTTTTATTCTCAAGTAAAATCCGAAAGTTAATATTGTAACGACAACGAGTTTTCTGCAGGGGTATAGCCAAGCGGTAAGGCAGCGGGTTTTGATCCCGTCATTCAGAGGTTCAAATCCTCTTACCCCTGCCACTTTCTTTGTTTTTCTATTTTCTATTTTCTATTTTCTATTTTCTATTTTCTATTTTCTATTTTCTAATTAATTTTAACTCAGACATTTAAATACCACAGGCATATTCCAACGCTTTATTTTTAAGCTTTGGAAACTTGTTGGTCATAAATAATCCAGTATTGCGAAACAGCTTGATTAGACCTGAAGGATGGCTAAAGCCAGTATAAAGCATATCCATTGCGGTCATCATTAATAAATTATCTCGTCTTCTCGCCTTTTCATATCCTGCTAGTACTTCAACATCATGCCAGCATTTTCCCTCACCGATTGCTTTAGCAACGACTTCTTGTAACGCTTTGACATCTTTAAAACCTAGATTTACTCCCTGTCCTGCTAATGGGTTTATGGTATGAGCAGCATCGCCCAACAAAACAACACGATTTTTTTGGTACTGATTAGCATGCCTGCGAGTTAAAGGAAAACTCGCTTTATCAATAACTTTAATGTTGCCAAGTTTTGCCGGAAAGGCTTCGAGAATAGCCGCTTGTAGTTGTGGATTTGATAAGTTTGATAATCGCGAAATTTCTTCTTTAGCATGGTACCAAACAAGTGAAGCATGGTTTCCAGGCATAGGTAACATAGCCACAGGGCCCGTTTCACGGAAATGTTGCCAGGTGATATCTTGCTGACTTAACTCAGTTTCAACATTAATTAGCATTGCCGCTTGCTGATAATCCCAACCAGTTGTACCAATATTGGCGAGTTGCCTGACTTGAGAGTGTGCGCCATCAGCAGCAATCAGTAATTTGGTTTCAATCGTTTTATTTGATAATTGAACACTGACCTGTTTATCGTTTTGTTCAAATGAAATAAGCGATTCAGGACAGAACAAGTCGATATTTTCATGATGTTGTATTTGTTGCCATAAAGACAATTGAATTAAACGATTTTCAACGATATGACCAAGATGTTGTTCATTAATTTCTGAAGCAGAAAACTCTGTATACGCAGATTCTTGCTCCCATACACTTAACCGCCGATATGGGCATGCTCGCCATTGTTTAATTTGCGGCCATGCATTAAGTTGCTCTAATAAAAATTGAGATGATAACGACAGTGCAGAAACACGAAGATCAAAGGGTTGATTCTGGATAAATGATTTCGGTGCCGACTTTTCAATGACCGCAATTTTCAACCCCAACTGAGCCAATGATAAAGCACTTGCTGCGCCTACCATGCCACCGCCAACAACAACACAATCAAATTTATCCATGAACCAACATTCTACTATTGTTTTTCCACTATTCTAACTAACCAAAGTCACGAATTCGATAACTATCTCTTTATTACTCACGAATTATCGTGAGCATAGGAAAGTACTGTTTTATTTATCGTAGGTGCAAGCGTCTTGATTGTCTCGATAATTTTAAAATTCGCTGTTGATAAATTAAATACAAAAACCGCCATCAAGGATCAACAACTGTAATTTTATTTTTGCCAATTTTCATCCGTTATAACTAGCCTCGGCATTCAAGAAAGAGTAAAATACGCCCCCTAAAATTCTCTAGCAAAAACTAGAACCAATTTCATGAACACAATAGGCATAAATAAATGAGTAAAAAGTTATACATAAAAACCTGGGGTTGCCAAATGAACGAGTACGACTCGCAAAAGATGGCCGAATTATTAGACTCCACACATGGCTATGAATTAGCAGAAGAAGCTGAAGATGCTGATGTGATTTTATTAAATACCTGTTCGATTCGTGAAAAAGCACAAGAAAAAGTTTTTCATCAACTAGGTCGTTGGAAAAATTTAAAAGTAAACAAACCTGAATTGCTTATTGGTGTTGGTGGGTGTGTTGCCTCACAAGAAGGTGATGCTATTCGTCAACGTGCCCCATTTGTTGATATGGTATTTGGTCCACAAACGTTGCACCGTTTACCTGAAATGATCCAACAAGTCACGGGTGATCATAACCCTGTGGTAGATGTTAGCTTTCCAGAAATTGAAAAATTTGACCGTTTACCAGAGCCTAAAGCAGAAGGCGCTACAGCGTTTGTTTCCATTATGGAAGGTTGTAGTAAATATTGTACTTTCTGTGTCGTGCCTTATACCCGCGGTGAAGAAGTCAGTCGTCCATTAGATGACGTGCTTTATGAAATAGCACAATTAGCCGAACAAGGCGTACGAGAAGTTAATTTACTTGGCCAAAACGTTAATGCCTACCGTGGTGATTCTCACGACGGTACGGTATGTCGTTTTTCCGAACTCATTCGTTTAATAGCCACCATAGATGGTATTGATCGCATCCGTTACACAACCTCGCACCCAGTAGAATTTACGGATGACATCATCGAAGTTTATAAAGATGTTCCTGAGTTAGTCAGCCATCTACATTTACCGGTGCAAAGTGGTTCTGATCGAATTCTTACCCAAATGAAACGTGGTCATACTGCATTAGAATATAAATCACAAATCAGAAAGCTTAAAAAAGCACGCCCTGATATTTGTATGTCTTCTGACTTTATCGTGGGCTTTCCTGGCGAAACCGATGCTGATTTTGAAGCAACCATGGACTTAATTAAATCGGTTGATTTTGATTTAAGTTTTAGTTTTATTTATAGTGCGCGCCCAGGAACGCCGGCTGCCGATATGGTTGACGATATTAGTGATGAAACGAAAAAACAACGTTTGCAAATATTACAAGATCGTATCACCTCACAAGCACTGCGTATTGCACGTCAAATGCTTAATACCGAACAACGTATTTTAGTTGAAGGCCCTTCTAAGAAAAACCCGATGGAATTACGTGGCCGCACTGAAAACAATCGTATCGTCAACTTTGTTGCGCCACATAGCGTAATCGGTGGTTTTGTTGATGTGAAAATCACAGATGTTTATGCAAATTCATTACGCGGTGAATTGGTTCGTCAAGAAAGTGAAATGGGATTACGAATTGCGCATTCACCTGCTGATATATTATCAAACAGTCATCATAACGCTAAACCAGCTAATGTAGATGAGTTAGGTGTCGGCACATTCACCCCTTAATCTTGCGAATATTTGCCGCTCGTTAAAACACCTTGATTAATTAGCGGCTTATTTATTAATTAAAATGGACAACAAGCTTTTGAGTAAAGACAAACAAAGTATTTTAACATTAGAGCCTATCGACAATACAAGACAAGCTAATTTGTGTGGCCCTATGGACGATAATTTAAAAACGATCGAACGTCGTTTAGGGGTTGAAATAAGTTATCGCACTAATCACTTTAAAATCATTGGTGCGCCGGCTCAAATTAAAGCGGTTGCGAAAATATTAAAAGATTTATACTTAGAAACTGAAACCGTCAAAGGGGAAAGTAAAACAATCACGGATGAAATGGTGCATCTTGCGATTATCGATGCCAATGTCCTCGAGCAAGCACCTAGCAAAGTCGATGCAGACTTTAATAAAATGGTGACCATCAAAACTAAGCGTGGCGTTATTAAGCCTCGCAACGAAAACCAATCAGCTTATGTGCAAAATGTTTTAGTTAATGATATTAGTTTTGGTATCGGTGTAGCTGGCACCGGTAAAACATACTTAGCCGTTGCTTGTGCTGTTGAAGCGCTGGAAAGACAAGAAGTTAGACGTATTCTATTAACTCGCCCTGCGGTAGAAGCCGGTGAAAAATTAGGTTTTCTGCCTGGTGATTTAACCCAAAAAATTGACCCTTATCTGCGCCCACTCTACGATGCATTATTCGAAATGCTTGGTTTTGAAAAGGTCGAAAAGTTAATCGAACGTAATGTCATTGAAATTGCACCGTTGGCATATATGCGTGGTCGTACATTAAATGATGCCTTTATTATTCTTGATGAAAGCCAAAATACCACAGTAGAACAAATGAAAATGTTTCTAACGCGAATTGGCTTTAACTCTCGGGCGGTAATAACGGGCGATATTACACAAGTTGATTTACCAAGGGGTCAACGTTCAGGCTTACGTCATGCTATTGAAGTTTTAGAAGATATCCCAGGTGTTAGTTTTAACTTTTTCCAATCAAAAGATGTCGTTAGGCATCCTGTTGTCGCTCATATTGTTGAAGCGTATGACGCATATGACCAGAAAATGAATCGAATTAAAGCTGAGAAGAAAAAACAAGATCAGCTAGCCAAGCAGCAAGTCATTGAAGCCAATCAAGAAGCAGGCAAATAATTGTGTCTATAGATTTAGATCTACAAATTGCTTGTAATGCTGTAAATTTACCAAGTCATCAAGATATACAGTTATGGGTAAACACGGCGTTATCACCTTATAATAAAGCCTTTGAATTAACGGTGCGTATTGTTGAGGTTGAAGAAAGCCAATCGTTAAATTTGCAATATCGTCAAAAAGATAAACCAACTAACGTACTCTCTTTTCCGTTCGAGGTACCAGAAGGTATTGAATTAGCCCTATTAGGTGATTTAGTTATTTGTGCCCAAGTCGTTCAACAAGAAGCTGAGCAACAAAATAAAGCATTAATGCATCATTGGGCGCATATGGTTATTCATGGTTGCTTGCATTTACTAGGTTATGACCATATAGATGATAATGAGGCTAAAGAAATGGAAGCACTTGAAATAAAATTACTTTCAGCATTAAATATTAATGATCCGTATCAATTAATCTAACGCTATTTTCTATTTTGACAATAACTACTTGAAATATACTTTAATTGATTACAAACTAAACAACTCACTAATAATAGGAATAATATAAGCTCTATGAGCGACGATAACCCACACTCTAGTAACGGTTCTTCAAATAAAACTTTTTTTAATAAAATATTACAAGCTTTTACCGGAGAGCCGAAAAACAAAGATGAACTTTTCGATGTGCTAAACGATGCAGAAGATCGCGAACTCATCAAACCAGAAACTAAACTGATGATCGAAGGGGTATTAGAAGTTTCTGATATGCGTGTAAGAGATATCATGATCCCTCGCTCTCAAATGGTCACACTGGACATCAATATTCCACTTAAAGATGCAATTCCACTTATCGTCGAATCAGGCCACTCGCGTTTTCCAGTAGTAAACGAAGATATCGACCATATTGAGGGAATTTTATTAGCAAAAGATTTACTCGCCTATGCCTTTAATGAAGAAGAGCAACCTTGTACCTTTAATGAAGTGATCCGTCCTGCGATCATAGTACCTGAAAGTAAAAAAGTTGAACCTTTGCTAAAAGAGTTTCGCTCACAACGTTACCATATGGCTATTGTCGTTGATGAATATGGCGGAGTATCAGGCGTTGTTACCATTGAAGATATTTTAGAATTAATAGTGGGTGAAATTGAAGATGAAACTGATGATGAAATTATTGAGGATATCAAACACTTAGCTAGTAATGTCTATCAAGTACAAGCACTAACTGAAATTGATGATTTTAACGAATATTTTAATTGTGAATTTGACGAAAACGGTGCTGATACCATAGGTGGAATAGTCCTTCATCAATTTGGCCATATGCCTAAAAAGTCTGAATCATTAAATCTTAATGATTTTGAATTTAAAGTCACTTCAGCTGATAACCGACGTATTCAAGTCTTACAAGTCACTATCCCAAAAGATCATCAAGTCAATGGCAAAACGATTGATTAACTTACTATGATCCAGCGTTAGCATGTTCAAATCTTTTCTGCCCAAATGTAAGCGTAATATTAGCGATAAAACCTTATGGTTAAGTTTTATCGCTGGTCTTAACTTAGTATTTTCTTATGCACCATTCTCATTTTGGTGGATAAGCTTTATCAGTTTAACGTTATGGTTTGTACATTTAGAAAAACTCTGTCAAAAAAAACAAGTTAACACCACTCGATTACTCACAAAACATAGCTTTATTTTTGGCTTTGGTTGGTTTGCAAGTGGCATAAGCTGGGTCCATGTTTCTATTGCTGAATTTGGCGGTATGCCATTATTCGCTTCTTTATTTTTGATGTTGCTATTGTGTTTATATTTAGCTTTATTCCCAACCCTGGCAGGTTATTTAACCGCTAAAATAGCAAAAACGCAGCAAGCTTGCAGCAAATTAAACCTTTGGTTGTTGCCAAGTATTTGGTTATTAACAGAATATTTGCGTGGTGTTGTACTAACAGGTTTTCCATGGTTATCATTAGGTTATGGTCAAATCAGTGGGCCATTAGCCCCTTTAGCACCGATAATTGGCGAATTAGGCATTACTTTTTGCCTGCTAATATTTTGTGTCGCGCTTAGCAAGTTAATATTGAAATCACACACTAAACAAGCCGGCATTGCTTTACTTTCAATTTTCATTATCACGCTATTTTCACATCAGCAAACTTGGGTTTCACCAACGGGAAAAACCATAAAAACGGCCTTAATTCAGGGGAATATTGAACAATCAATTAAGTGGCAGCCAGAGCAACAATGGCCGACTATGTTAAAATATTTAGATTTAACACGTTTAAATTATGATGCCCAGTTAATTATTTGGCCGGAATCAGCAATACCGGCGATTGAAACTATGAGTACCACACAAGAATTTCTTGATATGGCCAACCAATCTGCTGCTTTAAATAATGCCACCATAATCACGGGTATTTTAAATTATAACTTTGAAACCAAAGAGTATTTTAATAGTTTAATTGTTTTAGGAAAAAAACATCACGCGGATATAAATGGCGATTATTATTATGGAAACAATAACCGTTATGATAAAAACCATTTATTACCTATTGGCGAATTTGTGCCATTTGGTGATTTGCTTAGGCCCATAGCCCCCCTATTCAATTTACCACAATCGTCTTTTAGCCGAGGCAGTTATGTGCAAGACAATTTACAGGCAAATGATTTAAATATATTACCGTTAATTTGTTTTGAAATAGCATTTCCCGAACAACTTGCCGCTAACTTTTATAATGACAGCGATATACTGTTAACCGTTAGTAATGATGCCTGGTTTGGTAACTCGCATGGACCACACCAACATATGGAAATTGCTCGTATGCGGGCGTTAGAATTTGGCCGACCTTTATTGCGTTCTACGAATACGGGGGTTACTGCAGTAACTGATCATTTAGGTGTTATCACCAAACAAATACCGCAATTTGAACAAGCGGTATTAACAACAGAAATTCAATTAGTTTCAGGACAAACCCCATACAGCCAATATGGTCGATACCCTATTTGGTTCATTGGTTTTTTGCTGATATTCATTAACATAGTTCACAACAAAGTACAAAATAGAACATCACTTAACACATTGTAAAACATAGTGTTATTACGATTTCCCGTTACCTCTCCTGATATTATTTCCTCAAATTGTTAAATAATTTAAACCTTTTTCCCTGCTAACACGACTTACTTATCAAACAACCATTATTTCAATGGTTATGTCTTATTCGGGGGAATTGACATGCAAATCAAAGATACCAGTGATCAGGATGTCCAGATCACAGTACAAAAATCAAAACCTAAATTTTGGCTAACTTTAATTACTTCATTTACCATCCTCGTCCTGATTATCTGGCAAGTGGCTCCTGCCGCAAGTCGATGGAGCCAAGCCAGTGAATCTATTTCAATCGATCGCGTGAGATTATCCACTATCACACGAGGTGATTTCATCAGAGATATTTCAGTATTAGGCCGAGTTGTTGCAGCAGTTAGTCCAACCGTTTATAGCCCCGCAGACGGCACAGTAACACTCTTAATTGAAGCGGGTCATGAGGTAAAAGAAGGCCAAGCATTAGCTACCCTAGATAGCCCTGAATTAACCAGCCGACTTTTTCAACAACAAGCCACGCTTGAAGGACTTGAGTCAAGTTATGAACGTCAACAAATACAATCAAAAAAACAACGTTTACAAGATCAGAAAGCGGTTGATCTAGCCAATGTCAGATTAATTTCCGCCAATCGTGAAAAGCGTCGCGCTGATCAAGGATATGAAAAAAATGCCATCAGTCAGATAGATTTTGAAAAAGCACAAGACGAGTTAGAAAATGCTAAATTACAACACCGCCATGCTGAGCAAGACGCAGCATTGAATATTGAAAGCTTAGACTTTGACAGCAAATCGTTGTCGCTCGACATTCGTCGTCAAAAATTACTCGTAAAAGAATTAAAACGCCAAGTTGATGCACTGACCATTCGTTCTCCTGTTAATGGCATCGTGGGGAATTTAAACGCCGATAACAAAACATTTTTAAGTAAAAACCAATCAATTTTAACGGTAGTAGATTTAAGTAATTTAGAAGTAGAAATTGAAATACCAGAAAGTTATGCCGATGACTTAGCCATTGGTATGGACGTAGCTGTACAATTTGAACAACGCCAGTTCAGTGCTCGTCTAGTAACAATTTCCCCCGAAATACTGAATAATCAGGTTACTGGGCGAGTACGCTTCTCTGGTGAAACACCCGCAAAACTTCGTCAAAACCAACGGTTAAATACGCAAATCATCCTTGAACAAAAAAGTAATGTCTTACAAGTGCAACGAGGACAATTTCTCGAAAGCTCAGGTGGCAGATTCGCTTATCTTGTTAATGATGGCTTAGCACGAAAAACCCCTATCACACTGGGTGCGAGAAGTTTAAGTCATGTCGAAGTATTAAGTGGCTTAAGCGAAGGACAGCAAATCATTATTTCAGGCACAGATATGTTTAATTCAGCAGAACAAGTGTTATTGAATAACTAATAAATCAACCATTATAACGAATAATAAATCCACGCGATTCAAGGAACAAACTATGTTAGTCATGAAAAATATCAATAAAATATTTCAAACAGCCGACATTCAAACACATGCACTAAGAGATTTTAATTTAACCGTCAATGAAGGGGATTTTATCAGTGTTACTGGACCTTCAGGCTCAGGTAAAACAACGTTCTTAAATATTGCCGGCTTATTAGAAACGTTCACCGATGGTGAATTTACCTTAGACGGAAAAGACGTTGGTAGCCTAAATGATAACGGCCGTTCAAAAATGAGAAACGAGAAAATAGGCTTTGTTTTTCAGAGTTTTAATTTAATACCTGATTTAAACCTTTTTGACAATGTTGATGTTCCTCTGCGTTATAGAGGCTTTAATGCCAAAGAAAGAAAAGCACGTATCGAAGCAAATTTAGCGCGTGTTGGTCTTTCTTCAAGAATGAAACATTTGCCAAGCCAACTCTCTGGAGGACAGCAGCAACGTGTTGCTATTGCACGAGCACTTGCTACTGATCCTCGTTTTTTACTTGCTGATGAGCCGACAGGAAATTTAGATTCTGAAATGGCGCAAGGCGTAATGAGTTTACTCGAAGAAATCAATAAACAAGGCACAACCATTATTATGGTAACCCACGACGCTGAACTTGCTCAACGAGCTTCAAGAACAATTCAAGTGAAAGATGGCCGAGTGAGCGAGTTAGAAATTATTGATAATCAAGCAATTGCTTAATCGATGACTCATTAATTAAGGAGTGGAAATGTTTAACTATTATATAAAAATTGCATGGATCAGTATCTTGCGTCATTGGGGATTAAGCTTACTGATGATTTGCGCAATAGGCTTAGGAATTGGTGCAACTATGACCACCATCACCGTTAATTACCTAATGTCTGCCAACCCAATTCCTCATAAAAGTGAACAACTTTATTATGTACAATTAGACAGTTGGGACGCAAACGACCCGTTTGATGAAGGTCAAAATCCGCCGGATCAAATGACCTATACCGACTCAACAAATTTAATGAAAGCAAAAAAAGCGTTTCGTCAAAATGTTCAAGCGCAAGCTTATGCCGTAATTGAACCCTCTGATCCTGACATTTTGCCGTTAATTGTTGATGGCCGAGCAAATTCCGCTGATTTTTTCGCCATGTTTGATGTACCGTTTCTTTACGGCAATGCATGGTCAGCAAGCGCTGATGAAAATAAAGAACAAGTCGTAGTATTAAATAAAGCCACCAACGATAAACTTTTTGGTGGTGAAAACTCCGTCGGTAAATCGATAAAGATCGACGGAAATATGTTTAGCATTGTTGGGGTGATTGATCATTGGCAACCCAAACCGCGTTTTTATGATATTACCACAGGTGCATTTAACGAATCTGAGGATATCTTTGTCCCATTTAGTTTAATCGCCGAAGAAAAAATTGGTCGCTCAGGCAATACCAATTGCTGGAAGCCCTCTGGTGATGGTTTTCAAGCATTTTTAAATTCAGAATGTATTTGGACTCAATTTTGGGTTGAATTAAGATCACCGCAAGAAAAACAAGACTACATGACTTTTTTAAATGCCTATGTTGAAGAACAAAAACAATATGGTCGTTTTGAACGTCCACTTGATAACCGTTTAAACACAGTCACGCAATGGTTAGAAGTGCAAGAAGTCGTCGCTGATGATGCAAAAATGATGTTAGCAATGGCACTGATGTTTTTAATTGTGTGTTTATTAAATACCGTTGGTTTACTGCTCGCGAAATTTTTAGGCAAAGCCCCAGAAATTGGACTAAGACAAGCACTAGGCGCTAGTAAGTCAACCTTGTTTTATCAATATATGATTGAATCAGCTTGTATAGGGTTAGCCGGAGGTTTATTAGGCTTATTTCTCGCCTACCTAGGCTTACAAGGCATAGAAACGCTATACGGTGAATATATGCAAGGCTTAGCAACGTTAGATCTCAACATGATGATTTTAGCCGTGACCTTATCGTTACTTGCAACGTTAATTGCAGGAATATATCCCACATGGCGAGCTTGTAAAGTGCAACCTGCTCACCAATTAAAATGTCAATAATGCGAGGAATGTCAAAATGTTAGAAACAGGTTTAATATTTCGCGCATTAATGCGTAACAAAATAGGGGCATTACTTATTGCCCTGCAAATTGCGTTAACGTTGGCGATTATGGTTAATGCAATCTTTATGATCCAAGATCGAAATCAGCAAATGTCTCGGGCAAGTGGCCTTGATGAAGCGAATACATTTTATTTAACCAATACCGTATTTGGTGAAAATTATAATAAGCAAGTCAATCTACAAACTGATTTACATGCTATTCGTAACACGCCAGGTATTGTTGATGCCATTCAAATTAATGCGATTCCGCTAAGTGGAGGTGGCTGGTCAATGTCATTGCAACATGAACCAGGTGACGATAAAGACACAATTGGAAGTGCTTTATATATGGTGGATGAACACGCCATTAATACGTTAGGGGTTGAATTAATTGCGGGCCAAAACTTTACTAGCCAAGACATCCAATGGCGAGAAAGTGGCTCAACAAAATGGCCTCCTAAAACGATTATTACTAAAGCCTTTGCCGAGCAACTCTACCCGGGTAACTGGCAGTCAGCTGTTGGTAAAACTTTCTATATTTCACAAACACAACCTATGCAAATAATTGGCATAATGAAAGCGTTACAAGCGCCTTGGAATGGTTGGAGTGGTGTTGAGCGAAGTATGTTAGTGCCCTTTCATATGGACGCAAAAAACAGTCGTTACTTTATAAGAACACAACCAGGTCGGCGTGATGAAATGATGCCTATCATCGAAAAGCTTTTAGCAGAAAGTAATAAAGAGCGCATTATACGCAGAGTGAGTACCATTGAAGAAACAAGGCAAAGAAGTTATCAACGCCATAATGCGACGAATAAAATATTAATGACGGTTATTATCACATTAACTTTAATTACCGGTTTTGGCATAGTCGGATTAGCTATTTTTAGCATTAATAGACGGACCAAACAAATTGGTACAAGACGAGCACTTGGTGCGACGCAATGGCAGATCATGCGGTACTTTATGGTAGAAAACTTATTAATTTCTTCCGTTGGTGTTGTGATCGGTTCAATTGGTGCAATCACATTAAATTATTGGTTAGTAAAAACCTTTAGCTTATCGCCGATCAGTTTCGAACTCGTATTATTTGGCGTGATCGCATTATTTATAGTAGGTCAATTAGCGGTGTTATACCCAGCCAGACGCGCTGCGATGATCCCTCCGGCGACAGCGACAAGAACGATTTAAACATAAAGATCACTTAAAACGGAAAAAATAAAGGCGTTATTATTAAATAATAACGCCTTTTTGTGATTAAATAATCAAAGTTCTAACAAGTTTAACCCAAGTAATCTTGTAAAAAACTTTAGCATTTTATTGTTCATGCTATGATTAAGACACATAATAAAAACAAAGCTTAAGCCAATGAAATACTCTCATAAATTCCTTACAACACTTATTCTTACTCTTAGCTCTGCCTCACTATTTGCACAAACTACCTTAATTAAAAATGTCCAAGGTTACACATTAAATGGAGAAACATTACAAGCGTTTTCAGCCATTACCTTTACCGAGGATAAAATCGATCAGCTTTTTACTAAGCAAGACAAAATTGACAGTCAACCAGATTGGCACATTATCGATGGAAATGGCGCAACTATGCTGCCTGGATTAATTGACGCTCACGGTCATGTCTTAAATTATGGCCAAAGCTTGATGACGGCAGATCTTGTCGGAACCCGCTCAGAGCAGGCAGCGGTTCAGCGAACGTTGAAATATGCTCACGAAAATCCGACGCTAACTTGGATAACAGGACGAGGCTGGAACCAAGTACAATGGGATGTTAAAACATTTCCAACGAAAGAGACGTTAGATGTTGTATTTCCTGATAAACCGGTATGGTTACGACGAGTAGATGGTCATGCAGGTTGGGCAAACAGTAAGGCAATGGCCTTAGCCGGCATTACTCAGCAATCAATATCTCCCGAAGGTGGCAGCATCATCAGAGATAATAATGGTCAGCCAACGGGTGTATTTATTGATAATGCGATGGCGTTAATAGAAAAAAATATTGCCCCGTTGACAATTACACAACAAAAAAACATTTTGTTAAAAGCGATGCATTCATTGGCAAGCTTAGGCCTCACCAGTGTCCATGATGCTGGTATTGATAGCGAAACGCTTACCGCTTTTCAGCAGCTTAGCGCTGAAGGGAAAATGCCTATTCGTATTAACGCTATGCTGTATTTACCGACTAACCAATGGCAACAAACCTTAGACAAAGGAACGTTTCATTCAGCAGATCACATGCTTAATTTTAATAGTGTTAAAATTCAAGCTGATGGTGCTTTAGGAAGTCGCGGCGCGGCCATGATAGAAGATTATTCGGATCACGCGGGACATAAAGGGCTACTACTGCATGATAATCAGTCGTTAAGCCATTATATCAATAGTGCGATGCAAGCTGGTTTTCAAGTAAACACCCATGCTATTGGTGATAATGCTAACAAAATAGTTCTCGACCTTTATCAAACAGCAATCAAAAAAAATAACAGTAAAGTGTTACGTCATCGTGTTGAGCATGCACAAATACTGCGCTTAATAGATATTCCGCGTTTTCATGATTTGGGTATCATCGCTTCAATGCAAGCAACGCATGCCACCAGTGATAAAAACATGGCGGTTGATCGGATTGGAGAAGATCGTATTTTAGGCGCTTACGCTTGGCGTAAACTGTTAAATGCCAAAACCGTTATTGCTGCCGGCTCAGATTTTCCTGTTGAATCTGCTAATCCATTTTTTGGTCTACACGCTTCGGTAACCCGACAAGACAAGCAGAATTTACCGAAAAATGGCTGGTACCCTGAAGAAAAAATGACTCGCGTTGAAGCTTTAAAAACGTTTACGATTGATGCTGCATTTGCCGGTCATCAAGAAAAAATCATTGGTAGTTTAGCTCCAGGTAAAAAAGCAGACTTTATTTTATTAACCGATAACTACTTTACCAGCGATGAATCAAAGCTTTGGCAAAACCAAGTATTATCAACTTGGGTAAACGGCATACAGGTTTATAAAAAATAAATGAAAAAGGATGATATTTTCCTATCATCCTTTTATTTTTATACTGCAAGTAAAACAGTAAAGAATTACATCTAAAACAGCTTGTTACGATTGATATAACCAAGTCAAAAAACGCTTTGACTCACCAATATTATTAAACGTAAATAATTTAGATCCAATTTTATCTGTAACAACCACATTTCGTTTATTTACCGAAATAGATTGTAATGGCGAAGTGATTGAATACACTTCTTTATTATATGTATATGACATAATAAAACTCTATAAAATGCGCATAAGCGCGTAAAATCAAAAGTTATATTATTGGTTTGCAAAACTTTGAGCTTTAGAGCACAAATTAACTACACAGAGACCTTGTCTCAATTCGTTGACAATAATTAAACTTGCTTTAGGGGAAACTTCGATGTTTAAATTTTTCATGAACCACGTTGCTGTTCTAGGTACTTGCATGTGTTTATCGTCATACGATAAATTATTCAAGTAACAAATATCAGAAACCGTTTAGCTGGCTTTTGGCCAGCATTGATTTGGCATTTCTACAGTGTTTCTACTTGATTTGCGTTAAGTAACTGCACGTAACAAGTATTCACTTGTAACAAAACCAAAAACATTGTGAAAAATTAAACTCGAAAGTTCGATTCACCCTTGTGATTGCTAACTGTGAAAGGGAAAGACAAAACACAATTCACCAGATAATTGTTTATTAGGTGAAAAGTTAGATAAACGAGAGGAGATTAAATAACAGCGAGATAGTATAGAGAATAATTACATAAGTAAATACTTTATTATAAATAATCAGTATTTAATCTTTAATTCCACTATTTTTTCACAGTAACTTTCATTACTCTGAGCTAATAATTTTAATCATAGAGCGCAGCTGTTCGGTTTAATATAAAACAGGCACAGAAGGAAATAGAATGAAATATGTTCGTTTAGGCAGTAGTTCGTTAGAAGTATCACGAATTTGTTTAGGGAGTATGACATGGGGCTTACAAAACAATCAACAAGACGCTAATGAGCAACTTGATTACGCGCAAACTCAAGGAATTAATTTTCTTGATACCGCAGAGTTGTATGCTGTACCTCCTTCGGAAGATACCTATGGTAAAACCGAAACCATCATTGGCAATTGGCTAAAAGCTAACCCATCTCGTCGTAAAGAAATCGTCCTTGCCTCAAAAATTGCAGGGCCAGGCTTATCTTATATTCGCGACAATAGTGAAATTAACAGTAAAACGATTGTCGAAGCCGTTGAAGCCTCCCTTAAACGCCTGCAAACTGATTATATTGATTTATATCAATTACATTGGCCAAATTATACTTCACCTCATTTCGGTAAACATTGGCCTAACAATGTTCATTACACGAGTTTTAATGCTGAACAACAAACCGAAAAAATGCTCGATATTTTACAAGGATTGTCGCATTGCATGGCCGCAGGAAAAATTCGTCACTGTGGATTATCAAATGATACACCTTGGGGAATAAACCAGTATTTACGTTTAAGTGAGCAACACAATTTGCCGCGTATGGTTTCCATTCAAAATGAATTTAGCTTATTACACACCAAAGATTGGCCATATCTCATTGAAAACTGTGTACATGAAGACATTGCTTATTTACCTTGGTCACCATTAGCAACTGGCTTACTTACTGGAAAATACCTTAACGGCAACATTCCCAAAGGCAGTCGTTGGACCTTTATGCAACGCAATGGTCTCTTTAGAGATACGCCTAATACACATAAAGCCGTACAAGCATTTGTTGATTTGGCTAAACAACATAACTTAACGCCGGCTTCATTAGCATTAGGATGGGTGGATCAAGTGAATGGCGTAACATCTACCATAATTGGAGCGACAAGTATGAAACAATTAAAAGAGAATATTCATGCATTTAAAGCTCCTTTATCCGAAGAAATCATTAAAGATATTGGAGAAATTTTACAACAGCACCCTTCACCTTTTTAAGAAAGGTAAATCTAGTTTTTTAATATAACGAGTCCTTACTGTGCAAAATCGGTTAAGGGCTTTTTTATCAATGCATTTTAACGAATGAAAAGTTACATCAATTGTTACTAATTTTGTCACAGCCCCGTTCTTAATTGATTCGACATGAAAAGCTTTGTAACCTAGTATGGTAATCACTATAAATCATTAATTTTTATTATGAACTACAAAATCAGCTTATTGCTTTTCACTTTTTCTCTCATTACATCTCCCGTTTTAATGGCTTTTCAACATAATGGTGAAACACTCCCTCCACCAAGAAAATTAACAGAAGAACAAGCAAAAGTTGCGGCAGATAATTACCAAAAATACTGCGCTTTGTGTCATGGTGAAGATAGACAAGGACATGTGAATGATCATGCCCCTTCTTTACGCAGTAAGAGTTTAATGGAGTCTGGCGTTGCCCATCAAATTTTAAGACCTATGTCTTACGGGAGAAATGGTACTGCCATGGGTGGCTACCTTGATGAAGTAGGCGGACCTATGACATTAGCAGAAACTTGGGATTTAACCTATTGGTTGTTTGAACAAGCAGGAGTCGAACGTCTAAAGTTTTCAACCAACCCCGTGACTGGCGATATCAAAAAAGGTGAAAAAGCTTACCTTGAAAACTGTACAACATGCCACGGTGTTAATGGTGAAGGAGTTACCGCGCCAGCGTTAGGTAATCAATCAGCATTAGCCCACAATACTGATGAATTTATTCGTCATGCTATTCGTAACGGTCGCCAAGGCACGCCAATGCCGGCTTTTAAAGATAAATTACCTGCCGAAGACATTGATAACATCACTGCATTTTTACGCAGTAAAGCACTTGGTTGGAAAGATGAAAAACCGATATTAAAAGCCTTACCTAAACCAGAAGAATACGTATTCAATCCTGAAGGTGATGATCCAAACTTTGATTTAACAGAAGATAACTACGTTTCATCTGAAGAGTTATTTGCAGCCTTAGAAGCGAAGAACAGAATGGTCTTAATTGATACACGCGTAACCTCTGTTTGGCAAAATGCCCATATTGAAGGCTCAATCCCCTTCCCTTATTACGCAGACACGGATATCATCAAAACCGTTGCTGGCATACCAAAAGACGTGCAAATAGTCGCTTATTGTTCTTGTCCGCGAGCAGCAGCCGACTACACCATCAAAAAATTAGAAAATTTAGGCTACACCCGTACCGCCGTATTATATGAAGGCATTTTTGGCTGGATGAATCAAGGTTATCCAGTGATGCGTGGTGATATAAAAGACGTACAAGATTAGCATGGCGAAAACGTAATGTAGCAGTAATAAGAGAATGATTACCGCTTTTACTGAATAAACTGCTATCATGCTGCCGGATTAAAAGTGGTTTATTTACCCGTTGCTATTAATTGAGTAAAACTTGTATGTTTGTCGGAAATAATAATCAAATCATCACGCCGTGTATTGGTCAATGTCACTTAGACGCATCAAATGTTTGTAATGGTTGCTATCGAACGTCGTCAGAAATTACTTCATGGATAGATAAGTCAGATGATGAAAAAATTGCCATTGTGATCCGCTGTAAAAAACATATTGAAGCTAAGCAAAATACAAGTTACTAACAGCAAACCATGACATAAAAACCACTGACTTTCGACGCCCTGACTCAATGTGATCCTGAGGGTTAGCTTAAAATCCTTAAATATCAGGTAAAAATTCTTTTCGCCCAACGCGCCAAACCTACAGTAACACTACCGAAATGATCACCAATCACCAATGGAATACCAGGCATTTGCGCTGTTAAGTAATCATTTAACACCGGTGATTTTGCCGTGCCGCCAGTGACAAAAATAACATCTGGTTGGCAACCGGCTTGTTTTACCGCACTGTCCATCATTTGGCTAATTTGCCTAAGTTGACTGTTGCTTGCCTCAAGCATTAACCCTCGCGAAACTTCAACACTTAATTGATGATCAATTTCATCTAACGCTATGTTTGCTTCATGTGCCTCTGTTAAAGCTATTTTTGCTTGCTCTGCACCATTCACTAAACAATAACTCAACTTTTGATCATGTACTTTTAATAATCGTTCAAATATATCGGGCTCTGCAGCATCGCGTTTTAATTGCTCTAAAAAACGACGGTTTGCTTGACTATAAAACTCGGTTTGTAGATTGACATTATTAATAGCCACCGCTTGATTGTAACTATTCACCGGCATAGGTTTCCCCGTTTTTAAGTAACTATTCATACCAAGGCTAGGCATGATCCCTTTTAACGCTAATTGAATGTCAAAATCATTCCCGCCAATGCGTACACCACTATGTGATAATAAATGTGCGCTTCTATCGGTACTTTCTCGAAACTCAGGTCCCATTAATAACATTGAGCAATCGGTTGTCCCACCACCAATATCTACAACTAATACTTTCGTTTCTTGGCTAAGTGAGGCTTCATATTCAAAACCTGCGGCGACAGGTTCAAACTGAAATTCAACGTCTTTAAAACCGATTTGCTTTGCTGCATTGGTTAACACGTTAATGGCTTGCCGATTACTTTCTTCACCTTTTAGCCCTTGGAAATTAATCGGTCTGCCGATCACAGCTTTCGTGATGTCTTTTTGTAAGGCCTGTTCAGCATGTGTTTTAATGTTCATCATCATGGCGGCAACAATATCTTCAAATAAGTGAATTTGTGCTTCAACTAAACCACTTGCCCCTAAAAATGACTTAGGCGATTTGATGTAATAGCCTTCTTCTGGGTCATTTAGGTAATTATCGAGTGCCGTTTGCCCAAAAGACAGTTCAGGTGAAATACCATCAAGTTTAAGCTCTCGAATAATGTTTTGACTACGTTGTAAAGATAATCCCCTTCTCGCTTTGAAATCAGCTTGTGCACTTTCTGGTAAACGTTGATAGAGCCAATGACTAATAATGTCGCGACTTGGTGAATATAAAGTAGAAGGAGTAAAGCGGCCATGGTCACCTAGTGATAAAATTGTTGGCTGATCATTATTCATAACACCTACAGCACAATTTGACGTACCATAATCAAAACCTATCATGACTTTTATCCCACCACTACTCAATAAAAAGGCTGCGTAGAATACTGGGGAATAAAGATAAGTACAAGCCAACCTCCCATATTTTACCGCCTTGTTGTGTTAAACGAGCAGAAATTTAAGCTTTGCAAGCGAGCTAAATTCACCTGTTTTTTATGGTATAGTGATACAAATAATGAATTGGGTAGAGTCATTGAAAGCCTGTAATCAATGTGGAAAATGTTGTATCAAATATGGTGATGGCGGCATAGAAGCAACCGTTGAAGAAATTGATATGTGGGCAATATTTCGACCAAATATATATCAATATGTCCGAGAATATAAACTTTGGTTCGATCCTGACACTCAACAACAATTAAGCCAATGCCCGTTTTTAGAAAAACTTCCCAATCAAAAAGCTAATGAGCCAGTAAAATATAGTTGTGGGATTTATGAAGATCGCCCAGAAGATTGTCGCTTATATCCCAGCAGTATTAATGAAATGATCCGTGATGAGTGTGAAATGATTGAAACTGTTGATTTAACACACCCTAAACAAGCGCAAGTAGCATTTGAAAAACTAATCGACCATTAATGTATTATCCCGCTTTAGTATTGGTCGGTCATTGAATATAGACTATTAGCGCTCTGTCTGGTCACGTTTAACCAGACACTGTTAAGTGACACTTTCAGTTATAAATAAATCCAACTTAATAAAAATGACAGCGTAACCCACATTAATAAAATGAGTGGGACACCAACCCGAATAAAATCAGAAAACTGATAACCACCAGCATTCATCACTAAGATATTAGTTTTATAAGCCATTGGCGTAGCGTAACTTAAATTTGCGCCAAATAGTACGGCTAAAATAAACGGCTCTACCGGCAAGCCTAATTGAGTAGCAACTGAAATAGCAATAGGGGTACCAATAACCGCCGCAGCATTATTTGAGACAACATTGGTTAATACCGCTAGCATTAACATTAATGCCGACAAAACCCCCGCCGGCGGCAAATCGTACGCCAAGGCGACAAACATTTGCGCAATATAATCGGCACCACCGGTTTGCATCATTGCTGAACCCAAAGCTAAAGAAGCAACAACAATTAAGACCACTTGGCTACTGAGCGCCACCGACAAATCTCGCCAGTCAAGACATTTAGTGATTAATAAAAATAATGTCCCGCACATTGCACTGATGGCAATAGGTAATAAGCCAAAAGCAGCAACCGCAATAACAAAAAATAACACCGCTAATGCCAACGGGGCTTTTTGTGAATAAGGCAACTCAGCTGCGCCATCAATAATTAAAAAGCCTTGATTTTCTTTTAATTCATCAATTTGTTCAGATTCACCCTGCACTAATAACACATCGCCCGTTTGAATCGGTACATGTCCAATACTTCTTCGCCCTATTTCCATGGCATTGCCACCTCGATGCAAAGCAATAACCGATATGCCATAACGTTTGGCAAACTGAACTTCTTTTAAGGTTCGCCCGACTAAACCTGACTGTTGTACGACAACGATTTCGGCCAAAGTTTGTTTTTCTGCATTCAAAGGATGATTTTCATCTACTTTATGACTACCAGAAAAAAGCGTGGTATGGGTTGCCGATTCGAATTCTTTTAATTGATCCGGATAATCTTTAACTAGTAAACGATCGCCTACTTTTAACTTAGTATCCGGAAAAGGTACAATATTTTGATATTCAGGGCTCCGCTGAACCGCTTGAATATTCATTTGTCCGTCGGTCATTTTTAAAACTTCTGCTACGGTAGTTCCATTAGCGATGCTTTCTTCATTGATATTTAAATAAGCGCTAAAAATACGTGGTGAGGTATCTGGTAATGACGGCGTACGTTTTGGCAATAACTTAGGCGCTATCAACCATAAATAAGCAATAGCAATGCTCGCAGCAATTAACGCAGGAGTAGCGAAGGCAAACATACTGATACGAGGCAACCCCATATCACTGGCCACACTAACCACTAATAAATTGGTAGAAGTACCAATTGTGGTTGTCATGCCACCGACGAGTGTTGCTAAGCCCATTGGTAACAACATTCCCGAAGTATCGGTTCGAGTTCTTAAAGCTACATTCGTAAGTATCGGTAAAAACAAAACCACTATTGGAGTGTTATTAACGAAAGCACTTAAAAAGCCGGCAACAATTAAGGTGATCAGTAATGATAATCCTGGGCTTATTTTCCATAATTTAGCTAAATAACGTCCGACAGGGACTAAAGCCCCTGTTCTCACTAACGCATGACCAATAATCATTAAACCACAAACCGTGATCAAGGCTTCGTGACCAAAACCAAAAAATAAAGATGAGGCTTCTAAATGAGTTCCGTTAATTTCGAAAGGAAAAATAGTAAACAATAAACATAAGATGACCAAAACGGCCAAAGACGAAGTTTCAAGTGGAATATCATCGCGACGGAAAAAATATAAAGCTACAACGGTAACTAACAACATTGCTAAAGCATGATTATTCGGTATATCAGGTATATTCACTATTTTTCAACTTACGCCAGTATCACGAATATAATTCGCTAAATTATCAATAACGTTAGCATTACCTTATTTAAAAAGCGATGCTGTTGCAAAAAAAGAATCCATGCTAAAAGAGTAAAGTTAAAACAAGCGCTTAAATTTTACATAAAAATAATAGTCATTAGCCTTGTTTATAAATGGCTATCATTAAATCTTCAATTTATTTAATTCAATTGAAATATGCGAAACTTGCGGTAAAATTTCTTTAACAATGGCTTTATATTCGGCTATTTTTAGCGGTTTATTTGATGATAAGGATAACATAGCTGATTGGTGAGAACTGGCTATCTTCCAGACATGAATATCATGTATAACAGTATTTTTCTCATTCATAGCTATAGAAACTTTCTCTAAGGTTGAAGTTTCTACAGACTTATCTAAAAGTATCGCGCTTGATTCTTTTATTAAACCAAAAGACCAGTGAAATATAACCATCGCCCCAACGATTCCCATTAATGGGTCTATCCACACTATTCCAATATATTTACCGATTAATAGCGCGACAATAGCAAGAACAGAAGTCAATGTGTCGGCTAAGACGTGGAGATAAGCGGCTTTCATGTTTTGATCATGGTGATGGTGTGAATGATCATGATGGTGATGGTGATCTTTTAAAATCAAAGCTGACACTAAATTAACCAAAAGACCAATGAACGCCACGATAATTGCTTCACTAAACTGAATATTCTGTGGTTCAACAAGTCGCTGAATTGATTCAATGATCATCATAAGTGCAACTATGCCTAACGCAACAGCACTCGCGAATCCCCCAAGATAATTCACTTTTCCTGTGCCAAAACTAAATGACTTATTGTTCATATGCTTCTTGGCATAATGATAGGCAAATAATGTGATCAGAAATGCGGCTGAATGAGTCCCCATATGCCAACCATCGGCAAGTAATGCCATAGAGCCTGACCACGTGCCAGCAGCAATTTCAAGGGTCATTATCAGTGTAGTTAACCAAAATACAATTTTTACTTTATGTGTGTTTTTGGCGTTATCTACACCAAAATCATGAGAATGTTGCCATTGTATTGTTGAATCACTCACTTTATTTCCTTAACTATTGAAACATGAATATTGAAGATGACTTAAGCTTAATAACATACCCCCGCTGAGTATATTTAAAAAGTAAAAAATTACATATTTCATACACATAAAGATCAAAAGAAACTCATAAATCGAGTCAGGTGGGTAAAAGATCAATTGATTTCATGACAAAACACCTTAATAATCATTCGAATAGTATGGCGGTATTACAACAAATAATGGCTTTAAAAGGCGCTGTAAACGGATTAATGAAAAAGTTGTTGGAAGCTCATTTGTGTGAGCATTTAGGCTCTAAAAATTTAACAGCCAAAAGACGTAAAGAAGAAGTCGAACAAGTCATTATACTGCTTAAAAGTTACTTAAAATAATGAGAGATAAGTACCTTAAAAAACACGGCAAATATACGCACAAGGGTGTTGTAAATCGCTTGCCTAGTGTTTAAAAATATGAATAGTTAACGGCACTTAAAACCTTAACAAATATATTACTGACGATTCTTAGGTTTAAAATTTAAGATGGAAACAGGTACTGTTTTTTTCACGGGAAATTCGTCAAAAGCTTTACGTGAAATAATACGACCCAATCGGCTTTCAATAGCACATAACTCACGAAAGTTATCCTTAGAGACCAAAGAAATAGCTTCACCGCTTTCACCTGCCCGTCCCGTTCTGCCTATGCGATGAATATAATCTTCAACTTTTGCTGGTAAATCATAATTTATTACCCGTGCTAAATCGCCTATATCAATACCTCGTGCGGCGATCCCCGTCGACACTAAAAAGTCAATTTTACCGGATTTAAAATCATTTAAAATACGCTCTCTTATTTCTTGCGTACGACCACTGTGAATACATTGTGCTTTAATACCGCGTTTTTCTAATTGGCTTACCAGTTTTGCAGCCCCATGTTTTGTTTCAATAAAAATTAGCGCTTGTTGCCAATTGAATTTCTGAATCAAAAAACTGAGTAATGCTGATTTATTGCTTTTATCTGTCGTTACTAACCATTGATCAATTTTCGGCTGAGAAGCACTGTCTAAAGCAATAGAAATTTCACGTGCTTGCTGGTCAATGGCGCGCTTTGCCAATGCACGAACATCTTCAGACATCGTTGCTGAAAACAGTAAATTTTGTCGAGAACTTGGTAAACGTTCTATAATTTTATTAATGTCATCAATAAACCCCATATCCAACATTCTGTCGGCTTCGTCTAATACTAACACCTCTAATTCGTCAAAATGTAAAAGCCGTTGATGAGCTAAATCTAAAAGTCTACCCGGAGTAGCAACGAGAATATCTACGCCCCAAATTAAGCGTTGCTTCTGTGGCTCAATATCTGTTCCTCCGTAAACTGCCAAAGAACTAACTTCTAGGTACTTAGTATATTGGGCAATACTCGCTTCAACTTGTATGGCCAATTCACGGGTGGGTGTAAGGACAAGTGCGCGAATACGTTTACCACGCAAGGTTTTATCATGATTAAATTTTTCAAGCAAAGGAAGTACAAAACTAGCGGTTTTACCTGTACCTGTTTGTGCTGCAGCAATTAAATCTTTTCCAGATAAAACAACTGGGATTGCTTGTTGTTGAATCGGTGTGGGCTTGGTATATCCTAATTCAGCAACGGTTTTTAATAATGCGTCAGATAACCCCAGTGTTGAAAACGGCATAGTGTTATCCATGAAACTTAATTTGTAGCCCTTTTAAAAAGGTCGATAACACCTCATCAGAGCACATCTTGTAATGTTTATGATTGACGTTTCTAAAGAAAGCACTTAATTCATATTTACCTAAGGTTAAACCAGCTAAAGACAAAATTTCAATCACCTCATCAGCTTTTAATGCTAAAGCGATTTTTACCTTGTTAAAAATAATATTATTGGTTAACTCATTTTGTGGAGCCGGCTGTGGGCCATCTTTCGCGCCACGTTTGTCAATAATTAAACCATTTAAAAACCGGGCAAAATCTATGTCTGAAATTTCTCGATAATCAGCATGATCTTTTTCTTGATAAAAATGGGCTAATTGCTCTGTAGTTACATGACTTTGACCAAGCAAAAATATCGAGATAATTTGTTGGTCAGTTAAGGAAAATATTTTACTGATTCGACGAAGAAGATCATTGTTTATCATAAGTTACTCTTTAAATTTTTAATGATTGTTAGGCAACATGTTGCGCTTGCACTTGACTGTCTAGGTATTCGTCTAACGTACCTTGAAAATTAACAACTTGCTTATCTTTAATATCAATGATTCTAGTTGCTAAACTTGAAACAAATTTTCGGTCATGGCTGACAAAAATTAACGTACCTTCAAAATCTTTTAAGGCATTATTTAACGCGTCAATGGCTTCAATATCCATATGGTTAGTCGGCTCATCCATGATCAATACATTTACATCGGCCATCATTAACATACCAAATAACAGGCGATTTTTTTCACCTCCTGAACAATTACGTGCCTTTTTATTAGCATCATCATCGGTAAACAGCATTCGGCCTAACATGCCACGAACACTTAAATCATTATGACAAGGTCTACGCCATTGAGACATCCACTCCATCAAGGTTAAATCGTTATCAAAAAAAGCACTACTGTCTTGAGGACAATAACCCACTGAGGCATTTTCAGACCATTTAATAACACCTTCGTTTTGTGTTAACTCGCTTACTAAACAACGCAAAAACGTGGTTTTTCCTACGCCATTTTCACCAATAATAGCTAACTTAGCACCCGCTTCTAATAATAAGTCACCCTTGCTAAAAAGCGCTTCTCCATCAAACCCATGACCCAAGTTTTCTAATTCTAATGCCTGACGATGCATTTTTTTACCCGGAGCAAATGCAATTTTAGGAGTAATTCGACTTGATGACTTCACTTCGTCTAACTTAATTTTATCCATTTTTTTAGCACGAGAACTTGCTTGTTTCGCTTTAGAAGCGTTTGCTCCGAAACGATTGACAAAGTCTTGTAATTCGGCAATTTCAGCTTCTTTTTTCTCATTACCTGATAACAATTGCTCTCTTAATAAGGAAGATTGCGCTAGATAAAATTCATAGTTTCCAGGGTAAATTCGTAACTCACCGTAGTCTATATCAGCCATATGAGTACAGACGGCATTTAAAAAGTGCCTATCATGCGAAATGATGATCATCGTGCATTTACGCTTATTTAATTCTGCTTCTAACCAGCTGATAGTATGAATATCTAAGTTGTTGGTTGGCTCATCGAGTAATAAAATATCAGGGTTTGCAAATAACGCTTGCGCCAGAAGTACACGCAACTTCCAACCTGGGGCAACTTGCTGCATAGAGCCATAATGAAATGACTCTTCAATACCGGCATCAAGTAATATTTCACCGGCACGACTTTCAGCTGTGTAACCATCCATTTCAGCAAATTCACTTTCTAATTCGCCAGCACGCATGCCATCTGCTTCAGACATTTCAGTTTGCGCATAAATCGCATCTCGTTCTTGCTTAACCTTCCATAAAGCCATATCGCCCATGATTACCGTATCGATAACAGAAAATTCTTCAAAAGCAAATTGATCTTGTCCTAAGGTACTGACTTTGTTACCTGTACTAACTGAAACATTACCTGAGCTTGGTACTAAATCACCACTGAGTATTTTCATAAAGGTTGATTTGCCACAACCATTAGCGCCTATTAAACCGTAGCGATTACCATTACCGAATTTAGCGGAAATATTTTCAAACAAAGGCTCAGCGCCAAACTGCATTGTAATGTTAGAGGTAGAGATCAAAAGTGCGTTCCTGAATTGAATATTGGCTTGGCTAATGACACTTTTAAAAATGGTGTATTAGCAGTAAAGGTAAAACGTCGTATCAATAAAATACCGGTAAACGTTAACAGATATCAGCATTTAGCTACGCTTTTAATTACCGGTATTTTTGAAGTCGCGCATTATACAGGAATAAAACGCCAAGCTATAGTCTATATTGGCTTTTTATGTATAAATTTTCACCACAAGAAAAGCTTTCAATTTCGAGATTCAACTGATTGACAAAATAGAGGGCTTAATAACAGATTGCATCGACCGACTTAAAAGGGAGACACTTTCCAGCACCACAATAAAAATGTAATTTAATTACAAAACTTGTTTATGTAATCATAAAAATTAATAAAAACAAACCTTAAAACCAACTAAATATCAATAAAACCACACAAAAAATGTAATTTAAAAACACAAATGTAATTTAATTACAAAAAATCCTTTACAAGTAAAATTAAATTAGTATAATTACTCTATCTTAAGTGATTGGCACTTAAGCCAATTAATTATCTACGTGATTTAGAGGTTTATATGAAAAATTTATTAGCTGTTTTATCGTTAGTTTTATTCACTTCATCTGCAAGTGCTTCAAGTTCAAATGTGAAATTCGTTTCATTAGACAACACAGCAGAAAGTAAAATCTGTGTTTTAGCTGCAACAAATGGTTATAGAGCAGCGATTAAGCAAGCAGAAAAAATGAATAATGTTCATGCTTATAACATCACATGTAACGGTCAAAACATTCGTGATTTTTCTAACTCATTTAAAGCACAACCGGTAAAAGCTATCGAAAAATCAGTTTTTATTAAACCTGCCAATAACTCGATTGAGTCTATGATTTGTGCTCAAGCAGTTAAAAATGGTCTAGACTCTGTTGTTGGTAAAACAAAATATGATGTTAATGAAATGGTTTGTAACGGTTTACGTATCAGTCAATTCGTTAAGCGTTATAGCAACTCTTAATTGAGAAAGTTTTAGTTTTTTTGTAACTCCCCTTACAAAGACTTTTTAGCCACGTACATCACGTGGCTTTTTTATTTAAAAATCCACGCTAAGTTCAGAAATTAATAAGTAACAATCCACTTTAGGTACCCAAAGACGTTTCAAATTTATTTGACTCTATATTTAGAATTTCATGGCAAAGCTGTGATTCATATAAAATAAATAATATACTGTTTAATAAAGCTTGCATAAGGAATCAAATCATTAGATTTGAATAATATGCGCATTATGAATGAAGTTATAGACACAATATCTAAAGGTAATGTATACGTTATGAAACATTCGTTGTTTTCTGATGTGATACGAATAGGATGTACGCCACAATCGCCGGAAGAATATGCCAAGACTTTGTCAAAAACGACGCCTGGTGAATATAAAGTAGTCTTTCAACTTTATTGTGAAAATCCCTGCCAAATAAAAAAGCAAGTGAGAGAATATTTACGTGCCAAAAAATATGTCAATGAATTTTATCAAGTGCCTCCTGAAAAAGCAGAAAAGCTACTAAAAGCAGAAACATTAAAAATCCCCATTCTTCATAAATAAGGGTTGGTAGTTCTCTATTTATTGATCCGTTATCATAGTTGATAAAAGTTGAGTGGCGCCTTCAGCGGTTAAACCATTAACAACACCTTGTTGATTTTCCAAAGATTGATTTTGACTGACTTTCCATTTTCCAACCATATCATTTATTTCAACCTCAATGCCTACAATGCCTGATAACATTTTCTCAATATAGTGGCTTGGCGCATCACTTACCGACCAAGGTTTAGGTTGATGCACTTCATGTAGGTTTGTTAGATGATTAACAATGGCTAATTTAGTTTCATTCTCATGTCTAAATTTAAGAGTCCCTTTGACATGCACTGCAATATAATTCCACGTAGGAACCGCTCGGCCATGCTCTTGCTTAGAAGGATAATAATTAGGAGAGATATAACCATTAGGCCCATTAAAAACAACTAATACATCTTCACTCTCTTGCTTCATTTTCCAAAGTGAATTCGCTTTAGCAATATGCGCAAAAAGTACCTTTTTTCCCTCTTTTTTCTCTAGATAAAAAGGTAGGTGGTTAACTTCAATTCCTGAGTCTACTTTAGAGATTAAACTGGCAAAGGGAAATTGTCCGATCAGTTCGATTAAAGTAGCTTCATTAGACTCTTGAAAATGTTTCGGGATATACACTTATAACTTTTCCTATGTGAAGTTTTATAAGTTAAATTCATCCACAGATTTATCTAACTTCTGCGCTAAACTCGCGACTTCTTTACTGTGAGATAACGTAGAAAGAGATTTATCATTACTGTACTGACTTAATTGCACAACATCATTAATACTAAGGTTGATATCGCCACTTAAGGTATTTTGATGTTGAGCAGATTGTGCAATATCCAAACTCATAGAGTACATTTGTTCAATAGCTTGTGTAATTAAATTTAATGTTTCTAGTAATTTAGCCGTATGTTCTTGACAGTTTTCGGCTTCAGCTTTTCCTTCATTCACTTCTAATACCGCCCTTTGCGTTTTACTTTGTAAAGAGGTGATCATCAGGTTAATTTCAGCTGTCGACTCCTGAGTACGACTAGCGAGCATTCTCACTTCATCGGCCACGACAGCAAAGCCTCTGCCACTTTCACCCGCACGTGCCGCTTCAATTGCAGCATTGAGTGCGAGCAAATTAGTTTGATCGGCAATACTTTGTATGGTTTCTAAGATCCCACCAATGTTGGTAGACTCTTGCTGTAATTCATTGATTAGATTACTGGTTGTGTCTAAACCGTTAGATAAACCTGAAATTTGTTTATTGGTATTATTTGCTATCGCCTTTAAATCATCACTTTGATTAAGAGCAGCCGTCATCTGCTCTTCCGCAGACTTCGCTTGTTGTAACACATTATCGGCACTGACATTTAACTGTGTGGTGATATCGGTTACTTGTGCAACGGTATTTTGTTGTTGCTCAATAGAGCTAACAATTTCAGCAACTTCATTCGTCGATGAAATAGCCGCGTTACTGAGTAAATGACAATTACTACTAATTTCGCCCACCAAAGAACGTAAGTCTTCCACGACTAAGTTTACATTTTTAGATAGAATCCCGTATTCATCTTCAGATTCAACTTTAAGCTGGCGTGAAAGATCTCCTTTTGCAATGTGTGCTAAGGCTTTATTAATGCGCACTAATGGTAGACTCATCGATCGCACTGTAACAATAGAAATAATCGTACTTACAATACTAATAATTAATAAAAGTATCCAAGTTGAAGTCTGGCCTTTGTCGACATCTTTAAGAACATTATTCTGTAAATGATTTACTTCATTATTAAAAGCAACTAATAATTTGTCGATGGCAACAATAGAGCTATTCACTTGGCTTTCAGACAAAATGGATTGTTGTTCAAGCACATCCACTTGAGTTAACTGCCCTATTTTCATTTGTGATAAACTTTGCTCGCCTGAAATTAACGGCGTTAAGGTGTCAAAATCAACGGCAACTTTGTCAACAATTTCAAAACTGACATGACCTTTACTTAAGCGTTTTAAGTAGTCTAACAATGGTTTTGTGTTATCAAAACCAATAACAACGGACTCTTCAACACTAAGTGCATTTTCCATGGTATTGATACTAGGAATAGTTTCAATAGATTCACTTAAACTAATTAAATAACCTTCAACTTGAACTGAAACTGAAGAAAGTTGTTCAAGTAAGTTTTCTTGTTCAGGGTCTTCAAGATACGATAATTCAACTAATTGATCCTCTACACTTCTAAGCGTTTCAACTAAAATATCTTTTTGTTGAGTGATTTCAACTTGTTGAGAAAGTATCGATTCTTTATCAGAAAACATGACTTTAACAGTATTTGAATAAGGTAAATAATACGTCTTAAAGTCTTTCAGAAAACTAGCACTTTCATGCTTAGCTAATAACTTGTCTATTTTTAAGACTTCTTGATTAAGCTCGTTACCGACCACAGTAAACTGCTTTTTTAATTCGGCTAATCTATCAGCATCAGTAACGTATGGGATCAGAGAAGATAACTTCGCTTGCTTTAACAAGTGGATTTGTACTTTACTACTGTAATTTTGAACTGGGATAGCAAATTTATCGACCTGAGATGTCGCGGTTTTAATTCCAGACAAGATATTTATTGAACTTATACTTGCTACAAATAACAAGAGTAAAACAACAACAAAACCTATAATAACTTTATGAGAAACTTTTAATTGCATATTAATCAAATACTAAATCAGCACTATCGAATAAAGGATAGCTTAAATACTAAACACTTATCAAAGTTTATATTTAAATCATTGTAAATAAAATGTTAAATGTGCACTCATTATTTTACAGGTTATTTTTTACCGTTATCATTTTACTTTCTAAAGTTTGTTTAACCTTAGGCCATTCTTTGTCAATAATTGAGAAAATAGCAGTATTACGAAAACTACCATCAGATAATATTCGTTGATGACGTAATATACCTTCAAATTTTGCCCCCAAACGTGTAATCGCACTTCTAGATTTCTCATTGTGTTCATGTGTTTTAAATTCAACACGTATTGCATGTAACTGTTCAAAAGCATGTTTAAGTAAACAGAATTTTGCATGAGTATTAACATATGTTTGTTGGTATTTTGGCGTTATAAAGGTGAAGCCAATCTCAATATTTCTATCTTCGGGTTTTATTGAACAAAATCGTGTACTACCAACCAACTCACCACTTGCTTTATCAAAAATAGCATAGGCAATATGCTCACCTTTTTTCATCATTACTTCGGAGTACGTTAACCACTTTTTTGCGACCTGCAAAGAAGCACATTTATCAGGTAATGACCAACGCCAAATTTCAGGAAAGGCGCCAGCTTGATAAAAGCTAGTAAGATGATCAACGCTTAAAGGACGCAGTTCTACTTTATTCGTCGACAATATAGTTGGTTTAGGGCTAAAATTTTCACGTATTGTCATTGTTATCTCCTCACTTAGATATCGTTATTATCTTTATTTGTGGTATAAATAAAACAACCAGATTACTTATATTAACTATACCAGTGATTCCATTAAACTTAGTCTTAGAGAATAACCATTCAAAATACTATTTGAATATTGCCGATGCCATTAGAAAGGCAATTGAACAAGGACTTGTTACCCCTTGCGAGTTGTTGCCTTCAGCGAGAAAACTCGCGGAGCAACTACAAGTAAATCGCCATACGATTATGGCTGCTTATCGTGAATTAATTGCACAAGGTTGGGTAGAGTCTAAATTACGAAAAGGGTATCGCGTCACTAAAAACTTACCGATTATCCAAGCGAGTCATAAGAAACACTCTTCTTCACATGAAACGGTGTCACATAACTGGCAAATTATTAAAAAAAATAACACTGCGCAGAAAAAATCCGCTAGCCAATATAAGTTTAATTTTGCCGGCGGCAACCCAGATATATCACTTTTTCCTTTTAATGATTTTCGCTCATCTATGAATACGGCATTAAACCGTCCCGCAATAAAAGATTTAAATTATGGTGATAACGCAGGTTACCCACCTTTTATCAAGGAGGTTTCAACTTATTTACGTCGTGTGCGATCAATCAATGATAAAGAGATCATTGTTGTCAATGGTACGCAAGAAGCGCTGTATATTCTTTCTCAAGTGTTATTAACTAAAGGAGATAAAGTGGCAGTAGAAAGCTTAGGCTATCGCCCTGCTTGGAATACATTTGAAAACACTGGCGCAGAATTAATAGGAATAAAACAAACCAATCAAGGAATAGATGTTGACCATTTAGAAAGCATACTGAAAATACATAGCATCAAACTTTTATACTTAACTCCACTTCATCAATACCCAACAACCACAACTTTACCTGTAAGTGAACGAATGAAAATTTATCGGTTAGCTCAGCAATATAACTTTGCGATTATAGAAGATGATTATGATCATGAATTTCACTACGACACCCAGCCACTAGCTCCTATAGCCGCAAATGACCCTGCTGGCTTAGTAATCTATATCTCTAGTTTTTCAAAACTAATGTTTCCAGCTGTACGGTTAGGCATTATGGCAGTTGATAAGTCATTGGCCAGTCATTTAATTAATTACCGTACGCTTATCAATCATAAAACGAATATCTTAATGCAAGATGCAGTCGCCAGATGGATGAAAGAAGGTGCATTTGAACGCCATTTAAGAAAGGTCACCAGAGTTTATCAGAAAAGACGTGAATGTATGGTACACATGCTTAATGAATTTAAAAATCAAGGAATGAACATCCATTTTAATACACCGCCTGGCGGCATGGCGCTATGGGTTGATGTAGGCTTTAATGCAGAAAAAATAGCATTAAAAGCACAACAACAAGACATTTATATATTGGCTGAAAATGCTTTTCATTTATCTGCACGCAATAATCTCAATAAATATCTTCGGTTAGGTTTTAGTGGCCAAAGTGAAGAGAAAATCGAACAAGGGTTAATAAAATTAAAACGAATCATGCTAAGTCTTTAAAATATAAGCAACTGCCTTGCAAAAACTAATGTGCTCTAGTAGCTTATTCACTTAATAACAATAAAAATTGAAGGTAATTCATGTCAATTAATACTATTTACAAAGTTACATTACACCCGTTCATTAACGAATCTATCGCCAGCTTAAAGTCGATGACCAGTTTATCAGGTAGTGCTGGCGAAACATTTTTGGATAAAGTTGAAGATTTTCGTTTTAAAGGTTATGCCGTTTGTTCAAACATTACCGGTTGTTTAGATGGGGTTATAATGATGCATCATTACCCTGAAACAGCCGTCGCAATCGGAAATTCAGTTTGTCAAAATATGTTCGACGAAAAGTATGATTATCAAGAGATTAATGAAGAACTGAGTAATGCTCTAGCTGAATGGGGAAATACAATTGTGGGCCGAGCTACAGACTTACTTAGTAGAAACAACCTAAAGTTTGACTTTTCAAGTCCATATTTTATCCATAACTTTAATGACATGGAAAAATACTTGGAAGGGGTAAAAGAAATTGTAACTGTGCCAATTAGCGTTGAAGGCGTGGGAAGGTATTATTTTAATTTACTTGTTCGTAATGTTAATTTTCAAACCACTAATGTTGAACGTGAGCAAAGTACTGGCATTTCTAACCCTCATACCAAACCATTACCTTTAGAGAGTAAAGTATTACTCGTTGATGACAGCGCTATGATTAGAAAAGCGTTAAAACGTTTCCTTGCAGGTTTAGGTTATAACAATGTTATTGAAGCGGACGATGGACTTACCGCCGTTGAAGCCGTTAAGAATGAAAACCCTGATTTTATGTTTATGGATGTTGTTATGACAAATATGAACGGTAATGAGGCTTTAAAAACTATTCGAGCCATTGGCTCTGAAGTACCTGTTGTTATGTTGTCTTCGGTTACCGACAAAGGTTTAGTTGATGAATGCCAGCAAATTGGCGTTTCAGGATTTATCTTTAAACCGATTCAAGCTGATAATGGGGCTGAAATCATCAAAAACTATTTGAAAATAGCCTAACCGCTTCTCTCACAGTGAGTTAAATTTTGCTAATAAGCGCATAAATTAATTTTTATGCGCTTTTTTCTTGATTCGCATTCACCAGACACTCTGCCACAATTAATTTAAGTAAAAAGGTTTCTCTTTCAATAGAAAGTCCTTTTTTGTCACTGTGTACAATGGTGTGCTCATTATGTTTAATCGCCTCGTGAATATTAATCCAGACAGGACGCATTCCATTATTAATTTCATGAACTTCTAATGACGTATCATGTAATTTTTCATCAATGGTACATGTAAAACAATACGACAGCATATGCACAATATTAAAGTCATCTTTATACCAAGGTAGGTATTCTTCATAGACACCAAAGTCTTGAATGTTTTGAATATTATGTGCACCTGTTTCTTCATTTAATTCGCGAATAAGTCCGTCAATAATACTTTCACCGTCATTAACCCCACCGCCAGGTAAACTATAATCATGATAACGTTTAGTGTACAAAAGCAGAATTTCTTCACCTTTTAAAACGATCGCACGGGCCGCTTTTCGAGTAAATTGCTTGTTGGTTAAATTTTGGATATCAGGATGAATGGTTGATTTTAATAAGCGCATGATTGATTAAATCGATTAAATAAATGAGGATAAGATGAGCTAGCGTTTGCGGTGATTCATCAATAGAGAAATAGCAGGCTGCACCTATAACAGCAGCCTTTGGTTCAATATTAACAATTAAGTTATTTAAAGGGGACTATTCTGCCAACTCTTTTAATACATCATCTTTAAGTTCTGACCACAACTTCCCTGACTCAATACCATATTTACGAACAGTATAAACAGACTCATCATGTTTACCTTCGTTGGCAAGTTCAATAAGTTTTTCATAATAGCGGCGAGTAATTTCACGGCCCATTGGATGGGCAAAATACAAACTACCTAAACGAGAATAGAGTCCTCTAAAACCATTTAAAATTAATAAATAAATCGAGTTTCCTGAAGCTACAACTAGTTCTTTATTTAAACGATAATCAAATTCAGCAAAAGCTTCGCCGTTATCTTCTATCGTTTCATATTCTTTTAATAGTTTAATTGCTTGTTCAGGATTATTTTTAATCGCACCACGAACATAAATCGCACTAATATTGGTACGTGCTGACATTAAATTATCGACTAAATCAGGGATACCTTCTTGATCAAGTTGAGCTAATGTTTCTAGAATATTTAAGCTCGATGTTTCCCAAAAGTTATTCACTTTTGTTGGCTTACCATGTTTTATCGTCAACCAACCATCGCGCGCTAATCGTTGTAATACTTCACGTAATGTCGTTCTTGTGACCCCAATGAGTTCCGACAGCTCTCTCTCTGCAGGAAGTATTGAGCCAGGAGGAAATCCTCCATTCCAAATTGATTCGACAATGTACTGTTCCGCAAACCCTGCAGGACTGTGTGCTTTAATAACCATAAGGCTCCACGCAACTTCTAAAAGATTAATGAAACTGATTGTACCAGAAGAATTTTTTGGTACAAGAAAGTTATTTTAAAGTTAAGATGATTCTATTTTACAAGCTAAGGATTAATGCTTAAACTACTGAAAGTGTCTAATAATTAATAATAACTACAAACAATTAACGCTAGTTAGCCGTTTGTTTAACCTATTTAAAAGGGTCAATATGCAACAATCATCTATGAGTGCTTTTTATAAGAACTTCCTCGGAAACTCGCCTGAGTGGTATAAATTAGCCATTATTGCTTTTTTAATTATCAATCCAATTTTATTTTTCTTTATCAACCCCTATGTCGCAGGTTGGGCGTTGGTAATTGAATTTATTTTTACTCTCGCGATGGCTTTAAAGTGTTATCCACTACAACCGGGTGGTCTACTTGCCATTGAAGCGGTTGCTATGGGTATGACAACCCCCTCTCAAGTGATGCACGAAATGATCGTGAATTTTGAAGTAATTTTACTGCTTATTTTTATGGTGGCAGGTATTTACTTTATGAAAAACTTATTACTGTTCTTGTTTACGAAAATAGTCACGAAAGTTCGGTCTAAAACGTTAGTTTCATTTTTGTTTTGTTTTTCAGGTGCTTTTCTGTCAGCATTTTTAGACGCCTTGACAGTTATCGCTGTGATAATCAGTGTCGCGATTGGTTTTTACTCGGTATATCATAAGGTTGCTTCAGGTAAAGATAACCATATTGCCCATGACCACACGTCAGATCATGAAGTAACAGACTACTCCCGTGACGATCTACAACAATTTCGTGGTTATTTACGTAATTTATTAATGCATGCTGGTGTTGGTACTGCACTTGGTGGGGTTTGTACCATAGTGGGTGAACCACAAAATTTAATTATTGGTCAACAAGCCGGTTGGGAATTTGTTGAATTTGCGATACGTATGTCGCCTGTTACTGCACCAGTTTTTGTTTTCGGTATGATCACTTGTGTTTTATTAGAGAAATTAAAATGGTTTGGTTATGGAGTCACCTTACCTTCAAATGTTCATCAAATTTTAAATGATTTTGATATCGCCGAAAGTGAAAAACGTACCAAAAGCGATAACATTAAACTCGTAATGCAAGGTGTGATTGCCATTTGGTTAATCATAGGTTTAGCCCTTCATTTAGCTCCCGTTGGTTTAATTGGTTTATCGGTAATTATTTTAGCAACAACTTTTACCGGGATTACTGAAGAACATCAGATAGGTCATGCTTTTGAAGAAGCCTTGCCTTTTACAGCTTTATTAGCCGTTTTCTTTGCCGTTGTCGCGGTGATCATTGATCAACAACTTTTTACTCCTGTCATTACTTGGGTATTAACTTATGAAGGTAATATGCAGTTAGTGATGTTTTATTTAGCTAACGGATTATTGTCTATGGTCAGTGATAATGTTTTTGTTGGTACCGTATATATAACTGAAATTCAAAAAGCCTTAGTCGCTGGTACTATTACCAGAGATCAGTTTGATTTACTAGCGGTTGCAATTAACACAGGTACTAACTTACCAAGTGTTGCTACTCCTAACGGCCAAGCTGCTTTCTTATTCTTATTAACTTCGGCATTGGCTCCGTTAGTAAGATTATCGTACGGACGAATGGTGATTATGGCTTTCCCTTATACGATTGTTTTAACCATTGTCGGCTTATTGATGATTTCATCAGGCTTTCTTGAAGAAAAGACAGAGGATTATTATGAATCTGGCATAATCAACCACCACAGTGCTGATGAGATAGGCCCCGTTAAAAGTGGTCATTAATATTCTCGATTTTAATCATTAAACTGATAAACGCCTGATGTTTTTTCATTAGGCGTTTTTTTGACCTTTAAAAATAAATGTACTACTTGTAAATTTATTCACACATGAATGTTTACATTTTATAGTAAAAGCAATAGTGAAATTTTTTCAGTCGTTTTATACTCTTATGATAAAAATAATCTATCACCTGAATTCTGTTTCATGTAAGTGAATTAAGAAACTGAATTTCAGCTAAATTTTCTTTAGGACTTTCTGTGCAATTTTTAAGTAACTTGATCTCTAATAAAAAAGCCTGGCAATTACTGGCAATCAGTGCGCTTGTTTTTGAAATTACCGCTTTATGCTTTCAATATCTTTTGGAATTAAAGCCTTGCATTATGTGCATTTATCAACGTGTTGCTATTTGGGCGATCTTTTTTGCTGGAGTTATTGGTAGTTTCTCACACCAATACATTTTTGGTCGTTTGATCGCTTATACACTTTGGGGGACAGGTGCTATTTGGGGATTATTAATAGCTTTAGAGCATGTAGAAATGCAAAGCGCAACAATGTCATTTTTATTCAGCTGTGAATTTGTACCAAACTTCCCCAGTTGGGCACCTCTTCACGAATGGCTGCCAGCACTTTTTGCCGCGACGGGAGATTGTGGAAATATTGATTGGCAATTTTTAGGCTATAGCATGCCACAATGGATGATTGTTGTTTATGGTATATATACGGCTTTATTTGCTACGGTTTTACTTGCTCGACTTCAACAACACAAAATGTTTTAACATCAGAAAGCGAGACTAAATGGGTTTTATCTGCGATTCATTACAGTAGATAAAACCCAAGTAAACTCGTTAAATCTAATGGAACATACTTTTCATACTATCGGCAAAAGCGACAAACTTTTCTTTGATGGTGCGTTTTAACTTAATGTTTATCCCCCCAAAAAGGCAAAAGCCCTCTATAAGAATACAAGGGGCATTTCTATCAGCAATTGAAGGCGCTTTATTATTTACACCACCAAACACACAAAATGCTTTTGAGACAACATTTACGTATTCAGGTACATAAATATTATCGCCACCAAAGATACAGAGTACTTTTATCCTTGTTACTTTTTGCGAGAATTTAGACTCACTAAAGTCGATGTTACTTCCTCCAAAAATACTGAGCGAACGTAATTCTTTCGGCACTGTCCACGCACCGCTACGATCGCTACCACCAAAAATATTTACCAAATATTCAGTATTTTCATGTTCACTCGGTGCAACATTTGCGTAAAAGTCGCGCTGTTTTTTATCTTGGTATTCTTTGTCTACATTTAAGTCTAAATCTTCAGCTAATGCCGCTATTTCTTTGTGATTTTGACTTGCCATTGCAGTATCTAAACGACGCTCAAATGCTTCATAAGATAGCTTTCCATGGCTATAATTCATAATCAGTTGATCAATGACTTCTTCACGAACAGTTTCAATCGGTCTGTCTTCTATTGCAACAGGCATAAGTATTTCCTTTTTCTGGCCAGCTATCTTTTACGGGGTAAACAAGCAATTTACGAACCAAAGATTAAAGAAGATAAATATCAATGAGTTAGGTGATTATCAGTTTAATTAAAACATTAAATTCAGACATAATTCGTTTAAACGATCAGTTTTTAGTCAAATACACAACATACCGTCAAGCTAAATTTAAACGTCTTTTTCTAACGCTTCAGCCTCTGCCATCGCTGCTCGTTCAGCCTTTGAAATATAACGAGGTTTATTACTTTTATGTAATTTTGCATTGGCTTTTTTCAATTTACTTTTTAAGGCATTATTGATTTTCTTTTTTCTGTTCATTATCTTTTATTCATCAAATTTATTTATTGTTCATCATTCTAACAGAGAAGTGATCCTAGCGATAATAGTGCTTAGACGTAGGAAAAGAATTTACGCCTTTAAACTTAGCCGTATTAAATAGTATTTCATCGCAATTTACTTTATTTGCTGGTAAAACAATTTATGCTTAGCACTACTCTTAAATAGTAAATAAAGAACAACATAATGACATTAAAGAACACGGTACTTGCCATCACGGCGATAATTCTAGCAGGATGTAATTCTACCTCCCCAACCTTATCATTAGCAGAACGAGCGAGAGTTATTCACGACAAAGTTATTGTTTTAGATACTCATAATGACTTTAGTAATGCAAATTTTTCTAAAGATAAAAATTATACTATGCGTTTAAAAAGCCAAGTGAATTTGCCTAAGATGCAAGAAGGTGGCTTAGATGTATCTTGGTTAATTGTTTACACCGGACAAGGCGAACTTACGCCTGAAGGTTATCAAGCAGCTCATCAAAAGGCGCTAGAAAAATTTGCTTCTATCCATCGCCTAACCAATGAAATTGCCCCCGATAAAATAGCGCTAGCTTTAACGTCAAATGATGTTCGCCGCATTTTAAAAAGTGGTAAAAAAGTTGCGATGATCGGTGTTGAAAATGGCTACCCTATTGGGACTGATATCAATAATGTCAAAAAATTCTATGACTTAGGCGCACGATATATGTCGTTAGCTCATAATGGTCATAGCCAACTGAGTGATTCAAATACTGGTGATGCGAAGCAAGAATGGTTACACAATGGCTTAAGTGATTTAGGTCGAGAAGTGATCAAAGAAATGAATAAATGGGGGATCATGATTGATATTTCACATCCATCTAAAGCTGCCAATATTGAAATGATGAAATTATCAAAAGCCCCTGTCATTGCTTCTCATTCGGCAAGTAGAGCAATGTATGATCATAGCAGAAACCTAGACGATGAAGAGTTAATGTTGCTAAAAGAAAATGGTGGAGTTGTGCAAACGGTTGCCTTTAGATCGTATTTAAATGGTGAAAAATCAAAAGTATTCGCTGCTGCTAAAACCAAAATATTACAAAAAATAGCCGAAAAAGAAGGTAAAAGCATTTTAACTCGCGCACAACGTAAAGCACTGTCGGCTGACGATTTAGATAAATATTGGGATTTTTATGACAAAATAAGTCAGTTAGGTGAACCTGAAATAGCAAAAATAAGCAAAAAGATTCAACAAGTGAATGTGAGTGATTTTGTTGATCACATTGATTATATGGTCAACCTTATTGGTATTGAACATGTCGGTATTAGTTCCGATTTTGATGGCGGTGGCGGTGTTCTTGGTTGGAATGATGCGTCTGAAACTTTCAATGTAACACTTGAATTAGTGAAAAGAGGTTACACTGAACAACAGATTGAAAAACTATGGGGAGGTAATTTATTACGCGTTTTAGATGACGTGGAAAAAGTTGCATTAACCCTTAGAAATAAAAGTTAACAATACGCTAAAAAGACTAAAAGGGACTGGTTTTCAGTATTGATTTTGTAATTTTACGAAATCAATACTGTTTAACGCGCTATATTTTTATTTTGTTAAAGCTTATTCGCAGAAAATATGAAGATATTGGATAAAACAACACCGAACGCCATTGTCTATCCCCACAAAAAACAGGTAAAATTAACCTTTATTCATATAAACATGAAACGATCCCTTTTGAGGTATAAATGACCATCGTTATAAAAAACCAGGAAGAAATTGCTAAAATGCGTGTTGCCGGAAAATTAGCAGCGGATGTGTTAGAAATGATAGAACCACATGTTAAAGCTGGCATTACAACGGATGAACTAAATACCATTTGCGCCGAATATACCGAAAAGGTACAAGATGCGATTTCTGCCCCATTAAATTATCACGGTTTTCCTAAATCTATTTGTACTTCTGTGAATCATGTTGTGTGCCACGGGATCCCTAATGACATTCCCCTTGCAGATGGCGACATTATAAATATTGATATTACAGTCATCAAAGATGGCTTTCATGGTGATACCAGTAAAATGTTTTTAATTGGCGATGTATCTGCTGAGGACAATCGATTATGTCGTATTACCCAAGAAGCACTTTATGTGGGATTAAAGAAAGTCAAACCGGGTAATACATTTGGTGAAATTGGCGCTGCCATTCAAAAATTCATCAAAAAGTCTGGTCGCTATTCTATTGTCAAAGAGTATTGTGGTCATGGTATTGGTACTGAGTTTCATGAAGATCCACAAATCGTTCATTATAAAAACAATGACAAAACAAAAATGCAAGAAGGCATGTGCTTTACCATTGAACCTATGATCAATCTTGGCCGCGCAAACACTGTCCTTGATAAAGAAGATAACTGGACGGTTTACACGATTGATGGCAAAAAATCTGCACAGTGGGAGCACACTATCGTAGTGACAAGAACAGGTTGTGAAATCTTAACATTACGAAAAGACGATACTATTAGTAGAATTTTACATAATTAAAATCACATTATCAGTCTGGCCATTTCAGGCTTTTTATTTGTTTAGCAAAGAGAATATCTGACATTGCATACTCAATCATTAGTACCACTAGAGTTTATTGAATCACTTTCTATCAGTGCTCCACAAATGTCATCAAAGGAGATTTGTCAGCTAAACGATGCCTTTCATCAATGGCAAAAAGAGCAATTTATTATTGATGACATCACAAATATTTTAAATGCGCGTGTAGAATTTGTCGATCAGGTGCTTACAAAATTATGGTGTCAACATAATTTAGATGAATACCAAATTAGTCTAATTGCCGTTGGTGGTTATGGACGAGGCGAGCTTCATCCTTGTTCAGATGTAGACATATTATTACTCACGCAAGAAATTTTAGAGCCAGAGCTTGAAGAAAAAATATCGGCATTTATTACACAGCTTTGGGATGTAAAACTCGATATTGGCCATAGTGTTCGTAGTATCAAAGAGTGTCTTAAACAAGCCGTTAATGATGTCACGATTGCCACCAATTTAATGGAAATGCGTCAAGTTTGCGGTAATGAAGCGTTAACCCAACATTTACAACCCTTGTTAAATGAAGATGTGTTTTGGACTTCGAAAAAGTTCTTTGTAGCAAAACGAGAAGAACAACTAGAACGTCATAAACAATATAATGGTGCCGCCTATACATTAGAGCCTAACCTAAAAGCTAACCCTGGTGGCTTAAGAGATATACAAACTATTGGCTGGGTTGCAAAACGCCACTTTAAAGCAGATTCATTAGAGGAGTTAGTGCAACATAAATATCTAACACAAAATGAATACTTTGAATTATTAGAGTGTCAGGATTATTTATGGCGTATGCGTGGCGCGTTGCATTTTATTGCTGGCCGAAGCGAAAATCGATTGTTATTTGATTACCAAGCAGATGTAGCAGATATGATGGGCTTTGGTGCAGAGGGAAAGATAGCGGTTGAGCGAATGATGAAACGCTTTTTCCGTATTATTGGTCGTGTCGCCGAATTAAATAAAATGTTATTACAGTATTTTGAATATGCCATTATTCAAAATAAAGTACATGATAAAACGACGGTTATAAATGATGATTTTATTATTCTCGACGGACAAATAAAAGTAACCAACCATCGCACCTTTATGCGTTCAACGAAGATCATGGAAATGTTTTTGTTGATTGCTAAACACGAAGAAATTACCGATTTACACCCGAATACTTTACGTTTAATGAGGAATGCAAGACGACGCTTAGTTTCAGGAATGATGGATTATGAACGTTGTCGTCAATTATTTTTAGAAATCATCAAACATCCCAGAGGGTTAGGTTTACCGTTTACCTTAATGCACCGTCATTCAATCTTAGGAGCGTATTTACCTGCCTGGAGAAACATCGCCGGACAAATGCAGTTTGACCTCTTTCATGCCTATTCAGTTGACGAACATAGCTATCGGTTGATCAAAAACCTCTATCGATTTAATCAGAAAGAGTACAATGATGAATTTCCACTGTGTAGTAAAATTGTTCAAAGGATCAGAAAGCCTGAATTATTATTTTTAGCTGGAATTTTTCATGATATCGCGAAAGGTCGAGGGGGTAGTCACGCCGATTTAGGGGCCATTGATGCTTTAGAATTTAGTAAAGAACATAAATTAAGTGATCACGATGGCCGAATGATTTCTTGGTTGGTTAAGCATCATTTGTTGATGTCGGTAACGGCTCAACGAAGAGATATTTCTGATCCAGAAGTTATTGCTAAATTTGCCAATATCGTTAGAGATGAAGCACATCTTGATTACCTATATTGCTTAACCGTTGCAGATATGCGCGCAACCAATGAAAGTTTATGGAATAGCTGGAAAGAAAACTTATTAGAAGAGTTATATAACAGCACTAAACGTGCCTTTAGACGAGGCTTAGAAAAGCCGGTTGATTTACGAGCAAAAATACGAGAAAACCAACAACAAGCCATCAACTTATTAATCGAGAAAAATATTAACCAAACGGAAATAAAAACTCTTTGGTCAGAATTTAAAGCGGATTACTTTTTACGCTATGCACCAGAACAAATTGTTTGGCATACCGAGCACATCCTGAAACACAATAAAGATGAGCCTTTAGTGTTAATAAGCCCGTATCCTTATCGAGGAGGAACCGAAGTCTTTGTTTACACTAAAGATAAAGCAAATATTTTTGTTAAAATTGTTTCATTACTCGGTTCAAAATGTTTTTCTATTCATGATGCAAAAATTATCAGCAGTAAAACAGGCTATACTGCCAATACTTTTGTTATTTTAGATCAGCAAGGAAACGCTATCGATGATAAATATCGCGCGTTAGAATTAGCAGGATCACTTACAGAAGTGCTAGAAAGTAAAACTGCCGATATTAAATTTAAACCTATTTCAAATCGACTTAAACAATTTCATGTGCCAACGCAAGTTAGCTTTATCGAAACCAAGTCGAAGAAAAATACGTTATTGGAAATTACCTCGTTAGATAGACCAGGACTGTTAGCACAATTTGCCAATGTGTTCCAAGAATGTAAATTACATATCCATTCCGCCAAAATAACCACGTTTGGCGAAAAAGTAGAAGATATGTTTATTGTTTCAACTTTGGATGAAAAAGCATTAACCGCTAAAGAACAGCAAGAATTATCCACCAAGTTGTGCGACGACACAGCTATGTAACCATTTATTTTTAAAGCTATTTAGGAAGAAATATGTCAGAACTACAAAAAATCATTGAACAAGCGTTTGATGATCGTATGAATATAAGCCCGGCCACCGTCACCACAGAAGTAAAAAACGCTGTACTTGATGCCCTTGCTGCATTAAATGATGGCTCAGCCCGTGTCGCTGAAAAAATTGCTGGCGAATGGGTTGTGCATCAATGGCTTAAAAAGGCGGTATTACTTTCATTTCGTATATGGGATAACGAAGTAATTGATGGGGCTGAAAGTACCTTTTTTGACAAAGTTCCAATGAAATATAGCGACTATACACAAGAAATGTTCGAAGCAGATGGCGTAAGAGTTGTACCTGGAGCTTCTGTACGAACCGGTAGCTATATTGGTAAGAATGTTGTTGTTATGCCAAGCTTTGTCAATATAGGTGCTTATGTTGATGAAGGTTGTATGGTTGACGGATGGGCAACGGTTGGCTCTTGTGCACAAATAGGTAAAAACGTCCATTTATCAGGTGGTGTTGGGATCGGTGGTGTTTTAGAGCCTTTACAAGCAGGTCCTACTATTATCGAAGATAATTGTTTTATTGGCGCTCGTTCTGAAATCGTTGAAGGTGTAGTAGTAGAAGAAGGTGCCGTGATCTCTATGGGCGTGTATATCGGTCAAAGCACGCGCATTTTTGATCGTGAAACCGGTGAAGTTCACTACGGAAGAGTTCCAGCAGGCTCAGTAGTTGTACCGGGAAATCTTCCTAGTAAGTGTGGTACATATAGTTTATATGCCGCGATTATCGTTAAAAAAGTAGATGCCAAGACACGTGCTAAAGTTGGCATAAACGCATTACTTCGATCAGTTTCTGAAGAATAATCACAACCATACTCTGGTCAACATAACGCTAGTGTCGTGCTAGCGTTATTTTTTTGACACTTGTAAAATCAACTTCAACATCCGACTAAATTACCGTAGTTAAAATGAAAGTTGAATCAAACGCACCTAATTAATTTCATTTATTTTTCAGATAGCTAGCATTTAAACAAGACATAAATTTTGCTTTATTTTTATTTTGGCATACCGCTTGCGATGTCAGTAATGACATGAACAAATAATCGCGTGCTATATGAAAAAACTAACTTACTTAATACTATTTTCTGTACTATTTACTGCTATCGGTTGTAGCAGTACGAAAACGGTACAATACCAAGCCATTGAAAAAAAACCGTTAATCTCTGATCATTATTTGATGATGTCATTATTAAATAGACCGGTGACAGAAGATCAAAAACTAATGCTAGCTTTTGCACAAGTACAAGATAAATATCAACAGCAATTAGCGCCCGTTTTTGTTAATGCTGTGATGATAACAGGCAACAAAGCCGAACAACCTTCTCGTCAGCAACCAACCTCTATTTATAGCCATTTGATCGCTGAAGATATTAATGCCATTCGTATGAGTGGTCCTTATTAAACCATTTAAGATGAACTAATAAATCAAACTGACATTTCAATGTCTGCAAGCTTCCATGATAATTGCTCAAAAACACCTTGCCATTGTTGGTCAAATTGACAAGTAATAGTCAGCAGATTTTGATGAATGGGATGTGCAAACGATAACGATTTGGCAATTAGCATTAATCGTTTAAATCCGAAATACTGACTGAAAAATGGGTTTTGTTTGTTATCGCCATAATTTATATCGCCAATAATAGGATGACGCAAATGTGCTAAATGTCGGCGAATTTGATGTCTTCTTCCGGTTTCGGGTAATAATTTCAGCAAACTATATCGAACACTATCATATCGCCCTAATGGTATTGGCAATACTGCATGAGCAACGGCTTGATATTGAGTAATAGCACTTTGCGCCTCTTTATTTGGATTCACATTTTTATCACCTAATTTATCTAGCTTTTCTTTTAAGGGATAGTCAAGGGTATCCTCACCAAATAAGTGTCCCCTCGTTAATGCAAAATAAGTTTTTTGAATGGTTTTATCTGTAAAGGCTTGTCCCATAATTCGAGCGACTTCTTCGGTTAAAGCAAATAACAAAACACCGGACGTAGGTCTATCTAGTCGATGCAAGGGGTAAACATATTGACCAACCATGTCACGCACTAACTGTAAGGCGAAATATATCTCGTCTTTATCCATAAAACTGCGATGAACAAAAAGTCCAGGAGGTTTATCGATTGCGACTAGATATTCATCTTGATAAAGAATAGTTAACTCTGGCTTTTCAGTAATAATAGCGGACAATTTTTTCTTACGGTGATGGAGTTTAGTTTCTATTATCTCTATAATGCCGCCATTATTCGATAGTTAATTTACTTATGACGACCATTGCTTCTATTTCCGAACTTTTGACGCTTTCTAACTGCCAATTTCGTGTTTACGATCTAGGAAGAAAAATTGATAAACTATCAAAAGAAACATTCAATAAAGTAGAGCTAAATCAACTTCCCTATCCTTCTCCTTTTAAAGGTCATGCACATTTAGCTATTACATTTTGGCAAAAACAATCTCCACAACCCTTTTTATGGTTTGTGAAATTACCATTAGATGAGAGGGGTTTATTAAACCAAGGGGCAAGAAATCACTTTGTTGCAATTATTGCTGAAGCACTCGGCGCGGATTTATCAGTAGATCCCACCGAAAAGCAGGAAGAATTATTAAAGAGCAATCCTTATATATTTACTCCTTCACAATATAAATTAGCTATGTTAAATAGTTTAATTTCATTCGATTTGAAATCGCCACCCAGTCAACATTATCAAAGTTTTCAACGTTATTTAACCGATAAAAACTGGCAGCAATGGCGAACTATTGGTGTACAAGGTATCACGGATTTTGTCGCAAGAATTGGCGATAAAGAGCATGATGAATTAATCGCAAATTCATTAGCTGATCTTCCGTTTGAAGTATTGAGTCCATTATGTGGCGCCTTAGAAAATAAAACATTATCCTTATGTATTATTGAATCTTTACTTCACTTACTATCAAAGACTCCTTCGGATAACCTCGATAAACAACAAATGTTATTGCGTAGCTTAGCTTCATCCACTGAACATACGTTAGTAGATAACTATTTTCTTAATTTGTTAAATAAAGAACAATTAGACACTGATTTATTAATTTGCATCTCAGGTAGGTGTTGGGCAACGTTAAACAATGATAAACGTATTATGCTATTTTTAGAGCACTTAGCTGCTAAACAGGATTTCGAATTGTTTACCGCTATTTTTAAAGACTTAGTTGCGATACCTACTATTCGTCCTATTTTGTTTCAATGTATGAGAAGCACAGAACGTAGTGAAACGCTTTCAGTTGCGATTGGCCAACTGTTTACAGCACAAGGTTAAAACCAATGGAAAATATTTATATATTATTAGCAGTATGTTTGGCCTTTTGGTACTTCATTTATTTAAGAAAAGTCGCTGAATTTGCCCGTTTACATATTAATAAATACTGTCAAAAAGAAAAGTTGCAATATTTAAGTATTGCGAGAAAATCAAGTCGTTTACGTTTTAGTAAACGATTAGGCATTTATTGGCTCAGTATTTTTGAGTTTGAATTTAGTGGTGACGGTGAATCAATGTACACGGGAAAAGTGTCTTTAGAAAATTACAAATTACTAAATATTGAAATACCGGCTTATCGTATCTAGTAACGGGAGCTAAACCAAACAGCTTGTTGATTTTGTTAAAATTAAATTCACAAAAAGAAAAAGCGACAAGAGTCGCTTTTTCTTTTTGGTTAGGTACTTCCTGTGCCTTTATTCGCTCTGAGCCTTCCTGGCTTTAATTCCATTTACTTAGGTAAACTATTCCTTAGTTCAAACAATGGCCATATCCTTGATCCAACATCCTGTTGAACAATACATAATAAATATGTACTTTTATCCGTAATGAACATCCTGTTCGGCATTGTTTGGTAAAAACATCCTTTGTTTATTTTCCGTTATCAAATCAATTCCATTGATTGCTATTCTCGAGCTATACAAAGATAAAGACCATCCATTGCTTATCTTTGTCTTGGTTTTCCATAACCATTGTCTTCCTGACAAAATAAAGTGTAGCAACTACAACGCGATAGTTTAGTGAGTAAAAATAAAATAACCTTCATGCTATTATTGGACATAAGTTTAAATTACATTTTTATACTTAAAATTCAACAAATTAGATAACAACCACTAAAAATAGCTCACGAAACGATTTTATCTATCTTACAAAAAAAGTGACGATGTCTTACAAAAGAATTTACTAATTTCTTAATGAGACAAACAGGGATAATTTAACGATATAATCCCTGACATTTCTCATTAAAACGATTACCCTATTCCATTATGTAATCAAGTTTTGTTTAGATATCTCGTTTTCTATTGAAAGCGTAAAGTCAGTTTACTTCCTTGGAGATTTCGTGTTTTTTTTACAGTCATTATTTTGCTGGGTTGGTGCCGATAATCGGTATCGTTTTTCGCTTATTGTTGCTTTTAATCACTTATTTTTTATTGTATTCAGTGCCGTATTTCATACATCGTTTTTTCTCAGTTGTATAATCTTAATGTTATCGACAATTATTTTAACCTGCACAACTAAACGTCGACTTAACGATGCAAGGTTGACGAAAAACTGGCTTTATACTCCTGCTATTTCTTTTGCAATTATAGGCTTGATAATCATAAGCTTTAATTATCAGCCACTCTACTGGTTAACGCTTTTCCCTGCGGCATTATCTAGTATTTTATTAACCTATCCTAGCCAAAATAATAGCCAATACAACTACGGTTACTCGGGTCCTATTAACTTATCCCCAGTAAAAAATACAACAATTAGAAACCAAAGAATAGAGCCAACATTAACAAGTCAACATGTACACTTGAATGTCGAAAACACTACGAGTTTCAATCATCCCCCGACACAATCTTTTGAAGACTCATATTACAAAGATAAAGCAAGCGCAAATAACGCAGCTCAAGATATTGGTGAGCTTATTCGAGAAAAGTTATTAAACAATCATAATAGTAAATTCGTTATTTTAGGCTTACTAACGATTATAGTCATTGCCATGCTCACTAGCTTGATCCTCTCATTTTCATCAAAAAATCAAGAAACGACTAAGACAGGACAAGAATCACTAGTCGAAGAAAAATCTACACAAACTACAATAAATGAGCGCACCAATAAAGTCACTTTACCGGATGATTTTTCAATTATGACAACGCCATTTAATGGCTTAATTGTACATTGGCAAGCTGATAGTACTCACGAATTAAATCTATGGGATATTAGTCGAGCCACAGGTGATGATAGTTGCAAAAGCATCAGCTTTAATAATGACAATAGCTATCGAACAACAAAGGTTTACGTTGAAAATACTGATGAATATATTGCAGAGTTTTCTCCATTAGATACGCGAAAAATTTTGAAGGATATTGCTTTAAGAAGTAATTTTACTTTATGTGGATATTCTTTTTCGTTAAAAGGCAGTCAAGCTACATTAGGGAAAAGTAACTTTTATGCTGATTTATTAGCACAATAATATCTAACATTTAACAAGACGATAAAAATAAAAAATGCGGCTCAAAGAGCCGCATTTCTTTAACTAGCTTAATGCATCCTGCATAATTTAGTTTCCCGCTTTTTCATCCTTAAATGACTATCCTTAGTCTTTCCTTACTTAACAAATCCTTCGAAGTCCAAAAATCCATTTAAATAGCATCATCCTGAGCTATATTTGTCGTCCTTACGCGTTATCCTAACGCTCTTCCTTGACAAGTACATCCTTATAAAATCCTTTCGGTTTCTACCGATGACTTTATCCTTAAGTCTCCAATTATTATCCTTAATAAGCTAACCTAAGCTTGAGGACTCCCTGCCCTTTGTCTTCCTGACATGATTAATATTACGCAATATCTGAAATTTTCGTAGGGATAAAAATAAAATAAAATCACGTCGAAAAAACGTCTACAAGGAAATTAACAATTATCCCTTTATAAAACAAGTATTTACATACGTGATTTAACATACTTGTAACAATAAAGACATAATATCTTACGAGAATGTAGGAGATGTCTTACAAGGTATTAAGATACAGTCTTAACGTTCAGGGAATTCCCAATTGTGGATCATCAGAAATTATCACAATTCTTGAATCGTACTTCCTAAGTAGTAATTAAATTAATAGCAAATGAGCAGAGTTTCTGCGTTAGCAGTTGCCAGAAAATCATCAAGGAACGTCACAAAAGGCTATAAAATAATGGCAACTCAGTGCGCAATGCACAAGTAAGCTATTTTTGATTACTTAGGTCAGCCGATAGCCAACAGCTGACCTTAACCCTTGAGTTACTATAATCAGTTCAGCAGAGCCTAAAATCGACAAAATGCCTTTATGAAAGAAACCGCAACCTAATCTAAGACCTGGCCTCTGCTAGTTTATGAGGCTAAACCAATCTGTTAGCCGACTATCAGTTTCAAATACACGAGAAAGTTATATTTAACGAAAAATATCAAAACTCGTTTTATTTAATTACTAGAGAATACATCGAAATTTCGATTCTTCGTATAAGCATATACAAGTGACATTTTTGAAATATCAAATCTGGATGGTAATTGGTCTGCCAAAATATCAATTTTCTTAGTTTTTTCTGAATACCTTTTTATTGCGTTTTTTTGTCCTAATGCTAACCAGAACCATTGCTCACCATACTTCTTAATATTTAAAGAACGATGAGTAATTAAGGAAATATCATCAGTCGGAGTATTTGTATCTATCGTTCCATTTGGTCCTGATTTCACAATATTGTTTTGGTCTACCCAAATAGTGTTTCCAGAATTACTTGCATGCTGGACATATTTCCAATTAGGGGATTCAATTGATGAAATTTTACTCATTAAGTCATAAATGTGAACTTGCCATTTACCTTGTTTTTTCATGCTAAAACTAATTTGTTGATCTGTTTTGAACGATACAGCGCGCAGTTCCTGCTCTGGTAAAGGTAATTTGGTGACTATAAAATCAGATAAATTAACATAAAATATACTATTGATACCCAGCGCTATTAGCGCTTGGCCATTTGGAGAAAACTTCAAATCGAAGTAGTGATTTTGGTTATCAAAGTTAGTTAGCTTTAAGCGTTTTTCTGTCACAACATCATAAAGCCATATTTGTTCACTGCCTGTAGCTTCACTTATATAAGCTATTGTTTTACCGTTTGGAGAAAATGCTGGTAGCCTGTCACTAACACTAGCATTTGCAATAGTTTTGCTGTTCCCATTAATTAGATCTACAAGTTTAATATCTTTGTTATGCCTACCTGCAACATATAAATAGTCCTTGCCGTTACTATGTCTGTAGGGTCTTACGATTTGTTCACTGGCAGAAAAAATAATTTCTTTTTCCTTACCTGATAAATCATAGCTAGCCAATTGATATGATGGGAAACCATCCATAAGGACAATTCTGTCTCCTTGATGAGACCATATTCCGCAGCAAATATAAGCATTTTGCTTGAACAGTAAATTAAGTTTTTCACTATCTAAATCAAGAGAGTAAAACCCTACCCACTGCTTTTCATCAGGCGATGAAATGAGAAGCTTGTTTTCTGTTGGGTGGAGATCAAATTGACTATTTCCTGCCAGATGAATACTCGGCTGATTTAATCGTGTTTTTATTTTGGTTTTAAGATTTAACTCAAATAATTCATAGGGTGTACCAGCCCCTTTATTTTCTGAAAATACAACTGTATTCTTATCGTGGGTATACGACATCCCCCCATAACTTCCTGTATTACAAGTATAAATCAATTCTGGCTCTTCTAATTGCAGACCATTGACGGCTCTAGTGTAGTATTGGCAAGTATTGACACTAGTTACCAAGTAAACTATTTCTTTACCGTCTGGGCTCCAACTCGCAGGACCAACATCTACATCATTACTATGTTGCACATATACTTTCTCATGACTTTTTAAACTTTTGATGACAAGGTTAATTTGGTTGTCTGATGTAATCGACATATAGCTAATTCTAGCTCCATCAGGAGAAATCGAAGGTTGAACTTCATTACCGGCATCAGTGGTAAGAACAATTGAACCTGAAATTTTAATGTCATTATCTATTGTTAGCTCAGAACTAGGTTTTTCTTGAACAAATAGTAACCAAGAACAAAATACAGCAATGAACAGAAAAGTTGTTAGTAACAAAAGTTTGTGATTACTTTTTCTAATTATTTCGCTGCTTCGATCAGCATGTATTTCGATCAAAGGTTGTTTTTCTTTATAATCAGCTAAAGGTTTAACATTAGCGATAAACTTGTAACCTTTTTTTGGAAAAGTAGCGATAAAGTTAGGCTTTCTTGCATCATCTAGAAATACTTTCCTGAGCTTTGTGATAATCCTAGTCACAGCATTATCGGAAACAATGCGCCCTTGCCATACATATTCAATTAGTCGGTCTTTACTAATGATTTCATTCGGATGCTGACAAAAGTAAACTAAAAGCTCTACCATCATAGGTTCTAACTGGCTCGAACTATTCTCAGATAGCAAAGTCTGCTTTTCGTCACAAAAAATATAATGATTAATTTGCCAACGCATATAAAATATTTTAACAAAGGTAAGTATCTGAAAATTAACATACATCCTCCGTTTAGTCACATGAAATCATAACAAATCACAAGATTGTCACGACTTATTTTCACCATTCCCTTAACTTCTTTTCACAATCTAAATTTATTGAACTAAAAAGCAGGTAACTATGAATAAAGCGTCTTATCTATTGGCCTTTGCAGCTTCTATTTCTCTAACGTCATATTCTGTAAGCGGTACAAAAAGTGAAGCGACATTAAGGGCTGCGAGTGTTTGTTTTTCAACTAACTCAAGTGCAGATATTAAAGCTCAATTTGAAAACGGTATCGTGTCGAAAACGCTATTCACTAACAAAGAGGAATCTTTATCTAGCATTGAAGAACGGTTAGAAGATCTTAATATTCCATCCCTTTCATTAGCAGTAATGAACGATGGTGTTATCGAGTGGTCTGCTATTTATAAGTCCCCATCAAACAAAGCGTTAATAGATTGTAATACACGTTATCAAGTGGCTTCATTATCAAAGCCTGTTACTGTCATGGCTGCGATTCGTATGCAATCAAATGGGCATATTGATTTAAATGAAAATATCGAAAACTATTTAAAGAGCTATAAACTGCCAAAAGGCAAGCAAACGAAGAGTGCGCCAATTACGATTAAAAATACACTAGATCACTCTTCGGGGATTAATTCTGGAGGTTTTTTAGGATATGAACAAGGGTCGCCTATACCATCCGATATTGAAATATTACAAGGTAGTAAGCATTCAAATTCAGCACCTTTATCTGTTGTTAGTAAACCTGGAGTGCAACTTGCTTATTCAGGAACAGCATATACGTTAGCTCAAGTTGCATTAAAGGATATATTCAAAAAAGATTTTTCCAGCATTATGGATAAATGGATCTTGACGCCGTTGGGGATGGAAAACTCCAGTTATCGTTCTCCTGATATATCTTCTATAAATCAACCAGACTCAAAAATACAGGAAATTTCAATTGCTAAAGGCCATGACTCTAATGGTAAAGAAATAGAAGGTGGTTGGAGAGTTCATCCTGAACTAGCCGCCGCTGGAATGTGGAGTAACGCCAATGATATGGCTACTTTTATGCTTGAAATATACAAAGGCTACCAAGGCAAGAGTACTTTGTTTTCTCAATCAGAGATAAAGCAAATGCTTGAAAATGAAAAAGATGGCCACGTTTATGGGTTTATTTTAAACCATGAAGGAGATGACATTACTCTCACCCATTTTGGCGGTAATGTGGGTTACCGAGCTGGCATGACTATTAGCTTAACAACGGGAGATGGCTTAGTTTATTTACTTAATTCTGACAATGGTGCAGCGTTAGGAAACCAATTAATGATGACCGCATCAAAACTGTACGATTGGTCCAGCTTTAAACAAATCATCAAAACCAAACGTGAAGCCAAGATAGAGATATTGAAGTCTCTAGTAGGTAATTACTTGTGGAACGAGCAACTAGCGTTATCCATTAGTTATGAAGATGAACATCAACAGATTTCACTACATTTCCCCAATGGTGATCAATATAAACTCACTCCTATTAAAGGAGTTGGTAAATCCTTTATACATCAAGATACTGCCACACTTGTCTCTTTTAACTCATGGGATAAAGAGACTGAATTTACTGTATATGGTCAACTAGCTGTAAGAATGAAATAACGCCAACACGCCTCGTTAATAATGAGCACGAATGACACCCGAAAGCAATTTACTAAAAGGAAAAAAGATGAAAACACTAACGGCGATAATACTAACATTACTGTTACTCACGACAAATGCGACAGCAGAGCCTAGAAAAAAAATATTAATAGTTGCCTCTAATATGATTGATATGGGCGATCCTGAAAAGCACGACGCAAGAAATAATTTATGGGAATTCGCTCCGCCGTATCATATTTTTGTTAGTCATGGATTTGATGTCGACTTTGTATCACCTCAAGGTGGAAAAGTGAATTTTATGATGGATCCATTAGGTATTAGTAGTTACACCATCAAGTATGAAGGTTTTCTAGAAAAAACGAACAGTTCATTATCGCCTGCTCAAACTGATCCAAATGACTACTGGGGAGTATTCATTGGTGGTGGTTACGGGGTTATGTTTGACGTTGCAGAAAATAAGGAAATACATTCGATTATAAGCCGGGTATATGAATCAGGTGGTATTGTCGGTGTCGGCGGTCATGGCTCAGCAGGTATCGTAAACGTAAAACTATCGAACGGTGAGTTTTTGGTGAAAGAAAAAAAAGTTGCCGGTTTTCCTAACTCTACCGAAAAATCTAAATCATGGGCAAAGCAAGGAACACTTTTGCCTTTTCTTATTGAAAGTCAGTTAAATAAAAATGGCGCTATCGCTCAGAATAAGAAAACACTAAAAGATAAACATGCAGTGGTAGTAGACCAACGAATCGTCTCAACAATGTTTTTGCCTCCAGCAGCACTCGTCGCAAAAGAAATGATTTTATTGAAAGAAGCTAAATAAAGCACGATGACGCAAGTAGCTCATGCTAATTAGCAATGCGCTCGATTGTTTATTTTAATTAAGTACAACAAGGAAACTGACTGTATGGTTAACCCACTAAAATATTAAACTTTTATAGTATCGTAATTACCAGTTTGATGTTAAACATCGATGCACACGGGCAGGTTGGTGGTAGTGCGGGCTACGACAGTTCTTTACGAGCAATTGAACCTAAAAATATACCTTTAATGCCGGACTTGCTGGTTTCTCTTCGCCTCAAATAGGTAGGCTAATAGTCGCGAGAAGCCAAGGAGTTTCACTTACTAGTATTTCACCAGACGGTGAATATATCGCTTATGTTTCAACTGTTACGGGCAAACAACAAATCTGGTTACAGTCTGTATCTGGAGGTCAATCCAAGCAATTGACTTTTGGTAATGGGGTAACTGACTATTTTTATTGGGCACCTAACGGTCATCAAATCCTTTATTCGTCTGACAACAATGGTAATGAACAGGAGTCATACTTTCTCTTAGATGTAGATGCTTTTTCCGAACGTGAAGTATTGCCTGCCGTCGCAGGTGGTTTTCTCATTCAGTCTCAAGTTATTTGAGGTAGAGCAATCGAATGTCAAAAGTTCTAAATAATATAATGGGTACAATTTTTATCAGTTTAGGGTTAAAACTGGCAACTGAGCAGCGTTAAAAAATATAACAAGAGGTTATGGTTTAAATAGCAATAATTTCACTTTTCTGAAGGTGTATTAAAGAGGCGAAGTCATAAAAACTAATGAGTCTAATGTCTGCAATCGTATCTTTATTAACATCTGGGCGATGTTAATTTGAATATTCTCTAGCTAGCCCAGCCTGTAGTGGTCTTTAGAGATTATTTTAATGAACATTTTGTGCCAAAAAGCAGAAGTTGCCGATAAGACCCAAACCATCACTCTAATCCTATTGATTTCAGGCAGGCTGCTTGGCAGTCATATTTGACCATGCACAAACCATTGTCGACACTTTGTACGTATTCGACCTAATATTTCAATTTATAACCAGATTAAACTACGTATTGTCGACAATGTGTGATTTAATAGCCTCACTTAGATATTGGAGGTAACTATGAGTGTTTATGATTTTTTTGGAACTGTTAATACTGTTTTTATTTTTGTAAGTTTGTATGGTGTCTTGTCGCAAGTAAGAACTATTTGGCGTAGGAAGAAAGAAGAGGTAGGTATTGGTTCTACAGAGTTATTATCTATTAATCAGTTTACTGTCAGTTACTTAGCGTATTTTTCATTTTTCATTTATGGTTACTCTATTGAGCCTTTTAATCATTACATTGTGTGGCCTCGTTTAATCGCAACTTTACTGGTAGGCGTTATTTTGTATGAAATATGGCTTGATAGAAAAACAAATGCATCTGCTTATGTCGTCTTAATTGCTTTAGTTTCTTTAATGTTAGGAATGGCGGGGCTGTTTTATGGTGATACATTTGTTGACGAAGGACGTTATGTGTCGACAATTATCATTCTCGTCATATCACTATTAATCGCGCAAGGTTATTATCATCAAATAAAGTTAATTATAAAATCTGGTGCTACAGGTGCAGTCGACTTAAAAATGAGTCAATTTATTTTTATGATGGATATTTCAACTATCGCCTTTGCTTTGAGTATGGGAATTGAAAACGGATGGCCATTAATGGTCCTTGCTATAACGAGTGGTATAACAAAAATAATCATAATGTATTTGTTCAAATGGGTTAAGTTAAGCCCTGTGGCTATAGAACGTAGAAAAGAATACAACAGTTAATATGATAAATCATATGATTTATTTTCCACCTGCAATGTCAATGAACGAGCCAGTGATAAAAGATGCTTCATTAGATAATAACCATACAATTTAGTTCGCAACTTCTTCGGGTGTTTTGCCACGTTGTAATAGTATTTGTGAACTTAACCGAAGGCTAAGGTCAACTTTCGTATCTTTGCTGACCTTACCGGATCTTTGACGAGTTACAAATTTTTTTGGTGTAATTTAAATGTTAATTTTTCTCATCGTGTAACGCATTTTTTATTATTTGTGATGAACGACAAAATTTATTGGCAATAAATCCATGAATAGATAAAAGAATGAGCTGAAAGGATAAAGTTAAATGAGGAATACCAATGCATAAAGCAAGTGTTCCTCATAAAACATAGGATTTATTTTCGATAATGTACCATTAGAGATCCAGAGACATTTCCTACGTCGACATTCTTTATAAATTCATAATCAACGGCTTTAAAAAATTCTTGATATTTTTTTGACGTTGCATAAACCGCGACCCCTTCACTTGTCGAATATTCATCAAGTAAGGTATTAACCGCAGCCATTAAATAATGGCCAAATCCATGGTGTTGATGTAAAGGATGAATCGCTATAAAAGAGAGAAAATGAAACTCCTTCATTGGAACAGCATCCAGTACCTTTTCTTCCTTTTCTATCATCTGTTTAGTGCTGAAATAACCAGCTCCGAGTAACATTTTTAATCGCCAATGCCAAAACCTGTCTGCTGCTACACCTGTCTGACGACTATTCAAACAAGCTACACCTACCATAGTGTCTCCTAGATATAAGCCAACAATGGGTTGCTCTGCTTGCCAAAATGCATTCAATTCTTCCCTAATAGAAGAACGCAAACGTTGCTCATAATCACTTTTCTCACTATTAAAAATTTCTAAAAAGACGGGATCATCATGATATGCTTGATAGAGCAAAGACACCGCAAGCTTAAGATCCTCGGCAGAAATATAAGCTGCTCTAATATCTTCTTTTGTTGCATTAGTTGCTGTTTGAGACATTCATTATCCTCTTATAGTTATGATATGAATTTTATTACCATAACAGGTTAATTAAAAAAAGGTCAAATTAGACACACTTTAATATACGTTTTATTCTGAACTAAATGACACTACTTTACTCTGAGGTTTAGACACATTTTTTAACGTAAATTTAATTGACCTGACAGGTAAAAATTTACACCATAAGTTAAATAATCTAAAACATACGAAAATAAGGGATCTTCTGTGGAACTACGCTTTTCATCTATCGTTATGATTACATCATTTTTCAGCCTATCAAGTTTCAATGCATACGCTGATGGACTCACTGATTTAAAATCAACCTTATTAAAATTTACCGGTGATACACCTATATCGGCTATCGTTGAGTCAGCTTATACAGAAAAACGAGGCAAGAAAAAAAAGCAGAAAACCAAGAAAGGTTTAATACAAGTTAATTTAAGTGAAGATAACCAAGGGTTAAAGCTTATTTACAGTAATGAAACCATCTCAAAGCTTGAACAAGAAGCCGAACAAAAAGAACATGATGATGAAGCAAACACCCCTACTTTAAATGCCGTTAATGGTGTAGGCGTAGCCGAAATGAGTACCATGTTATCAGCTGCTCCGAATTTATTGCGTACTTTAAAAAAAGCCACGTTTGTTAGTGAAGAAGTCGTAACACATAACGAGGAAAACGTTCGACAACTTAATTTCACCTTACCTTTAGAAGCAATCATAGATAACAAAGAAGTGCATGAATATGTGGATGAATTTAAAAGTGAATTTAACGTTTTAATTAATCAAAGCGGCACACCAATTCAATCATCCATTACTTTTGATGGTAGTGGCAGTGCCTATATTTTTTTCACCATGGACTTAACTCAAACCAATACGTTTACTTATAAAGAGATCAATAACCGATTAGTTAATATTAAGAAAACATTTAAAAGCAAACGCAGTTCTACCTGGGGGGATACAGAATCAGAAGGTTATAAAGTGTTAATTCCACATACCGAGAACTCAGTGTTAGCTGCTTTACACTAAACAAAGGTTGTCATTTATTGGCAACCACACTTTCTTTAACAATAATGGGCTATCCCATGTACAGAAAAGTCAAACTCACAGCATCTTTTCAACTTTTCTTTGAGTTGAGTTTTGTGATTCAGTTAACATAAACATTCCTCTTTATTATTTAATCTCATCTATAAAGACGGTTAAATAATAAAAAGGATGCATTGATTTTAGTTTATATAGTGATTTGCTAAAAATGACGCTACTTTTTACTGTTAATGATTTGCTCTACCAACTCAAGTCCGGATTGATTACACGCCGGCAATTCTATCTGAGAGGAACCAATAGGCGTTATTCGCTGACCAAATTTAATGATATGTGCACTCCAGGTTAATCCACCACCAAAAGCGGGTAAAAGAATATGGCTATTGGCTTTAACTCTTTTTTCTTCAATGGCTTCGACAAAAGCAACCAAAGCGGTGGCAGCAGACATATTGCCATATCGATGGATATTAATAAAAACATCACTTTTATCTAATGATAGTTTTTTGGCAAGCGAATCAATGATCCGCAAGTTAGCTTGATGAGGAACGACTAAATCGATGTCTTGTGAAGTAAAATTTAATTTCTTTAACGTCTTTTCACAACCTTGAGCCATGCCAGCAACCGCTTTCTTAAAAATTTCTTGGCCAAGAAAAGCCCAGGTTGCATCGCCCAGTACTCTTTCTTTATTGGCATATTTCATCCCCCAACCTTCAACGGCTAAAATATCACGCGATTCGCCAAAGCAACCTAACGACTCTGCTAATACTCCTTCTTCCTCATCACTTGCCTCAAGGTATAAGGCAGCCGCTCCATCACCAAATAACACAGCAACATCTCTATTACTCCAATCCATGATAGGCGAAATAGCTTCAGCGCCAATCACTAGCGCCGATTTAACCACGCCACTTTTAATCATAGCGGTTGCCGTCGTTAAACTATACATACCACTTGTACAAGCTGTATTTACGTCCATGCAAGCAGCATTTTTTGCGCCTAATAAACGCTGTACATTAGACGCAGCATTAGGACATAACTCATCAAATGTAGTACTACCAAAAACAATTAATTCAACATCTCCTGCTTCTTTACCTGCAGCCGCTAACGCTTTTTCGCATGCAACATAGGCAAGTTCACTCACTTGAACGTGGGAAATTCTCCGCTCTTTCATGCCTGTTCGAGAGGTGATCCACTCATCATTCGTTTCTAGAAATGTCGCTAAATCGTCATTTGATAAAACAGCTGGAGGTAAACATTTCCCCCAACCTTTAATTGCTGCATATGTCATAGATTACCTATTTAATTTTTTATCGCTGAACATTTATATCAGCTTACTGTTCGTACCAGTTATATTATCGCCAGCATAAAGCCTGTGAAACGTAATGTCTAGATTGAACAACCTTAGGCTTTTAATAAATTTTGACTATATTTAAGGTAGTTTAAACTTTATGTTAAGGAATTTACCATGTCAGATCATCACACTTATAAAAAAGTTGAAATGGTTGGCTCTTCAAAAAACAGTATTGAAGAAGCCATTGAAAACGCATTAGCAGAATGTCATAAAACCATTAAAAACATGGACTGGTTTGAAGTCACTGAAACACGTGGTCATATAGTAGAAGGCTCGGTAGGTCATTATCAAGTAACACTTAAAATAGGTTTTAGAATAGAAAACAGCTAGTTAACAATAAAAATACGTCTTAACTTTGTGTTATATCAAGTATAATCTTGATAATACAGATTAGTATTGTGTTCATTAATACTTTTGAACTCTTTGGGAATTTGAACATTTATGTCACTCACAAATAAAGCGGGAACTCCTGTTCAATGGGGCGATTTTTTAAAGTCAGGCAACCGGGTGTTTATTGGTTCAAATGCTGCGGTTCCCAATTTATTAATTCAAAACCTCATTGATCACAGTGCCAAGCTGCATGATATAGAAACCGTTCACATCCTTACGTTCTCCGATAATGTTTGGGCATTACCTGAACACAAAGATCTCTTTAAGGTCAATTCGTTATTTATTGGCGGTAAAAATGTTCGAGAGGCTGTTGCAGAAGGTCGCGCAGATTACACTCCTTGCTTTATTTCAGAAATACCCACGTTATTTAAGGAAAATATTTTACCGCTCGACGCGGCTTTAGTAATGGTGAGCCCACCGGATGAATATGGTTATTGTTCACTTGGTGTCAGTGTTGATGTTGTCGCCTCAGCGGTAAAGTCAGCCAAATATGTTATTGCACAAGTAAACCCCAATATGCCCTGCACGAATGGTCATAGCTTTATTCATATCAATCAAATACATGCTTGGCTTGATGGCAAGGAACCTTTACCTGAAATACCAGAGCCTGATATAGACCAAGTCTCCGAACGAATTGGCCAGTACGCGGCAATGTTGGTTGAAAATGGTTCAACGATTCAAATTGGTATAGGTAAAATTCCTGCTGCGGTTTTACGCTATTTGGCCAACCATAAAGATTTAGGTGTTCACAGTGAGATGATCTCAGATGGCATCATAGATCTCATGTTAAGTGGCGTAATAAACAATCGAAAGAAAACCTTTCACAAAGGGAAAACCGTTGTTACTTTTTGTATTGGTTCACAAAGGTTATATGATTTTGTACATAAAAATCAGCATGTTGAGTTTTACCCTTCAGAGCACATCAATTCACCGGTAAATATCGCTAAAAATGACAACATGGTTTCTATTAATAGTGCTATTGAAGTAGATTTAACCGGTCAAGTGGTATCCGATTCAATCGGCTATCATTTTTATAGCGGCATTGGAGGACAAGTAGATTTTGTGCGAGGAGCGTGGCTAAGCAAAGGAGGAAAACCTGTTATTGTACTGCCCTCTACAACTAAAGATGGCAAAATTTCACGTATTGTCCCACATGTAACAGAAGGCGGCGGAGTCGTTACCTCAAGAGGACATGTAGCTTATGTGGTAACAGAATTTGGTATTGCAAATTTAATTGGTAAAAGTATTCGAGAACGCGCCTTAGAGCTGATCAGAATCGCTCATCCTAAATTTAGAGAGCAATTATTAAAAGACGTTCGTAAAAATTATTGGGTGCCAGAATACCAAGATAATACGCCCACTTCCGTTCCCGAATTAGGCGCCATTGAATTTAAAAAATACACCTTTGCCGGTGATAGATATATCTTAAGGCCTTTAGGCCCTGCTGACGAACGTAAACTTCAAGAGTTTTTTTATTCTCATACTAAAGAAACCTTAATGATGCGATATAATCACCACGCAACACAAATGACACGTGAAAAATCTTGTAATTTAGTCAGCGTAGACCAACATAAAGATCTTGCCTTATGTTTCACTCAACAAGAACATCTTGGCGAGGTAATACAAGCAGTCGGGCGATATTATTATATTGAATCAGCGAATGCCGCTGAGGTGGCGTTTGTGATCAGAGAATGTCAACGCGGTAAAGGCATGGCGACAACACTTTTACTTCAAATAATCAAAATAGCCAAAAAACGAGGCCTTGCCAAATTGCTTGCCTGTGTTAGACGAGATAATGCTCCAATGTTAAAAGTATTTGAAAATACAGGCTTTATTCGAGGTTATTCGGAAGACTTCGATGAAGTTGCATTAACTTTTGATTTACTCGAAACCAATAAATATAAAGAAAAAAATAACGAGCATTCACAATCATAAATGTTTTAAGGAATTTTAATGACGGTTGGACTACTGAGTCATCATCGCTGTAATGGTCATAATATGGGCGAATACCACCCAGAATCTCCCGCTCGGCTAGGGGCTATTCAAGATCAATTAATTCGCAGTGGTTTAGAATATGTCGTGAAACAAATTGATGCAACGCCACTCGATCGTCAATTATTATTGCTCGCTCACGATAAAGATTATATAGATCATATTTTTGAACATGTTCCTAAAGAAGGACTTTTCAGACTCGATGATGATACCGCGATGAGTTCAAAATCATTAGAGGCCGCGCTTTATTCCGCAGGAGCCGCTAAAGATGCCGTAGACTTAGTAATGTCTAATACTTTATCATCAGCATTTTGTATTACCCGCCCGCCTGGCCATCATGCTGAACGAGATAAAGCTATGGGGTTTTGCATATTTAATAATATCGCTATTGCATCAGAATATGCCAAGAAACATTATAAATTAAAGCGAGTTGCTATAGTCGACTTTGACGTTCATCACGGTAATGGCACTGAAAATATAATCAAAGATAAAAAAGGTACCTTGTTTTGTTCTTCATACCAATACCCTTTTTATCCTTTTGAAATGCAAGCAAGTGATACGCCACCAATTATTAACACGCCACTAGATGCCACAACCAAAGGGCCTGAATTTAGAGAAATAATTGCCGAAAAATGGTTACCCGCGCTTAGAAAGTTCAAACCTGAAATGATCTTCATCTCCGCAGGTTTTGATGCGCATATTGAGGATGAAATGTCGCAAGTGAGTTTGACTGAACAAGATTATCGTTGGGTCACCGATGAAGTAAAGCGAATAGCTGATCAATACAGTAAAGGTCGAATTGTTTCGGTATTAGAAGGAGGTTATTCCTTGGGGGCATTAGGTCGATGCGCCGTTGCTCATATCAATGGTTTAATTGGCAACTAAACCTAAAAATTAGTCTGTTCAAACTATAAATCTAAAAAATTAGTCTGTTCAAACTATAAATCTAAAAAATTAAAGGCTATTCAATCACTTGAATAGCCTCTAACTTTAACATTCCTTTTTACTTTACGTTAAACAGGCATAAACCCATCTGACTGTTTGACCTGATATTTTTCATTTAATTTCTTTTTCAACACACCTTTACGATGTTTCAGCGCAGCTTGTAATTTTTTAGAAGCAGCAGCTATTGCAGAATATAGTTCTTTGCCTGATGCTTTTACTGAAACTTTTTGTCCCTCATATAAAGTTGTGACTTCCAATTTTTGTTCATGAGGCTCTACGGTAATAACCGAATCGATTGTCATTAAATCGGGAAAATGTTTGGCTATTTTAGCAAATTTGCTTTCAATGGCTTGTTTAATTGCGTCGGTAATTTCAACATGGTGACCTGATATTGTTATTTTCATAATACAACCTTCTTAAAAGTTAAAAGTATATTGAGGAGATAATCAGTATGACTTAGCGCCTATTAAATATACTCGGGGCTTACAAAAATAAAACAATGGTAAAAACAAATTATTTTTAAAACGAATGTATATAAATATTTCAAGGTTATAGTGAAAGCTTATAAGTAAATGGGATCAATGCTGTCATGGCACATTATTAACCCGTATTAAATTGTTCTGAATTTATCGAGGAGAACTCTAGGTGTTTATGATTAATTCAAAAGCTTCACGACAAAGCTATAAATATTAAATTTACCTAGCTTCCTATATCAATTCACAGATACACTGTGGCAATAAAAACCATCAAAAAAATCGCTGAGTGATGTCAAAATTATCAAAAGTAAACCAGCAAGATGAACAATCACTTGCGTTAAAATATTTTCCTAGATTTTTACTTTATCTCATTATTTTACAAAGCATTGTTTATTGGGTTCATCGTGATCTATGGCTATCTCAAACCATACAACATGCGCTTTCCAATAGTGTCGCTTATCTATATCAATTAATTGCAGAGCCGATAATTGTTGACGGAAATTTGCTCAAACACACCAATTCAACAAGGTTTTTAATTGTCGATAACGAATGTACCGGTTTAATGCTTATCGCCAGCGTTAGTGCGGTAGTTTTGGCATTAAACCAGCCAATTTATAATAAAATCTGCATGTTGATTGTGGCTGTGCTGGTATTACATGTAGAGAATATATTACGCATTATCCATTTAATGTATGAAATTAAAGAAGAAAATAATGACTTTGATTTTTATCATCTGTATATTTGGCAAATTATTAACTTCGTTACCGCCCTACTTGTCATTGTAGGTGTTGAACGAATACTTGGAAGCAAAGCACCGTAAAATGAATCACATTATCGCAGTCATTTTTATTATCTTATGTTTGGCCTTCCCCTCACTAGTATCTGCAAGCGGTGGTGGCGGTGGCGGTGGAACGAGCAGCGGCTCTAGCGTGCCGGTACTTCATACTGTTTTGCAATTAATACTTGTGGCTTTTGTCGCTTTTCTTTATCGCCATAAAAAATAGGTTATCGCTTATATTATCCTCTGATAATTCATTAAATACTCACAACACTGATAAGCAATTTAATAGCCTTTTACTGGGGCTATTCACCGTTTTGCTCTTTTACCTCGCTTTCCCCAGCGGTGGTTATGCAATTTTAACTTGGTTTACTATGGTGCCAATTATTGTTGCGCTCAATAAAGTTACGTTACGTAATGCTTTTATGTTGGGATTATTGTCTGCTACTTTAGGCTGGCTATGCAGCATTTGGTGGGCAGTTTACGGCGTAGCTGCAATTACTTCATCTGCCCCGAATATTGTTTTACCTTTTGTTTTTATATTTTGTCTAATCTCAGCAATTCCTTATGCATGTGCTTGTTGGCTTCACGTACGCTTTAAGTTTGGGCAATCGTTGTCAGGAGCATTTTTTTCAGCAACATTTTTTACGGTAGTGGTAAATTACATTCCCCATATATTACCAGGCAACCTTGCACACGCTTTATACCTTCAGCCGTTATTCACTCAATTAGCTGATATCGGGGGGGTTGCGTTAGTCTTCTTCCTTATTCATTGTATCAACCTATTAATTGCCAATGGTATTACCTTAGTCAACACAGATAAAACAAAAGCGTTGCAATGCTTTATCGTGGCGTTAGTTTTGTTTTTCGCAAACATTGGTTATGGACACTATAAAAAAAATGAAGTGATTGGGGATTACCCAATTCAAGCAAACAGTACAACATCTACCAAAATGATATCGAAAGAAAAAAGTCTTCGAGTAGCAATTGTCCAACCTAATATCGATATAACCAATAGGACCCGGGATGATTGGTTAACGGTAAAAGCAGAGCTTGACCAACTACTTTTACAAATAGAAAATGAACAGAACATTGATTTAGTGGTTTTTCCTGAAATTCCTGTTCCTATTTCTTATCGTTATTACCCAGAAGATGAAGTATTTTTTAAGCCATTATTAAAAAACTCCTCGCTGTTACTAACAACAATTAAACCCCTTAATGAAACCTTAGATAATAACGCTGGGTATTTTAATACCATGGAACTTTTTGGCGATAATGCCGTAGAACAAACCTATGCTAAGCAGGTGCTCTTACCGTTTGGTGAGTATCTGCCTTTCGAGCAACAACTGCCTTGGCTAAGAGAGATATTTCCATTTGCACCAAATTATAAACCTGGTAATCAATCTGCGTTATTTGAAGTTAAAAACTCACAAAACATAAGTTTCAAGGCTGTTCCGTTGATCTGTTATGAAGCTGTTTTTACCGAGCAAGTTGCCAAAGGTATGGCTCAAGGGGGCGAGTTTTTGATCAATAGTTCAAATGATGCTTGGTTTTATCATACCTCAGGAAAACGAGTACATATGGCCCTTTCGCTTTTTCGAAGCATTGAATATCGAAAATATCTAATAAGAGTGACCAATACTGGGCTCACTGCTGTTTTAGATCCCTATGGTAATATTGTTGAAGGCTCTCAAATTAAAGAGAATACACATGGCTATTCTGTTGTTGATATACCAATATATGACACAGCAAGTTTTTACCAGCAACATCCCAATGCCGTTAAATATATATTGCTATTAGTGAGCCTTCTCAGTTTCATTTATTATGGCACAAAGCGCTCTACACTAAACGTTTAAAAAGAGTATTGTTCCATTTCAGCAATTTGCTTTTTCAAACGTCGTTGTTCTTTGATTGTTTCTATTTCACGCCATTTACGCTTATTTGTTTTACCTTTATTTTTGACTGCTTTTTCAGAAAACTCTTCGTCATTTATAAAATCAAATTCATCCCAATTAAACTTATTCATTTTCGAACTCCTCAATAATTTGTAGGAGAAAGATAAAATTAAAAGATGACAATTATTTTACGATTACATGAACAATCAATGACGATTAGCGAAACTAAGTCATTAAATAACATTTAATGAAGACATGATTGCCATACCTTCCACATTGCAAAACTCGAGAGCTTGGTCAATATCATCAAGGGTTAATGATAAATCTTCTAACAAATGTTGCCCTAAAAATGTTTTCTTTGAGTACATGCCAGGATGAGAGTTGATCAAGGCTAAACGTGTGGTAATAAAAAGCAGCGTCGATTTTTTATCAAGATCTTCGTTATAAGCATCTTTATATAAGGCAATAGGTTCAATAATACTTGTCGGTAACTGCCATAATGATAATAACTCAGCACTACATTGAGAAAACGTAAAACCAAAGGTATCAATTTGACGATCCCATGGCGTTTCTTCTCTGTCATAACCTTCACAATACTGCACTTTTTTGGGGCTGGTGTGAACAATGGCTAATTCACCAATATTATGTAAAAGCCCAGACAAGAACATCGAATCAGCGTTTTCAAGTTTAATTTTTTTGGCTAAAAATTTGGTCAATAATGCGCAATCAACACTAATTTCCCAAAACTTATCCATATCTAAAATCGTTGGATCTAATCCAGAAAAAGCCGCGGTAACGCCATAAGTATCAATTAATGTTTGGACTTCTTTGATCCCTAAGATCATCAGTGCTCGATCAATCGAGTCTATTTCTTTTGGAAAATTAAAAAGCGCGCTGTTGGCAATTTTAAGTAAACTTGATGCTAGAGCGGGTTCTAACGAGAGTAAAGCAGAAATGTCTGCAAGCGTCGTGCTTTCATCAGCTAACATGTCTTTAAGTTTAAGATAAATATCAGGTAATACACATAGTTGTTGCGCTTTAATGGCATACTCATGAGCAGTTAAAGACATAAAACTAATCCTCTCTCAACAGTGTTGTTTTTATTAAAAATAACACCTCTATTCAAGAAAGGATAGCCCGTGATCAACATAGCGATAAAAATTTTCTACTTAAAATAACATTAAAAGAGTACGCATACATTTATTCGCTATTTGATTCGAGAAATGATCACCAGTTCTTCGGCGCAATTAATACTTTTTTACTATTTTCACGTACCATTAAAGCGCTTAAATACTTGACGATTAAAGGATATCTATCAATCAAATTAAAAGGCTCTGGTAATGTTGAAAGATAATGAAGTATCGGAGCAATTAAAGCATCTGCTATGGATAATTGCTCATTATTAAGTGTATCACTGTGCTTCAGTTCATTTTCAATGATCGACAGAGCATCCAGAGCTGGCTGTTGCATTGACTGAACAACATCAAGTCTCACTTTACCCTGCTCTCCTTTAGGAAAAGCAAACTCTAATAAATAATCTCTGACAAGGGCTTTATCTAAATAGATAGAAATAATGGCACTAAACGCATCTATTCGTGCCATTTGATGCGCCGAGAAACAGGTTGACACCTTAGGCATAAATGTCGCTTGAAGATAACGACAAATCGAAGCAGTTTCACAGAGAATTAACCCTTGATGTTTGATAATGGGAAATTTTCCATACGGGTGTAATTTAAAGTGTTGCTCGCTTTTTAGCTCCACCAGCTCACCTGAAAACTGTAACCCTGTGCAATAATCAAGCTGATATTCTTCACATAACAACATAATGCTGCGAACAAAATTTGAAAAACTGGGGCCAAAAATTTCAATCTGCTTATTATCGTTTGATGGAGCCTGAGAGTGCTGGTTCATTTTCTATTCCTTTAACTTAATTAAGTGAAGTCTTATTGATGAATGTAGAGCAAAAATAAAACTTTTAACAATATGTTCAAGAACATATTTTAAATTTATGTGAGACTGTTTAAAAATCTGATTAAGGCACTATTATGGCGTGGCATAAACATCACAAAAAACAATCAAAAGATAAAATACTGACGAGTGCAGCCGATTTATTTACCCGTTATGGCTTTGAAAAAGTATCAATAAATCAAGTCATGGAGAATGCTAAATTAACACGTGGGGCGTTTTACGCTCACTTCGCTTCTAAAAGTGAGTTATATGCCCAAGCTATTACCAAAGCAGGAATATTAGCGAGTAATGATCATCTTAGCCACTGTGACGGTAGCTTAATGGGAATAACTAAGCGTTATTTAAGTGATGAGCATCGCAATGAAACAGTTAAGCATCTTTGTCCATTAGCATTTTTGGTGACTGATATTAATCAGCAGAATAAAACAGTTAAAGACACTTATACCAATATTTTTAAAGGCTTTGTTGACAATGCCAACCAACAAATAAAATGTGATCAAAAAGCCTTACAAGTCGCGACATTGATGATTGGTGGCTTAGCATTATCAAAAGCAATAAATGATCCAGTATTGAGTGATGAATTACTTATTGCTTGTCAGGAAGGTATCGCAAACTTAATAAATGCTAATATAAGTTAGACTAATGATCAAAAACAAGATGGCTCATGAATATAACGTATTAGTCTTCATCTTCATCAAGGCTTTCACTTAAGTCTTCATCAGGAGCTGTAAACTGGCGATTAGCCATTTTCACTATCACTTCAACATAAAAAGAATCAGCGCCAGCTGCAACTGCTTCATCAATTGATTTATTAATAGCAGTTAAGTGCACAACATCCGCCGTAGGTTCAGTTAAACCAAATTTGCAATCAAAATCCCAATAATCAACACCTTCAGGTAAGGTTTTGTTTCGCTCTCTTTTAATATATTTTTTAATTTCACTTTTAATAGCATCAACTCTACGAGCCGGTTTAATTTTAGGGTGAGTCAGTTGAAACGTTTTTTTCATGAAAGTCCTATCTATAATTTTGGTAAAGAATCTACTGGTATGAGCCTAACGAGGCGTATGGGTATTTTACGCTGTATTTTATCGGATAGCGAACAAAGAACTCACATGCTGTGATTAATTAATTAATCAAGCCAGAGTTACGATTATGCTAAAGAGCTCAAGTTTTAACTATCAGCACAGCATACTTATACTAAAAACACGACGCTATGACTATTTAAGACACTAGAGCTTTGAGCAAAATCTCTGTTATTGATAGCGATAGCCCGTAAATCCTTATTATTTATTTTATCAGTAAGCACTTAAAGTGCCCTTAAAAATAAACTTGTCGGCTCAATCCCTGTGTGAAAAGTACTTACTGTGCTTGAAATTTTTTGTAAATATACATGAGGAAAAACAAGAGTAATCCGGCTAAAAGCCCAATGATTCCTTCGATACTCATGGGTACGATCACAGTTGAGAACGTCAATTCAAAACGTTGAGTCCAAAGAACCATAGCTTCTACTTTATGATGTAGCCAAGTAAAACTGTGAACTAATATTCCTCCTCCAACTAAGAACATTGCAACAGTGCCAACAACAGATAAGGTTTTCATTAATACTGGTGCAAACATTAAAATTGAGCGCCCTAAACTACGTTGCAGTGCATTGAACTTACCAGAGACTGATTTTCTTAATAAATATAATCCCAAATCATCAAGTTTGACAATGGCAGCAACAAAGCCATAAACGCCGATAGTAAAGGCAATAGCCAAACCAGAAACGACCATAATTTGTGTTTGAAAAGCTGCTTCTTTAACAGAGCCTAAGACAATCACAATGATCTCTGCCGACAAGATAAAGTCTGTTCTAATCGCGCCTTTAATTTTATTTTTTTCAAATACAACTAAATCGACACTTTCGTCAGCAATATTTTTTAGCTTCTCTTGGTGAGCTTCTTGCAATTTTTCTTTATTTAAAAGGAACTGATGGGTTATTTTTTCAGCGCCTTCATAACATAAAAACAACCCTCCCAAGACCATTAACACGGTAATTAAAGGGGGATATATCGCGCTAATTAATAATGCTGCTGGCACCAAGATAAACTTGTTAAGAAATGAGCCTTTTGCAACCGCCCAAACAACCGGTAACTCCCTATCTGCTTTCACACCGGAGACTTGTTCAGCATTTAAAGCAAGATCATCACCTAATACTCCGGCGGTCTTTTTCGCTGCAACTTTCGATAAAATTGCAACATCATCTAACACTGTCGCAATATCATCAATGAGTACTAATAAACTTGAGCCTGCCACACGCTTCCTTATTTATAATAAGTAAAACTACAAAATTTAAACTGCTAAATACTTATAACATCTATTAGCCATTCTCCCAATTTCTTTGCACTATTTATTGCATTATTAAAAAACCAGTTGTACCATTACATCAAGAGGTACACCAAAAAATAATGTGATTATGGAAATAGTAATTAATATTGAAGATCCAACACCTTTGTTTACTCAGCTTGTTGAGCAAATAAAACAAGCAGTCAAAGATAAAAAAATCAAACCCGGTGACCCCCTACCTTCAATTAGACAACTTGCCAATGATTTAGAAGTAAATAGTAAAACCGTTGCCAAAGCTTATCGATTGCTCGAAAGAGATTCTGTAATACAGGCGAAAGGTTATCGAGGCACTTTTATTCATGAAGATGCAGTTAAAAACAGTGATTTTGATATTAATCAATGGATCACAACTCAACTCGAAGAGTCAGTTGCTTTACTTAAAAAATCAGGAGCAACTGATTCCGAAATAAGAATAGCGTTCACTAATGTGATGAACAATAACAAATATTAAGGAACAATTATGAGCATGTCTATTATTCTACTTTTAGTAGTGATCAGCCAAGTTTGGCTGCTCTCGTATTTTTATCCAAAACAAGTAGTTAAACGCATTAATTATGTGTTAACTCATTGTCCTGAGCAAGATTATCCCAAGCTCTATCCGGTACCTGCAAAACGAATTCATACTATTAAACTTGTTTATCAGACGATGAACTATTTATTTATGATGATTGGCGCAGGATTAATTTTTTATTTTACTTATATCGTTCCCGATTATAGAGCACACATCAATATTCTGGATGATTTACCGTTATTATTTGGTATTGCGCAATTTATACCCTTATTTATCCTAGAACTGCTTGGCTACAAACATTTAAAGTTAATGCGACAGCAAAATACGCAAACAAATCGAACTGCTGAATTGCAACCAAGACTTTTATTTAATTTTGTCTCGCCTTTTTATTTAGCGTTAGCAGTATTAACTTATTTAAGCTTTATCATTTATGAATTATTTCTATGTGATTTTATATTAAATGTTGATGCGGCAATTAAAATTGGTACAGTGACTCTCACCAATATCATGTTTATCGCAATTGGTATGGCTAATTTATACGGTAAAAAACGTGACCCATACCAGGAGAATACAGATAGAAATAAACAAACAAAATTTGTATTAGAGTCTTTTGTTTTTATCAGTATTTTTATGACAATATATTTAATGATGCATTCTTGGGTAAATATTTATGAATTAAATATTCTTGAAGTGTTAATAAATAGTCTTTATTTTCAAGTATTAGCCTTGTTCAGTATTGGCGCATTATTGGGACGCTTCAAGGTTAATGAATTGAATTTTAATGTTTATAAAGCAGACAAAATTGCGTAATCCATGCTTTAAGTAATAAAAAAGGATATTTCTTTTGAGAAATATCCTTCAATCAATTTCATAGTTAATAATTCTATAAAAATGTTATTTATCAGCACGGCCCATAAATTTACGTTCTTCGGTATTAATTTTAATTCTATCACCGGTCGATATATGTTCAGGAACTTGTACCGTTAAACCCGTTGATAAAATAGCAGGCTTGGTTCTAGCTGTTGCAGAGCCGCCTTTTATTGAGGGATCTGTTTCAACAATTTCAAGTTCAACACTTGCCGGTACATCAACACCTACAGGTGAACCATCAACAAGAATAACTGACAAACCTTCTGTCGCTTCAGTAATAAAAACCACTTCATCTTCAATCGAAGATTTATTCAAATTATATGGCGTATAGTCTTCATTATCCATAAAGACATATTCATCACCATCAATATAAGAGAACATTGCCGCACGACGACTTAAATCAGCAAAATTAAGCATGTCTGAGTCTTTAAAAGTTTCATCAACTTTTCCACCAGTGACCACATCGTACATTCTCATACGATATAAACTGCCACCTGCTCTTCCTTGTGGAACAGAACGTTCAATGTCTTTAACAATTAACACTTTACCATTGTGTTCAATCGCTGCATTTTTTTTAATATCACTCGCCTTTGGCATAAAGTTTTTCTCTATAAAATAAATTAAATGGAAAATACCACGTTTAGTTGTTTTATCAAGCGCTAATGCATTTCTCACATGCTTTAAATCAATAAAATGACATTATTACTATAAAAAACTAAACGGTTTCATCAGTCAAAATATAATCCAAACCACCGGTGATTACTGCCACTTGCGCTAAATTACATTGCTGACTCGAAACTTTAGGGCTGTCTGGATAGACTTCGGTTGTCGTAACAAATTTAGCATCAGATAACCCCATACATAATCCATATTCTCTTGCCGAATAATTTATCACGCCAGGTTGCGTAACGGGGCTGCCAATCAATTGACTATTTTCATCTGCAGCGGCAATATGGGTAACTTTTTTCACATTCTCAATTATCGCTTTTTGAAAATCTGCTTGTGGTTCAAGCGTATTTCCCACTAAATAAAAACCATCTGGAATATTCCAGTTATCATGCACAGTCGCATCACGAGCAGCAAGCGCAGGTCTAAACTCAGCATTATCAGAGTCGGTAGTTTCATGTAAATCAAAATGAGCAAATAACGAAACCTTTAACGATGATAAGTAAGAGATTAAAGCAGCAGACTCTTCTGCTGGACTGTTCTTATAGAAAGACCGATTTGGATCGATTGCATTAGGGTTCCAACGGTTGATTGTTTCATATCCCCATGGACTCAAACACGGCGCAACCAGAAAGTTAAAAGCTGACTCATATCTGTGTGCATGTTCTTTAGCAAAAAGCAAAGCGCCTTGTACGCCGCTTGTTTCATAACCATGCACACCTCCTGTGACAAGCACGGTTTTTTTAGCGTGATCAAATGTTTTGCTTTTTAAAATAAACAAGGGGTAACGTTGTTCATCAATGGGCAAAGCACCATATTGTTGAATCTCAAAATCACTCTTTAAGGCATTAATTTTCGTGATCACTTCATCATAATATGAACGTTTCACTGATTGAAGAGCAAACCATTGCTGCTTCTCTTCATTTCCCCATGGTTTTCCTTGTTTACCAATAGGGTAAGCTTGCTGTTTATTCATTTATCGCCTTATGTATACGGATTTGATGCATTAATTTTCGAGAGTTTAGCGATTAAAAAGTGGATTATCAAACTGATCTATTTTAATTGGATTAAATACCACAACTAAATGGGAATGAAAATTTATCATGAAAAGAGAATAAAAGTGGAATAAGCGCACTGAAAAATATTAATACGCTTTTATCACGTTTAAGTATTAATGAGCGTACAGTTAATATTAAAGGTCGATATTGTTCTGTTCATCTTCATCTTCATCCTCTTCCTCGTCATCGTCGATAATATCAGGAGTAACGGTATCAACCACTTCAATAGCCCCTCCTACAACGACAGATGCAACACCAACCGTGGCCGTAACGACAGTACAACCTGTTTGTAAAATAAGTAGCAACGGGATAAAAATGAAAATTATCGTCAAACGTGCCATTGGGCTTTCTCAGTTAACATTGAAATTTAGTGACACAAAGAATATCCGAATTTCAATAAAATAACACCTAACATGAATAAGACAAAAACAACTTTCCGATTGTTGTTAGATCGGCTTCTAGCAAAAAAGGTAAATTCAATAGATAAATTAAATTCATCAATAACCTTCACACTTTCTATCATTGTGTGGTAAAAACACTGACTGAATCTTTTTTGTTAAATTAAAATTGGAATTGAATGGTGGCTACTTCAAAGGCAAAAAAACTCCCTCCCTTGCATTTGCTTTCGATATTTGAATCTTCTGCCCGCTTAGAAAGTTTTAAATTAGCGAGTGAAGAACTTTTTCTAACGCCTTCTGCCGTTAGCCACCAAATCAAATCATTAGAAGAATATATTGGTACCTCATTATTTATTCGAAAAAGCAGAGGTGTGAAATTAAACTCAGCCGGAAAATTATACTTAAACTATATTCAACAAGGCCTCGACCAAATTGAACAAGGTACAAAAGCAGTTAAACGAAAGTACTTATCTCCGAACCTAAAAATTTCAACCTTTGCCACTATGGCAACTAACGTCATTTTGCCCCAATTAGGATTATTTCAACAAGCACATCCAGAGATAGGAATTCGAATTGAAACGGGATTAGACCTCACTGACTTTCGTTATGAAGACTTTGATTTAGCGATTAGAATAGGTAACGGTGATTGGCCAAATGTCAGCATGAAAAAACTGCTTGATATTAAAGTTGCCGCTCTATGCTCTCAAGAATTTGCCGATAAACATCAATTAACATCGATAGAGCAAATAAAAAACATTCCTTTAATTGATTTAACTAGCATGGATAACATTTGGCAAACTTGGGCGGAGGCCGCAGGTCTTGAAAACATAAATGTCGAGCATAATTTAACCTTTAGCAGTTACGAATCATCCTTACATGCTGCCGAGCAAGGCTTGGGACTATGTTTGGCATTAATGCCTATTGAAAACTCGCTAGTAAATCGAAAAGTATTAATAGATCCTTTTAATAAAACCGTCCCTTTTGGTCGAGCTCTCTACGCAGTTTACCGTGATGAAGACAAAGACAGGCATGATATTCAATGCTTCTTAAATTGGTTGATTAAATCTCCAAATATGATTGAGTCAGATGGGTAATATTAAGCATTTATTAAGTGAATGAAATTCACCTTTAGTGTGAATATAATCCTTTTGAAACTAGTCTAATTTATCACTAACATACTTGCATCAATAAATTACTGAAGTGAAGTTAGAGGGAATTATGCTTTTATCAATGATTAAATATCTTTATCGCGTGTTATCAACGTTAATCGTTTTTATACCTATAACACTCAATGTTATGTACCCTTCGAGCATTATCAATTCATTGCTCTATATCCCAGTATTATCATTAAGCTTAGCACTACTTTTCATCTATTTTGAAAAGCAAATCACACAATATTACTGGTCGATAAAAAAGCAATCATTCACAAACATTGAGCGTTCAAACGAAAAAGCATTGAGCGAAAAATTTTTCTTATGTGAAATTTGCAAAGTCAATAACTTACTTAAATAACGGTGCTGGCCATAACTCTAATACAGCATCAGAACTTAGTGTTATTACATCATTTTGTTCATTTACAGCAAAGTCTAATACGGTACTGCCAAAATTATAAGCTTTAATTTCTCCTTGGCTTATTTCGTTACCTGACATGACATCCCATAAAGAAATTTGATATTTTGATGAAGAGGTTAATAATTTTTTCGCTCCAGAGATGAAAATCGCTTCTCTAAAGTATCGGTTGCGTTCGAAATAGCTCAACGATGAAATTTCTTGACCTTTATTTAAAGAAAAAAATGTTTGATTATTGAGAGCATCTGACACAAATAACCGCTGTGATAAGTCATCAAACGCTAAACTGGTGATGCGAAAAGGTTGCTCATTACTCCAAATCACTTTCCCAGAAGCTAGATCCCACTTTATGGCTTGACCATCGAGTGAAGCAGATACTAATTTTTGTTCATTGTCACTAAAGATCAAATGATTAACGGGCCCATCGTGTAAAGCGAACTGAGATCTCAGACCATTAGTTATATCTACAACAACGACACTGCCTTCCGTTAAACCAATAATAACCTTATTACCGATTGAGTTAATTAAAATTTGACTAATTTCAGCGTCACGATCAAAGCCATTAACTTCCCAGGTAAGCGGTTTATGTTTTGAGTTAACAGATAGTAGTGTTACTGAGTGTTTACCTGCAACAGCAAGCCACTGCTGATTATTCGATAACACCACATAATATTGCTGTTGTGGAAACAGAGAACTCGGCCACTGTTTAATAAGCGTATAATTTGAGTTTTGCCAAAGTGATAGATTATTTTTAATATCTAGAATAACTGAATATTGACCATCATTTGACAAATCACCATCAATTAAAGCCGCCTGCGTAAGTTGGTGATGTTCATTAGCAAGTAACAAATTAGGTTTTTCACACCCTAAAAGTAATACGCTTAATAGCAGTGTGAGTACAAAGAGTAACGTTTGATATATTTTCATTTTGTTTAGTACATTACCCATGATTGGTAAAACCTGTTATGACGTCGTTTCTATGAGCATAACTAATTAATCTTAGTTTTCTAACTTTTATTTTACTTCATTTTCTGATCTTAATAGCTTAGCAGTATATAATTAAATCATTCACTTAATAATATAATCAATAAATTTATGACCAGCGAAAACGAACAGTTAAATAACCCATTACATGGATTAAAACTTGATACCTTATTAAATGAATTAGTAAGTTACTATGGTTTTGAAATACTGGCGGAATATACCAATATAAATTGCTTCAAAAATCGAGCAACTATAGCTTCGAGTCTCAAGTTTTTACGTAAAACAGAATGGGCGCGGGAGAAAATAGAGCGTTTTTATCTTTACAATTATAAGAATTTACCTAAAGCTGATGATACGCAATACGAAATTCCACCACGTCAACGTATCATTCCTGCGCATCAAAAACCGCGTGAGCCTAAACAATTAATTTTAGGACAAGCTCCTTCACCAAAACCGAAAAAAGTTAATGACAATCGTTCATTTAACAATAAAGAGCAGGTAAAAAAACAAACGAATTATTCAAAAACACACCAGAAAGTCACAATTTCAAATACAGACAAGCCGGTTGATCCTTGGAGCAACTCGCCAAAATGATCATTACCGATGACACAAATACTATCGCGCTTTTCCCTGAGGTTATATTTATAACCCTTGAACTTAACTACCGAGATTAAATGAAAGTACCTAAACGATTACAACCTCTAATTGATGATGGCCTAATTGATGAAGTGCTCAGTCAATTAATGAGTGGCAAAGAAGCAACCGTTTATACCGTAAAATGTGGCAATAAAGTACGATGCGCAAAAGTATATAAGGAAGCGAATAAACGCAGTTTTAAAAAGGCAGCGCAATACCAAGAAGGACGTAAAAGTAGAAATAGCCGTCGAGCAAGAGCGATGGAAAAAGGCTCAAAATACGGAAAAAGCCAACAAGAAGAAGCTTGGCAAAATGCTGAGGTTGATGCCTTGTACCTTTTAGCAGCTGCCGGTGTACGTGTACCAGAGCCATATGGATGTTTTGATGGTGTATTACTGATGGAGTTAATAACAGATGATGAAGGTAATGTAGCCTCTCGTTTAAATGATGTTGTTATGGACGCAGAGCAAGCACGAGAAGATCATGAAATAGTCATGATTTATATTATGCGCATGCTCTGTGCTGGCGTTATACATGGCGATCTATCAGAATTTAACGTATTAGTAGATGAATATGGTCCAGTGATTATTGACTTACCACAGGCAGTAGATGCTGCGGCAAATAACAATGCCCGTAAAATGCTAAAACGTGATGTTGATAATATGACGACTTATTATGGTCAATTTGCTCCTGACTTACTTTCAAGTCGTTATGCAGAGGAAATGTGGTTTCTTTATGAAAATAGCGAACTAACACCTGACACTGAGCTCACAGGTAGGTTTAAAGACAACAATAAAGCGGCTGATGTAGATAATGTCATAGAAGAAATTAAAGCAGCCTATGAAGAGGAACAAGCTAGGCTAGAAAGAATACGTGAGTCTCAAGAAACAGAATAGTTCCAGTCTTTTATACTTATAAATTAAACTTAAATATTTTTCATATCGTTTAATCGCACGCTCGTTAATAAAATTTAAACAGTTATATTAAATC